>NZ_VIUO01000005.1:0-326583 GCF_007828355.1 Herbaspirillum sp. SJZ099 | reverse complement strand
TCTTCGGATGTGAATCGCTTTTTCGGCATGGTCTGACTCTCCTTTTCAATAGCATATGAAATTTCAAGTCGGACCAGTTTTTTCAGGTCAGGTCATCTACAAGTACCTGCTCAAGAACGACTACAGTGACGATGCCGACCGCATCACGGGCACGTACCACGAGGCTAAGAAGGAAGGCACCCTGGCACCGTTGCCCCCGGAACTGAAGGCTTATGCTGAACAGGTGTACCAACTGATCGACAGCGTCTTCAGCGACAGTCAGATGTTTGAGATTGGCGATGACCGTCGCCCCAAGAAGAACCCGCTCAACAGCAACTTTGAGAAGCGTGAGTTCAAGGAACTGTGGAGCCGGATCAATCGCAAAGCGGCTTACAGCGTTGACTTTGATTCAGTGGAATTGGTGAAGAAGGCCGTTGCCGAATTAGACAAGAGCCTTCGCGTGACGCCGTTGCAGTACACGATTCAGATCGGTGAGCAAGTTGATCAGGTAACGGCAGATGCACTGAAGAGTGGGGACGGCTTCAAGGTCGCTGAAACGACAGTCGAGTACAACAAGCAGTCGATTCATTCCGCAGTGAAGTACGACCTCATCGGCAAGATCGCTGACGGTACGCAACTGACGCGACGCACGACAGCAGACATCCTGAAAGGAATTAGCGTCGCGGTGTTTGCACAGTTCCGTACCAATCCCGAGAGTTTTATCGCGGAAGCGGTGCGACTGATCAACGAGCAGAAGGCAACGATGATCATCGAACATCTAGCCTACGACCCGGTCGAGGACAAGTTCGATATCGACATCTTCACCGCAGGGCAGACCAAGCAGGACTTCAGCAAGGCCGGTGACAAGCTCAAGCGGCATATCTACGACTACGTGGTCACTGATTCTGGTATCGAGCGCAAATTCGTCGAGACCCTCGACACCTGCACCGATGTGATCGTGTACGCCAAGTTGCCCCGTGGCTTTCTGATCCCGACGCCGGTGGGTGACTACAACCCTGACTGGGCAATTTCGTTCAAAGAGGGGGCCGTCAAGCATGTCTATTTCGTTGCGGAGACCAAAGGGTCCATGTCAACGATGCAATTGACGAAGATCGAGGAAACCAAGATCGAATGCGCCCGCAAGTTCTTCGACGAAATGAACCGGAAGTACGCCCCTGAAAACGTCAAGTACGACGTGGTGAAGAGCTTCGACAAGTTGATGGATTTGGTGAAGTAATGATGAAGGTAAAACAATGAGCACTTTCGATAGCACCAAGCGGCTATTGCCAGAGATCCTTGCCGAAATCGTCAAGGCGAAGATCCAGTTACCTGATTTTCAGCGTGGATGGGTGTGGGATGACCAGCACATCCGCAGTCTGCTGGTGAGCATTGCCAGGTCATTCCCGGTCGGGGCAGTCATGCTGCTGGAGACCGGTGGCGAGGCCAAGTTTCAGGTACGGCCAGTGGAGGGGGTTTCGCTCCCATCGGGCGAATCAGATGCGGAGCTGCTGATTCTCGACGGGCAACAACGCCTTACCACCCTCACGCAAGTCTTGGCCACGAAGGACGCGGTGAAGACCCGCACCGAAAAGGGCAAGCCTATTCGAAGGCACTACTACTGGAACATTGAAGTAGCACTGGAAGGTGGGGATCGCCTGGAGGACGCTATTGAGGCCATCGAAGAGGACAAGATCAAGCGCTCCAACTTTGGCCGCCAGATTGATCTTGATTTGACTACGACGCAGAAGGAGTGCGAGCAGCTGTACTTTCCATGCGATCAAATCCTGAACTCGGATGCATGGGAAGAAGCCTTGCAGGAGTACGCTGCCGAAAAGTTCGGCCTGTACATGCAGTTCCGTCGACAGGTACTGAATGCCTTCCGTAACTACCAGCTACCTGTGATCCAGCTCGGCAAGGCCACGACGAAGGAAGCCGTCTGCCTGGTCTTCGAGAAAGTAAACACCGGTGGCGTCCCACTCAACGTTTTTGAACTGGTCACTGCAACCTACGCAGCTGACGGCTTCAATCTGCGTGATGACTGGCATGGCAACGCCACCAGAAATGTTTCGGGACGGTATCAACGCCTATGCAAAGAGGCGCTACTGTCACAGGTGGAGTCTACGGACTTCCTGCAGGCGGTATCGATGTTGCACACACTGGAGTTGCGCCGCGCCGATGTGGCGTCTGGGAAAATAGGAAAGTCTATACAACCGGTGAGCGCAAAACGTGTCTCGATACTTGCAATGCCCTTGAGTGCGTATGCCAAATGGGCAGAAGAGGTCGAAGTGGGCTTCCTGCTCGCTGCCAAGTTTCTGCGCAAGGAGTGTGTGAAAAGCCCACGCGAATTGCCGTATCGAACACAACTGGCCCCGCTCGCCTCGGTACTCGCGCACCTGCGCGAACGCTGGCTTGAGCCGCGCATCTACCAAAAACTTTCTCACTGGTACTGGAGTGGTGTTCTCGGCGAACTCTATGGCAGCGCCATCGAGACCCGAATCGCAAACGATGTCGAGGATCTATTACAGTGGATCGAGAGTGACAGCGCAATACCTCGAACCATTGCAGATGCGGCGTTTAGCCCGGATCGCTTGGACACGATGACGTCGCGCCTGTCAGCCGCGTATAAAGGCCTGAATGTGCTGGTGCTTCGTGAAGGCGCGCAAGACTTTTTCTGGAAGGCAAAGATCCAGGAACTCGACGACGAGGAACTTGCGCTTGATATTCATCACATCTTCCCGCAGGACTGGTGCGAGAAGAACGGTATTAAGCGCGCGGTCTACAACACGGTCGTCAATAAAACCCCGATTTCCTACAAGGCAAACCGAATGATCGGCGGGCATGCGCCATCGATCTATTTGTCAAAATTGCAATCTCATACGCAGGTTCAGCTTGCGGATGCTGAGATGAACGCCATTGTCGGCTCGCATCTCATCGATACGACCGCGCTTCGGGCTGACGACTTCGACACCTTCTACAAAAACCGAAAGGCTAGTCTGGTCAAACTGGTAGAACGGGCCATGGGTAAAGCGGCGGCGGCTGTTGCGGACGGATCTGAACTTGGCGATGCCGAAGAGGATGAAGGCGATCAGCAGCAAGTCATTTCGCCAGTCGCGTGAACAGCGCTTGAGCGCTGGAGATCAGGTCAAGGCGGAGGTTCGGTGCGATATGCGTCATTACTGCGGCTAGTTGAGGCCACTTGGTATTAAGCTTCGCGCAGTTGAATTACCTCAGCGCCTACACGTAACGAATCCAGGTAATCTGCCCAGCGTTGCATCATTCGCTTGCGTTCTGGAAGATGAGAAGTCCGATTGTAGGCGCGCCCGTTGGGATCCCGGACCGCGTGCGCCAGTTGATGCTCAATAAGATCGACTCGCTCTCCAAGGACTTCATCGAGAATAGTGCGCGCCATGGCCCGGAAGCCGTGGCCGCTCATGACGTCTTTGCCGATATCCATGCGGCGCATAGCTGACAAAATCGCGTTGTCACTCATCGGGCGAGTCTTGGATCTTGGGCTGGGAAAAACATACTTCCCACTACCGGTCAGCGGTTGGAGGTCCTTTAGAATCTCAACCGCTTGGCTGGGGAGCGGCACGATATGTTGTGTATTCGTTTTCGTGACTGTGTAGCGCCATTCGGCGGCATCTAGATCAATATGTGCCCACTCCGCTGCTCGTAGCTCTCCCGGTCTTACAAACACCAGTGGTGCGAGACGCAGCGCCGCACAGACCGTTGGAGTGCCGTCATATCCGTAGAGGGAACGAAGAAGGCTGCCAACCTCTTTGGGTTCGGTGACAGCCGCGAAATGAGTGCGGCGACTTTTCACAGAAGCGAGAGCTCCGCGAAGATCTCCAGTTGGATCGCGCTCCGCCCGCCCCGTGGCTACTGCGTACCGAAAGACCTGTCCGCAGTTTGCAAGAGCTCGGTGCGCTGTTTCTAGTACGCCTCTACTTTCAATCTTTCGAATGACGCTCAACAGTTCAGATGTCGTAATGCTGGAAATTGGTTTCTTCCCGAGGTAAGGGAAAACGTCGTTCTCAAGTCGGCCGACTATTTTCTCGTAGTGGGTCTTTGCCCATTCTTCTTTGTGCTTGGCCAGCCATTCTCGTGCAATGGCTTCAAAGTTATTTGCAGCGCGCTCAACGCCTGCTAGCTTGGCGGCCTTTCTGTTATCGCTAGGATCAACCCCATCGGACACGAGCTCCTTATTGGCGTCACGTCGCTTACGAGCTTCTTGCAGGCTGACCTCGGGGTAGGTGCCTAAGGAGATCAGCTTTTCTTTCCCTAAAAACAGGTATTTGAGTCGCCACCCTTTGCTGCCGGTGGGAGTGACGAGCAAGTAGAGTCCGCCGCCGTCGGCTAGCTTGTACGGCTTGTCTTTCGGCTTGGCATTCTTAACTTGTAGATCCTTGAGGGGCTCAATGATTCTAGGCATTTTAGGGGTAGCGATGTTGGGGTAATGTGAGGTTACCCCTAAAACTACCCCTACCGCTATTGGCTGTCAACGCACCGTTTTGGACGTTGAAAAACAAAAAACCCGCTCAAGCACTAGGCCTGTAGCGGGTTTCAGGATTCTACTGGACTTCTTCGAATCAGTATCTGGTGGTGATAGGTGGACTTGAACCACCGACCCCAGCATTATGAGTGCTGTGCTCTAACCAACTGAGCTATATCACCAGAAGCAAGCCCGACACTATAGAAGCATTGCGGCCGCCTGTCAATAGGGTGGCCATTTTTTATGCTGGATGCCCGTTCAGCTGGCCTGGCGGGCTGCCAGCGCCTGTTCCACCTGATCCAATACCTTTGCGGTGGCATCCGGGGCATTGCAATCGACCACGATGCGCTCCGGCATGGAGCGCAGCCAGGTAAGCTGCCGTTTGGCCAGTTGGCGGGTGGCGGCGATGCCTTTTTCGCGCATGGTGGCGTAATCGATGAGGCCGTCCAGGTATTCCCAGGCCTGGCGGTAGCCGACGCAGCGTATCGACGGCAGGCCCAGGTGCAGGTCGCCGCGCGCCCGCAGGGCATTGACTTCGTCCAGCAGGCCGCCGCCGCTGAGCATCTGGTCGAAACGCAGGGCGATGCGCCGGTGCAGCACGGAACGGTCGGACGGCTCCAGCGCCAGCGGCAGCAGATCGAAGGGCAGCGGTTCCGGTTCTTTCTGCGCCAGCAGCGATGACATCGGCTGGCCGGTCAGCAGCGTGATCTCGAGGGCCCGCTGGATGCGCTGGCTGTCGTTGGGCTTGAGGCGTTCGGCAGTGACCGGATCCAGCGCGGCCAATCGGGCGTGCATGGCCGGCATGCCTGCACGGGCGGCTTCCTCATCCAGTTGGGCGCGCAGCGCGGGATCTGCCTGCGGCAATTCGTCCAGGCCGTCGCGCAGCACCTTGAAGTACAGCATGGTGCCGCCCACCAGCAGCGGCAGTTTGCCGCGCGCGGCGATCTCGCCGGCCAGGCGCAGCGCATCCTGGCGGAATTGCATGGCCGAATAGGCGTCGGCCGGGTCGATGATGTCGATCAGGTGATGCGGCGCCTCGGCCAGTTCCTGCGGGCTGGGCTTGGCGGTGCCGATATCCATGCCGCGATAGACCAGGGCCGAATCGACGGAAATGATTTCGCAGGGGAGGCGGCGGGCGATCTCCAGGGCCGCCGCGGTCTTGCCGGAGGCGGTCGGCCCCATGATGGCCACGGCCAGGGGAGGTGCTGCCATGCTAGGGCGTGTCATCGTGCATAACACGCTTTATTGTCCGCGCAGGAACAGCTTGTCCAGGTCGGACAGGGCCATCTGGCTCCAGGTCGGCCGGCCGTGGTTGCACTGGTCGGCGCGTTCGGTGGCTTCCATCTGGCGCAGCAGCGCGTTCATCTCGGGAACGGTCAGGCTGCGGTTGGCGCGCACGGCGGTGTGGCAGGCCAGCGTGCCGAGCAGTTCGTTGCGGCGCTCCAGCAGCACGCGCGAGCCGCCGTATTCGCGCACGTCGCGCAGCACGTCGCGCGCCAGCGTCTGGGCGTCGGCGTTCTTGAGCAGCGCCGGCACCGCGCGCACGGCCAGCGTGGTGGGCGACATCACGGCGATGTCGAAGCCCAGCGCAGAGAGCGTTTCCTGGTGTTCCTCGGCGGTGCCGACCTCGACCGCGTCAGCGTAGAAGGTGACCGGGATCAGCAGCGGCTGGACGAACATCTCGTTGCCATCCAGCGCGTTTTTCAATTGCTCGTACAGGATGCGTTCGTGGGCGGCGTGCATGTCCACCACCACCAGGCCGGCGCTGTTTTGCGCCAGCACATAGATGCCGTGCAACTGCGCCAGCGCGAAACCGAGCGGGAAGTCGCCGGCCGGCAGGTCTTGCGGCGCTTGCGCGCGCGTTGCGGCATCGCCCATGTTTTGCGGCGGCGACATGGCGGCGTCGCCGCGGAACATGGCGCCATAGGCTTCTGAATTCTGGCGCACGCCGAAGCCGTCGCCGCCGAACGAAAAGGGCTTGGCCGGCTGCGCGGCGAACTGGTTGGCGAACGAGCTTTGCTGCTGTTCGCGCATCCACGGCAGCGGCGCGCCGGCGGCCGGTTGTTGCAACTGCGGGGGCGGCGCATTGCCGAAGGACGTGGCCGATGTCTGCGCCAGCGCACGGCTGACGGCATGGAACACGAACTGGTGCACGCTGCGGCTGTCGCGGAAACGTACCTCGATCTTGGACGGGTGGACGTTCACGTCGACCAGCGCCGGGTCGAGTTCCAGCGACAGCGCATAGGATGGGTAGCGGTCGCCGTGCAGCACGTCCTGGTAGGCCGCGCGCACCGCGTGGGTCAACAGCTTGTCGCGTACGAAGCGGCCGTTGACATAGAAATACTGGCTATCGGCGCGCGCCTTGGAGGCGGTCGGCAAGCCGACGAAGCCGTGCAGGCGCAGCGGGCCGGCAGCTTCGTCCAGCGGCAGGCGCGCGTTGGCGAATTCGTCGCCGAGGATGTGGGCGCTGCGCTTGGCGAATTCGCCGACGTTCCAGTGGTCGACGGTCTTGCCGTTGTGCGAGAGCGAAAAACTGACATCCGGCCGGGCCAGCGCGATGCGGCGCACGACTTCGGCGCAATGGCCGTATTCGGTCTGTTCCGACTTGAGAAACTTGCGGCGCGCCGGCGTATTGAAATACAGGTCCTGCACATCGATGGTGGTGCCCTGGGCGCCCGAGGCCGGCGAAACGGCGCCGTGCTGCGAGCCGGTGATTTCCCAGGCGTGGGCGGCGTCGGCGGTGCGGGTGGTGACGGTCAGTTGCGCCACCGAGGCGATCGAGGCCAGCGCCTCGCCGCGAAAGCCCAGCGTGCCGACGTTTTCCAGGTCGGTCAGCGAGGCGATCTTGGAGGTGGCATGGCGCGCCAGCGCCAGCGGCAACTGCTCGGGCGGGATGCCGCGGCCGTTGTCGGTGATGGCGATGCGTTTGACGCCGCCTTGCTCCAGGCGCACCGTGATCTGGGTGGCGCCCGCGTCCAGCGCGTTTTCCAGCAGTTCCTTGACCACCGCCGACGGGCGTTCGATCACTTCGCCGGCGGCGATCTGCGAGATCAACTGGTCCGGCAGGGCCTGGATAGGGCGATAGGCCGGCGTGGCGGAGGAAGAGGAAAGCGGTGCGTTCATGGCGCGATTATACCGCCGCGGACGGGGCCGGGCCCAGGGCCGCTCCGGCCCCGGGCCCGCTTGCCTGGATCAGATGCGGAACGCGCTGACCGCGGCCGCCAGGTGCTGGGCCTGCTGTTGCAGCGATTGCGCCGCGGCCGCCGCCTGCTCGACCAGGGCCGCGTTCTGCTGGGTGCTTTCGTCCATTTGCGCGATGGCGCGGTTGATCTGGTCGATGCCTTCGCTTTGCTCGCGGCTGGCGGTGGAGATTTCGCTGATGACGGTGGAGACGCGCCGCACGCTGGCCACGACATCGCCCATGGTGGCGCCGGCCTGTTGCACCAGCTTGCCGCCGCTGCCTACCGTTTCGACCGAGGCGTCGATCAGTTCCTTGATCTCGCGGGCGGCGGTGGCGCTGCGTTGCGCCAGCGTGCGCACTTCGGTGGCGACCACCGCGAAGCCGCGCCCCTGCTCGCCGGCGCGCGCCGCTTCCACGGCGGCGTTCAAGGCCAGGATGTTGGTCTGGAAAGCAATGCCGTCGATCACGCTGATGATGTCGACGATCCGCTGCGAGGAGGCATTGATGGCATCCATGGTGTTGACCACCTGGCCGACCACCTCTCCGCCCTGGCTGGCGACGCTCGATGCCGAACCCGACAACTGGTCGGCTTCCACCGCGTTGGCGGCGTTTTGCTTGACGGTGGAGGTCAGCTCTTCCATGGCCGATGCGGTTTCTTCCAGGGCACCGGCCTGCTGCTCGGTGCGGGCGGACAGGTTGAGGTTGCCGGCCGCGATCTCACTGGCGGCGGTGTTGATTTCCTCGGTGCCGGAACGCACGCTGGCCACCACTGCCGACAAGCCTTCGCTGATGCCGTTGAAGGCGCGCATCAGGCGGCCGATCTCGTCGCTGCGCACAACGTGCAGGCGGGTTGTCAGGTCGCCGCCGGCGATACGGTCGGCGGCCTGGCATACCGCGTCCAGCGGGCGCGAGACCATGCGCCGCACCACCAGGCTTAGGATCAGGCCCAGGATCGCCAAAAACAGCAGGCCGCCGCCGATATAGAGCTTGCGCATCGTATCGACTTCGCGCGTGAGCTCGTCGACATAGGCTTCACCGGCGATCACCCAGTTCCAGCCCGGGTAACGGGCGAGGGCGATGATTTTCTTGCGGCCGTCGAGAGCGGTGTAATGCTGCGCGCCTTCCTGGCGTTCCAGCATGGCCTTGATATAGCCATTGCCCGCGGCGTCCTTCAGCTCGAGCAGGCTGGCGCCTTCTTCCTTGCCTTCGCGCGGGGCGCCGGCAATCATCGTGCCCAGCTCCTTGCCTTCCTTGCCGTTGAGCACATAGAAGAAACCGGTGTCGCCGATCCTGAGCGCCTTGATCTGGTCCTTGAGCGCCTTGATGTCGGGCGAGATGTCGATGCCCACGTACAGCACCCCGATGATCTGGCCGGCCGCATCCTTGACCGGCACGTACTTGGTGATGTATTGCTTGCCGAACAACGTGGCCAGGCCGCTGTAGGCCTTGTCGGCCTTGAGCGCCGCATAGCCGGGGTGAGCGCGGTCGAGCAGGGTGCCGATGGCGCGCTCGCCGTTTTCTTTTTTCAGGGAAGTCGACACGCGCACGAAATCGTCGCCGGTCTTGGCGAAGATGGTGGCGGTGACGCCGGTTTCTGCGGTGAAGCGGTCGGGAATGGTGAAGTCGAGATTGAGGTCGTGGCCATCGTTTTGCAGCGCCGGCGTGGCGCGGTCGCCGATCTGGATGGTGCGGCCTTCGTCGAGCGTGAATTTGCCCGCGAACTCATTGCCGAACATGGCGGAAAAACGGTCGACCTGGCTGGTGACCGTATGGTCGAACATGCCGACCATGTGCGATACGCTGCGCGCCTCGTTGGACATTTGCTCGAGCGAGCGCTGCTCGACCATGCGCGAGGCCGAGTAGGTGATGAGCATGAGCGCGATGATGAAGACGGCGCCGACCAGGGCTACCGTCAACGCGGTAAGTTTTGCGCCGACGGATCGGTTCAATATGGAGCTGCGGTGCGCCGGAGCGGAGGTATCGATGGGCATGGTGTTTTTGTTGTGAACCAAGAGAAATAGGACGTCGTGTCAACGCCGACCGGAGTGCCTTGCATCTCGCAATCGGTAACCCGTGAGCACCCTTTCAGGTGTGGTACAGCGCATCTGGAACTTGCCAGCCAGGCTCTGCGCCAGGCTGGCGGCAACACAGGAAGCGGCCAGGCTGTGGATCCTGGCGGTTACGTTTATGTCTCTGGATTTGCTGGGGAAGGCAGAAGTATATCGACAGGTTTTTGCTCTGTTTCAATTACTTTCGATGTTTGCGCCCACATTTTCCCGGCCTGTTGTTTTTCCGGCGATGAGATTATTTTTTTGATATCTCATCTTGTTATCGATACCGCGCAATCGATCGATTTCTTTTGCATCGGATGCCGCATTGCCTATCGGATCGGGCCGTTTCCTTATCGCGCCATGCGCGGCGGCGCATTGGCCGCGGCCGATCATGATTGCCTGCTGCAGTAGCTGCTTTTTCCCGCCATGAAATCGCGGATCCAGTTTTCCAGGCCATCGGGCGACAAGGGCCGCGAAAAATAATAACCCTGGGCCACATCGCAGCCTTGCCGGATCAACAACTCGTACTGTTCGGCGTCTTCCACTCCTTCGGCCACCACGGTCAGCTTCAGGCTTTCGCCGATGCGGATGACGGCATTGGTGAGCGCGCTCACGGCGCAATCCTTGGCCATGTCGCGCACGAAGCTCTGGTCCAGCTTCAGCTCGGAGACCGGCAGCTTGCGCAGGTAGCCCAGGCTGGAATAACCGGTGCCGAAATCGTCCATGGCCAGCGGCACGCCCAGCGCATCCACGGCGGCGATGGTCTGGTTGGTGCTGGGGTTGGTGTCCATCAGCACGGTTTCGGTGATCTCGATGGTCAGGTCGGACGGCGACAGCGCGTAACGCTGCAAGAGGTCGGTCAGGAATTGCGGCAATTCCAGGTCATGGAAGTTGGTGGCGGAGAGGTTGACCGAGACCGATGGCACCTTGATGCCGCGCCGGCGCCAGTCGGAGAGCTGGAAGCAGGCCTCCTCCAGTGCCCATTTGCCCAGTTCGCCGATCAGGCCGCATTCCTCGGCAATTGGAATGAAGCGCCCCGGCGAGACGTTGCCCAGTTGCGGATGCTGCCAGCGCGCCAGCGCTTCCACGCCGTGCAGGCGGTTGTCCTGCAGATGAATCTGCGGCTGGTAATGCAGTTCGAAGTCGCCGCCGCGCAAGGCGTCGCGCAAGGCGCTTTCCAGCGCCAGGCGCTCTTGCGCCAGGCTGTTCATTTCGTCGCTGAAAAAGCTGTGGCGGCCGCGATTGATGGATTTGGCCTGGTACATCGCGATGTCGGCGCGGTGCAGCAGGGTCTCGATGTCGTTGCCGTTGGCGGGGAACATCGCCACCCCGATGCTGGCCGACGGATTGAGCAGCGTGCCGTTGATGTGGCAGGGTTCGGACAATTGTTCCTGGACGCGCTTGACGACCTCGGCCAGATGGTTGGCGTCGTATTGCGTGAGCACCACCACGAACTCGTCGCCGGACAGCCGGCCGACGATGTCGGAACGCCGCGCCTGCGACTGCAGCCGGGTGGCTACCGTGCGCAACAGTTCGTCGCCGGCCTGGTGGCCGAGCGAATCGTTGACCTGCTTGAAGCGGTCGAGGTCGATGAACATCACCGCTACCGTGCTGCGGCTGCGTTCGGCGGCGGCGATCGCCTGCCCGGCCTGGACCAGCAGCAGGCTGCGGTTGGGCAGGCCGGTCAGCGAGTCGTAGAAGGCCAATTGGTGGATGCGCGCGCGCGAGGCTTCGCGCTCGATGGCCAGCGCGCACAGGTGCAGGCCGGCATCCACCAGCAGCTGGTGGAAGGCGCTGGGCGCATCGCGGGGTTCGCGGTAATAGAAGGCGAAGGTGCCGATGACCTTGCCGTCGGACGATTTGACCGGCGTCGACCAGCAGGCGCGCAACCCGTTCGGCAAGGCCAGGTGCTTATAGGCGGCCCAGCGCGGGTCGGTCTCGATATCGGCGCACATGACCGGTTCGCCGAGGAACGCGGCGGTGCCGCAGGCGCCGGCGTCCGGGCCGGCCGGGATGCCGTCCAGCGCGCGGTTATACGACTCCGGCAGGCTGGGGCCGGCCAGGGTATGCAGCAGGCCCTGCTCGTCGACCCGCAGGATGGAGGCGACCACTTCCGGCGCCACCCGCTCGACTTCTTCGCACAGCAGGTTCATCTGCTCGGCCAGCGAGGAGTCGCGCGCCATGGCGTTGAGGACGCGGTATTGCAGCACTTCGTGCACCTTGGTGTTGGTGATGTCGGTCATCACGCATACCGCGTTGATCAGTTTTCCCGAAGGATCGAGGATCGGGTTGACCACGGCCGACATCCACAGCGGCTGGTCGTGCATGTCGTGGATCAGTTCTTCGGTATGGAAGCTGCGCCCTTGCAGCAGCTCGTCGTGGCAGCGTTCGATCGAGCGCACGAAGCTGGGGTGGTCGGCGAACAGTTCATGCGGCCGCTCCCCGATGACCTGCCGCGACTGGAAACCGAGCATGCGGGTGAAGCCGATGTTATGGAAGACGATGCGGTTCTGGTCGTCGGTGATGATGACGGCGTTGTCGGTCTCGTTGATGCCCAGCGAGAGCAGGTAGAGGTGTTCGCGGTCGCCGACTTCGCGCGTGACCCGGTAGGTGGCGTCGGCGCCGATGCAGATCACCTTCTCGGGTTGGCCGTGGGCGTCGAGCACCGGCGAGTAGGTGGCTTCCCACCATACTGCGCGCCCATTGCGCGCACGGCGCAGGAAGCGGCCGGAGAAGAAGCGGCCGTTGCAGACATCGCGCCAGAAGGCGGCGTATTCCGGGCTGTTGGCGTAGTCGTCGTAGCACAGCATGCGGTGCGGCTTGCCGACCAGTTCGTCGGCCAGGTATTCCATGGTCTTGAGGTAATTGCTGTTGGCATCGAGGATGATGCCGTCGGCCGACAGTTCGAGCACGCCCAGCGACCGGTTCAGGGCATTGAGCACGCTGTGGGTCTGGCGCGAATCATCGATATGGGCGGTGATGTCGGCCGCCACCGAGATCACTTTCTGCAACTGGCCGCGGTCGTCCAGGATGGGGCTGCAGATGGCCTCCAGCCAAAGCGTGGAGCCGTCGGCGCGGATGCGCTGCAGGGTGCCGGAAATGATCTGCCCGGCGCGCAGGTGTTGCCAGAATTGCTGGTAGTGCCCGGTGGTGATGTAGGTGGCGTCGCACAGCATGCTGTGGTGCCGGCCGACCAGTTCGTCCCGCCGGTAGCCGAGCAGGCGCAGGAAGTTGTCGTTGACGTCGAGCAGGGTGCCGTCGGCGGCGAATTCGAGCATTGCCATCGAGCGAGAAAGAGCGGCCAGCAGCGCATCCCGCTCGTCCCCCGACAAATGCCTGCGGTTCAATTCCCTGATGAACGGCTCATGGTCATGCATCCTCTTTATCCCCCTTTGGTATGGCGGAAACGACGCAGTCCCCGGTTGTGCGCCGTTGTGCTCGATGATATGCCGTTTTTTCCGGCCTGTCCCGCCGGGACTGGCCAGCGCGCAACCGGCGCCTTCGAAGGCGCTCGGGCGATAGGCTCGATGTTCTTTTGATCCGCGGTTTCATGCCGTGGCGGCTGGTTGCCCGGCATGCATGCCATGCCTGTTATCGGCCGGCGCCTGACTGTTCTGAAGAGCCCGTGTTGATTTGTGAGTATTGCGCCACATGGCGCGGGCGGCGCTTGCCCGATTCGATGCAATGTAGTCCGAAAACAGGGGAAACGATGGTGTATGATGGCCCGTCGTGATGAGGCCATTACTCGCCATCGGGCAGTGTTGTCATCAGGGAAATGCGGGCTGCCCATGCGGGCAGGCCCCGGGGCCGTGCGGCACGGGAGCCGACTGGCGATGTAATCGGGACGATGGGGCTTATGGATTATCTGCAGTTGCTGGACGTGCTGGTCCACGTCGATAAATACCTTGGTGTTCTGATTGAGCAGTACGGCACCTTGATTTATGCGGTGCTTTTTCTGATCGTCTTCTGTGAAACCGGCCTGGTGGTGCTGCCATTCCTGCCGGGCGATTCGCTGTTGTTCATCGCCGGCACCTTCTGCGCCACCGGCGCCATGAATATCTGGGTCCTGATGGTCTTGCTGGTGGTGGCGGCCGTTTCCGGCAACACCCTCAATTACTGGATAGGTTCGCTGGTGGGGCACCGGGTCTATACCCACAATTACCGCTGGCTCAATCCCGAGGCGCTGCGAAAAACCCATTCCTTCTACGAGAAACACGGCGGCAAGACCATCGTGATCGCCCGTTTTACCCCGATCGTCCGTACTTTCGCCCCATTCATCGCCGGCGTGTCGGCCATGACCTTCGCCAAATTCCAGCTGTTCAACATCCTGGGCGCGTTCTTGTGGGTGGTCAGCCTGGTCGTGCTGGGTTATTTGTTCGGCAATATCCCGCTGGTGCAGCAGAACCTGAATTGCCTGGTCCTTATCGGCATCGTCGGCGCCATCATTCCCATCGTGCTGGGCGCCTTGTGGCAGGTCTGGCGCAAGCTGCGCGGCAAGCGCAAGGTCAGCAACGCCTGACGGCATTCCTGTCCCTGTTTCCGGACATATGAAAAACCCCGGTACTGCGATGCAGGCCGGGGTTTTTGCTTGAGGCAGGCCGGAATCAGGTCAGCTTGTTCTTGGCCAGCGGCGGGTTCTTGGCGAAATACTTGCGGATGCCGGTCAGGATGGCGTCGGCCATCTGCTCCTGGTAACGCTCGTCGGTCAGCTTGGCTTCTTCTTCCGGGTTGGAGATGAAGGCCGTCTCGATCAGGATGCTGGGAATGTCCGGCGCCTTGAGCACGGCGAAGCCGGCCTGTTCCACCGCGCCTTTGTGCAGGCGGTTGATGCCGCCGATTTCCTTCAACACCGCATTGCCCACGCGCAGGCTGTCGTTGATCTGGGCCGTGGTGGACAAGTCCAGCAGCACGCTGGCCAGTTGGCGGTCATGGGTCTTGATGTTGACGCCGCCGATCAGGTCGGCCGAGTTTTCCTTGTTGGCCAGCCAGCGCGCCGCGGTGGAGCTGGCGCCTTTCTCGGACAGCGCAAACACCGAGGAGCCGCGCGCGGTAGGCTGCACGAAGGCGTCGGCGTGGATCGAGACGAACAGGTCGGCCTGCACCTTGCGCGCCTTGATCACGCGCTGGCCCAGCGGCACGAAGAAGTCGGCGTCGCGGGTGAGCATCACGCGCATGTTGGGGTATTGCTCGATCTTGCGTTTGAGGCGCTTGGCGATGGACAGCACCACGTCCTTCTCGCGGTTGCCGCGCGCGCCGGTGGCGCCGGGATCCTCGCCGCCGTGGCCGGGGTCGAGCGCGATGGTGATCATGCGCGTGAGCTGCATGCGCGGCTCGTCCGGCGCCGGCTTGGGATGCTTTTCGGGCTGTTCCTCCGGCTGCGGCCTGGCTTGCGCCAGCGGCGCCGGATCGGGTTGCGCCGGTATCTGGGCCTGGGCGGAGTCGCGCGGGGCGTCCTTGAACCAGTCGCCCTTCTGGATCAGCGCCGCGATGGGGTCCGGCGGGTTGGCCGGATAGAGGTCGATCACGAAGCGGTATTTGTATTCGCCCACCGGCGCCAGCGTAAACACCTGCGGCTTGATTTCATCCTTCAGGTCGAACACCAAGCGCACCACGCTCGGGCGGTTCTGGCCCACGCGCACCTGCTTGATGTACGGGTCGTTGGGCTGGATCTTGGCCACCAGGTCCTTGAGGGTGCCGTTCAGGTCGATGCCTTCGATATCGACCACCAGGCGTTCCGGATCCTTCACCACGAAGTGGGTGACCTTGAGGTCGCTGTCGTTCTCCAGCGTCACGCGGGTGTAATCCTCGGACGGCCACACGCGCACGGCCAGGATCTGCGAAGCGCAGGCGGGCAGCGGGGTGACGACGGAGACGAAGAGGACGCCGCCTGCTTTGAGG
Organism: Herbaspirillum sp. SJZ099; assembly: GCF_007828355.1. Taxonomy (NCBI): domain Bacteria; kingdom Pseudomonadati; phylum Pseudomonadota; class Betaproteobacteria; order Burkholderiales; family Oxalobacteraceae; genus Herbaspirillum; species Herbaspirillum sp. SJZ099. Next base: position 310,982 of record NZ_VIUO01000005.1, on the reverse strand, counting down.
ATGGTGCGGCGGCTTTTGGACTTTACAGGTTCGGAGCGAATTTCAGTCGAGCGAGGCATTGATGACCTTTGTCAGACAACGCACGTAATTCTACATCACGCCCGTGCTGTGCGATCATCAGGCTGATGTGAATGTCCGGCGGCGGCAACACTGTTTCCCCCTTTTCTGGCCATTCGACGATACAGACGGTGTTTTCGTTGAAATGTTCACGGAATCCGGCGTCGAGGAACTCCTCCGGGCTGGCCATCCGGTAGAGATCGAAGTGGATGACTGTTACCATGCGCTCTGCGATCTTGACCTCATAGGGCTCGGCCAGCGTATAGGTGGGACTCTTGACCCGCCCCTGGTGGCCCGCCGCATGCAGCAGCGCGCGCGTGAGCGCCGTCTTGCCCGCGCCCAGGTCGCCATGCAGGTACAGCGTCAGGCCGGGCGCCAGCGCGCCGGCCAGGCCCGCGCCCAGCCGGGCGGTGGCGGCTTCGTCGGGCAGGTGAAGGTGAAGATGCTGCATGCTCTTATTTCCGATTGATTGTTTTTCTGGCTCATGACCGACTTAGCCGCACTTGCCATTGCCATCAAATCCTGGGGCCGCGAACTCGGGTTTGCCGAGGTGCGCATCGCCGACGTCGATCTGTCGCATCGCGAAGCCGGCTTCCAGGCCTGGCTGGACAAGGGTTACCACGGCGAGATGGATTATATGGCAAGCCACGGCATGAAGCGGGCGCGTCCGGCCGAACTGGTGCCGGGCACGGTGCGGGCGGTCAGCGTGCGCATGCCCTACCTGCCGGCGCCCCGGCCAGGCGAAGACGAAGATTGGCGCGCCCGGGAAGAGGCCCGCGGCGCCGACCCGGCGGCGGCCCAGGTTTCCATCTACGCCCGCGGCCGCGACTACCATAAGGTCCTGCGTGCGCGCCTGCAGCAGCTGGCGACTCGCATCGAAGGCGAAATCGGCCCCTTCGGCTATCGCGTGTTCACCGATTCGGCGCCGGTCATGGAAGTGGCGCTGGCCGAAAAGGCCGGGCTCGGATGGCGCGGCAAGCATACGCTGCTGCTGCACCGGGAGGCCGGTTCCATGTTCTTCCTCGGCGAGATGCTGACCGATCTGCCGTTGCCGGTGGACGCGCCGGTCACGCCGCATTGCGGCCAGTGCAGCGCCTGCATCGATGTCTGCCCGACCCAGGCCATCGTCGCGCCGTATGAGCTGGACGCGCGGCGCTGCATCTCTTACCTCACCATCGAACTCAAGGGCAGCATCCCGCTGGAGTTGCGTCCGCTGATCGGCAACCGCATCTACGGTTGCGACGACTGCCAGCTCTACTGCCCCTGGAACAAGTTCGCCCAGCGCGCCAGCCTGCCGGACTTCGATCCGCGCCACGGCCTCGACCAGGCCGCCCTGGTGGAGCTGTTCGCCTGGAGCGAGGAAGAATTCCTGAAAAACACCGAAGGCAGCGCGATCCGCCGCATCGGCCATGAGCGCTGGCTGCGCAATCTTGCCGTCGGCTTGGGCAATGCCGCCGCATCATCCGTCGCCAAAGGCGATGCCGGCATCGTGGCTGCGTTGCAGGCACGCCAGGCGCATCCGTCGGCGCTGGTGCGCGAGCATGTGGCATGGGCGCTGCAAAGGCATGGCCTGGAAGGCGCAGCGGACTGAGGCCTCAGGACACCAGCATCAGCCAGAACGGGATGGTGGCCGCCGACACCAGCGTGCCCAAGGAAATCAGGAAGGCCGTGGCCGGCCCGTTGCCGCCCATGCGGGTGGCCAGGATGTAGGCGCTGGAAGCGGTCGGCAGCGCGCAGAACAGCACCACGATCTGCCATTGCAGCACCGGCAGCTGCAACTGGCGTCCGATGAAGAACGCCGCCGCCGGCACCGCCAGCAGTTTGATGGCGAGCAGCCACGCCACCATCAGTTTGCTTTCCTTGAGCCCCGATAGCCTGAGCCCTGCGCCTACCATCAGCAGCCCCAGCGCGATCGACGCGCTGCCCAGGCGCGACAGCACCACCCCGGCCACTTCGGGCAGCTGCAGCCCGGCGGCGGAAAACAGCAGTCCGGCGGCGGTGGCGATCAGCAACGGATTCTTCGCCAGCTCGCGCAGCAGGTTGCCGCTCTTGTGCGCCAGCGCATGCACCGCCGCCGCATTGCATAGCGGCACGCCGAAGCCCAGCAGCATGGCCATCAGCCCGGCGCCTTCTTCCCCGGCCATGCGGGTGGCCAGGGCCAGGGCGATATAGGAATTGAAGCGATAGGCGGTCTGCATGCCGGACTCGTAGGTCATCGGCGTGGCCTTGATGAAAGGCTTGCCCAGCCAGGTCAGCGCAATGCCCAGCAGCAGCGCCAGCATGCCGGTCTGCAGCAGGCCGCCGGTGGCCGACAGGTCCAGCTTCAGGCGCGCGGTGGAATAAAACAGCAGGGCGGGGAACAGCAGGAAATAGACCAGTTTTTCCAGCCCGGCCCAGAAGTGCTCGCCCCAGTTGGTGATGCGGTAGACCAGCACGCCCAGCGCGATCAGGCTGAAGTCGGGCAGCAGGAGGTTGAGGATATTCATGACACGGTCCGAGCGCGGTTACTTCAGCAGGCGCGCCAGCTCGACCGCGGTCTTGACGTTCATCTTGTCGAAAATGTGCGCGCGGTGCACTTCTACCGTGCGCATGCTGATGCCCAGTTCATCGGCGATGACCTTGTTCATCTTGCCGGCCAGGATCAGGTTCAGGACTTCGCGTTCGCGCACCGACAGGCCGGCCAGGCGGACTTGTACCGCATCTTCCTCGCCGGCCGCGCACGAGCTTTGCAGCGCTTGCAGCACGCGGTCCATCAGCTGGTTGTCGTTGAAGGGTTTTTCGAAGAAGTCGAAGGCGCCGTTCTTGAGCATGTCGACCGCCATGGGCACATCGCCGTGGCCGGTCAGGACGATCACCGGCCGCCGCCGCGCCAGGCCCTTGGCGGCGAGTTCGTTGAACAGCGCCACGCCGCTCATGTCGGGCATGCGCACGTCGAGCAGGATGCATTCGCCGGCGGGATCGAAGCCGGCGGCGCCTTCCAGCGCCGACAGCAGCGCTTGTGCGCTCTCGTAGCTGGCGGCGGCGATATTGCGCGAACGCGCCAGCCAGGTCAGCGAGTCGCGGATGATTTCTTCGTCGTCGACTATATGCAGCATCGGATTGGAACGGGCCGCGGCCATGTCTGGCGTGCGGCTTGCGTCAGTCTCTTCCCGGTTGTTTTTAGTAGGTCCCGCTTTGCGCGGGCAGCGAAAACCGGAAGATTGTACCGCCTGCCGGGTTGTTGGTGTACGTCAGCGTGCCGCCGTGGAATTCGATGGTGGTGCGGCAGATGTTGAGACCCATGCCCATGCCTTCGGCCTTGGTCGAGAAAAACGGCGAAAACAGGCGCGCCGCCACGTCTTCCGGGATGCCGTGGCCCTGGTCGATCACCGACACCACCACTGACTCCGCGCTGGCCGGGCTGCGGTCGATTTCGGCCACGATGCGCAGGATGCGGCGTTCCGGCGGCGCTCCGGCCATGGCCTGGATGCCGTTGCGGGTCAGGTTCAGGATCACTTGCTCCAGCAACACCTGGTCGCCCGATACCGCGGGCAGGTTGGGCGGCACATGGGTTTGCAGCACCACGAAAAATTGCTGCGCCTGCAATTCCACCAGCGGCGTGACGTTGTCGATCAACTGCCCGATCCGCAACGGCTGGCGCGCCGGTTCCCGTTTCTTGACGAACTGGTGCACGCTGCGGATCACGTGGCCGGCGCGTTGCGCCTGCGCGTGGATCTTTTCCAGCGCCGGCTGCAGCGCCGCGGGATCGGCATTGCCTTGCTGCATCATGTTGAGCGCGCCGGTGGTGAAGCTGGAAATGGCCGCCAGCGGCTGGTTCAATTCGTGCGCCAGCGTGGAGGCGATCTCGCCCATGCTGGCCAGGCGCGCGCTGGCTTGCAGCTTTTCTTCCTGGGTGCGGTTCAGGTCTTCGGCGCGCTTGCGTTCGGAGACATCGAGGATGGAACCCATCCAGCCGGTCTGCTTGCCGTTCTGGTCCACTAGCGGCGACTCGAAGATCAGCACCGGAAAGCGTTCGCCGTCGTTGCGCTGGAAGATGGTTTCGAACTGCGGCGTGATGCGTCCGGCCAGCACGTTGGAAAAGCGCTCCTGGTATTCGTCCATCGCTTCCGGCGCCCAGTAGGGCATGGGCGGGATCTTGCCCACCAGCTCCTCGGCCGGGATGCCGACCATCTTGCAGAAGGCCGGGTTGACGTAGGTGATGCGGCCCTGCAGGTCGCGCGCGCGCATGCCGGTGACCAGCGAGTTTTCCATCGCGGCGCGGAAGGTGGCCTCATTCAACAACGCGCCCTCGGCCTTGGTGCGGCGGTTGACGTCGCGCCACAGCGCCCACAGGCTCCACAGCAATCCCAGCGAGAGCACGATCACCGAACCCACCAGCAGGTTGGGCAGGAGTTTGGGCGCGCTCTTGGTGCTGTTGGTATGCAGCACCAGCGTCAGGCCGGGCAGCTCCAGTTCGCGCCGGTGGGTATAGACGTTCAGGCCCGGGCCGCCGGCGGTGCGACGCGCCACCACGTTGTCGTCGGTGTCGGTGAGCGAGATTTCATTGTCCTGGGCGAACCACCACGGCACCATTTCGTTGAGGATGCGCGCCACCGCGTAGCTGGCCACCAGGCTGCCGATATAGTGGTTGTCGCGGAACATCGGCACGTGGTAGTCCATCAACGCCGGTTCGGCGATGCCGGGCGGCACGGCCGGCGGGCTGTACAGCGGACGGCGGATCTGGCGCGCGCGTTCGCCGGTCATGCGCGACGGGTCGGAAAGGTCGTCGCGGGTGATAGGGAAGTCGTCGGTGGACGCCACCGGCTTGCCGTCCGCGCCAAACCAGGTGACCCGGTAGAACTCGCGGTTATTGCGCAGCAGGGCGTTGAGGCGGCTGCGGAAATGGTCCTGGCGCAGGTGGCTGTTGATGATCTCGCGGGCGATGATGCGCATGCTTTCATCGTCGCGGCTCAACTGGAATCGGATCGCCTGTTCCACCCACAAGGAGTCGGCGATCAGTTGTTCCAGCCGCTCGCTGGCCTCCATCTGCTGCGCCTGGCGCGGCAGCCAGATCAGCGTGGTCAGGAACAGGAACACCAGCAGGATCGGGATCAGCCAGCGCATGGTGGCCTTGCGGCTGGGTTCGAGCAGCAGCGAAGCGGGCGTGGGCTGGGTGGCAATGGGCGGCGGCGGTTTCATGACGCCGCCAGTGTAGCCGCGCGCGCCGCCGGGCGCCAGCACTGTGCGGCGCAGCATGAAGGCGGGTTCGGCGGGAGATTGTGGTTTTCCACAGTTGCCCCGTTTTGGGGAGCTATGCAAAATCCGCAGGCCACTTGGGCTACGCGCTGCAAGTGCATAACAAAAATTCTTAAATTCCTAAATCAGGGGAGACGCAATGAAACTCAAGTCCTTGCTGTTCGCGTTGTGGGCAGCCGCCATTGTCAGCAGCAGCGCCTTCGCGCAGCAGCCCATCATCATCAAGTTCAGCCACGTGGTGGCCAACGATACGCCCAAGGGCAAGGGCGCCGAGCGCTTCAAGGAACTGGCCGAGAAGGCAACCCACGGCCGCGTGAAGGTCGAGGTCTATCCGAACAGCACGCTGTACAAGGACAAGGAAGAACTGGAAGCGCTGCAACTGGGCGCGGTGCAGATGCTGGCGCCGTCGCTGGCCAAGTTCGGCCCGCTGGGCGTGAAGGAGTTCGAGGTGTTCGACCTGCCTTACATCTTCCCCAGCAAGGAAGTGCTGTACCGGGTGACCGAAGGCCCGATCGGCAAGGAACTGTTCAAGAAGCTGGAGCCCAAGGGCATTACCGGCCTGGCTTACTGGGACAATGGCTTCAAGGTGATGTCGGCCAACCGGCCGCTGCATAACCCGTCCGATTTCCGCGGCCTGAAGATGCGCATCCAGTCCTCCAAGGTGCTGGACGCGCAGATGCGCGCGCTGGGCGCCAATCCGCAGGTGCTGGCCTTCTCCGAGGTCTACCAGGCATTGCAGACCGGCGTGGTGGACGGCACCGAAAACCCGCCTTCGAACCTCTATACCCAGAAGATGCATGAAGTGCAGAAGCATGTGACCGTGTCGAACCACGGCTACCTGGGTTACGCGGTGATCGTCAACAAGAAGTTCTGGGATGGCTTGCCGTCCGACATCCGCACCCAGCTGGAAGGCGCGATGAAGGATGCCACCAAGTATGCCAACGCCATCGCGCAACAGGAAAACGATGCCGCCTTGGCCGCTGTCGAGAAGACCGGCAAGACCACCGTCTATCGCCTGACCGACAAGGAAAAGGCGGAATGGCGCAAGGTTCTCTTGCCGGTGCAAAAGCAAATGGAAATGCGCATCGACAAGAACCTGATCGAAGCCGTCAACAAGGAAGCGGCAGCATTGGGCCAGAGGTAATTCCCGCCACCGGCAACCGGGCGCGCGCCGTTGAGGCGCTCGCCCGCTAGCTTGCTGACAAGAAGAAATCAAACCACGCTCGATGGCCGGCGCCTCACGGCGCGCCGGCGGCATCGAAGCAGGAGACACCATGAAGTTTCTCGACCATCTTGAGGAATGGCTGATCGCCTTCCTGATGGCGGCGGCGACCGTCATCATCTTCGTGGCCGTGGTGCATCGTTATGCATCCGGCCTCGACATCCCCTGGCTGCAAGATCAGCTGATCCAGATCAACATGAGCTGGGCCCAGGAGCTGTGCATCTACATGTTCGTGTGGATGGCCAAGTTCGGCGCCGCCTATGGCGTGCGCACCGGCATCCACGTCGGCGTCGACGTGCTGATCAATCGCCTCAACACCCCGTGGCGCAACAAGTTCGTGATCTTCGGCTTGCTCGCCGGAGCGCTGTTTACCGGTATCGTCGGCACCTTCGGCGCCGAGTTCGTCTACGACATCGCCCAGCATGACAGCACCTCCGAAGTGATGGAAGTGCCGATGTGGCTGGTCTATCTGGCGGTGCCGCTGGGCTCTTACCTGATGTGTTTCCGTTTCCTGCAGGTGGCATGGAATTTCTCCCGGACGGGCGAATTGCCCAAGCACGACCACGCCTATGTCGAAGGCCTGGATGAAGAAGTCAAAGGAGAAAAGGCATGAACGCCCTCATCATCTTCGTCCTGCTGTTCGGCCTGATGCTGACCGGCATGCCGATCTCGATCTCGCTCGGCCTGACCGTCCTCACGTTCCTGTTCACCATGACCGATGTGCCGATCCAGTCGGTCGCATTGAAACTGTTTACCGGCATCGAGAAGTTCGAGATCATGGCCATCCCGTTCTTCATCCTGGCCGGCAATTTCCTCACGCACGGCGGCGTGGCCCGGCGCATGATCAACTTCGCCACGTCGATGGTCGGGCACTGGCATGGCGGGCTGGCGCTGGCCGGCGTGCTGGCTTGCGCGCTGTTCGCGGCGGTCTCGGGTTCGTCGCCGGCTACCGTGGTGGCCATCGGCTCCATCATTTTGCCGGCGATGGTCAGGCAAGGCTTCCCGAACCGCTTCGGCGCCGGCGTGATCACGACTTCGGGCGCGCTGGGCATCCTGATCCCGCCCTCCATCGTGATGGTGATGTATTCGGTCTCGACCAATACCTCGGTGGGCAAGCTGTTCATGGCCGGCGTGGTGCCGGGGCTGCTGCTGGCCTTCCTGCTGGGATTGACGACCTGGTTCCTGGCGCGCAAGAACAATTACCCGCGCCTGCCCAAGGCGAGCTGGAAGGAGCGCTTCGCCGCGTTCCGTAAAAGCGGCTGGGGCTTGTTCCTGATCGTGATCGTGATGGGCGGCATTTATACCGGCGTGTTCACGCCGACCGAAGCGGCGGCGATGGCCGCGGTATATGCCTTCATCATCGCCGTGTTCGTCTACAAGGACATGAGCCTCAAGCAAGTGCCCAAGGTGCTGCTGGACTCGGCCTCGATGTCGGCCATGCTGCTCTACATCATCACCAACGCCGTGCTGTTCTCATTTCTGGTCACCAGCGAGAACATCCCGCAATCGATGGCAGCCTGGATCACCGACTCCGGCCTGGGACCGATCACCTTCCTGCTGGTGGTGAATGTCCTGCTGCTGCTGGCCGGTAACGTGATGGAGCCTTCCTCGATCGTGCTGATCATGGCGCCGATCCTGTTCCCGGTGGCGATGAAGCTGGGCATCGACCCGGTGCACTTCGGCATCCTGATCGTGGTCAACATGGAAGTCGGCATGTGCCATCCGCCGGTGGGGCTGAACTTGTACGTGGCCTCGGGCATCACCAAGATGGGCATCACCGAACTGACCATCGCGGTCATGCCGTGGCTGTTGACCATGCTGGGATTCCTGGCGTTGGTCACGTACTGGCCGGCACTGTCGCTGTGGCTGCCCAACCTGGTATTTAACTGATGCAGGCATGACGAAAGGGGCGTCGCAGGCAGGCAGCGCCCCTTCGTCAGATGTCTGTTAAGTTGCCAAAAAGCATGTGTGAAATTCTCTCAAAAAGTGCTTTGAAAAGCGCCTTGAGTACTGTTAAAGTGCGTGCTTTGCTGAACCGTCAGGCGGTGCTTGGCAGCTTCGGCAACCGGATATTCCAGTCTTTGTTGATGTTTTTTGTTGTGATGTGCAATGCCTCGCAGGGCCAGCTTTTCCGATACATCGGAAAGCGGCGCCGGGGCTGACCGAATGTAAGCGGGTGGTGCATAACAAACGGTATAGATACCGAGGAAACTGAGGAGACGTGCATTCGATTGAGCTGTCTTAACAGCCGGGAATGCATCAGGAGTTTTTGAAGGCGCATCGTTGATGCGCCTTTTTCTTTTTGTGCCTTGTTGTGTCCCTGTTTGCTTGCGTCCCTGCCGGCTAGCCCAGCACGCGCATTCCGTGGGGCGTCATGATGGCGGCGGTCAGTGTCGCCGTCTGGGCCGCATGCAGGGCAATCCTTTGGTCGTCCAGCCCGATGGCATGCAGCGAGGCCGACAAGGCGTCTGCCTGCGGGTGGTGCGCTTGCAGCGTCGCCAGCCGGCAACCGAGGTCGGGCAAGGCGGCCGCCGGATGCGGCTGGCTTTGCCACTGGATCAGCGACGGCAGCAGGCCGTCGCATTGCAGGCGGCCGTCGGCGGCGATGGTGATCAGCCAGTGCAGCGCGCCCCGGCTCATTTCTTCGACGATGCCGGGTTTGAGCGGCATGGCTTGCAACGCCGCATGGATATCGCCGGTGCGCGCCACCCAGTGCGCCAGGCGTGGCGCGGCATCGCCTGCCAGCGCGTCGAGGCCGAACCAGCGGGGACGCGACGGCGCCGGCGCCAGCGGATCGATGGCGATCACTTCGAGATAGAACCCGGGGCCCAGCGACATGAGCGCATTATGCGTGCCCAGGCGTATATGTTCGCCGCCGATGCGCGGCGCCATGCTCAGCCCCAGCTTTTGTTCTACCCAAGCCATGCCTTGTTCCAGCGAGGCGGCGGTCACTACCAGGTGGTCGGGTTCGCTGCGCAGGGGGCTTGCAGTCATCGGGGGGCTCCATTGGATTGTGCCGGGCCGGCAGAAACGGCGATGGTATCAAGCCGCATCGCCGATTGCCAGGAACGCATCGCGCGCCGATCGATGAAATGAGTTCTAAAATAGCGCAGCATCGTTGCCAACCGACTTCCATCATGAAGACATCTGCTCCCGCCACCCAGCTCGCCGACCTGTTCGCCGCCGTCATCCACACGCCGTTCGGCGGCATGGGCATCCGCACCGAAGCGGGCGTGGTGCGCGAGATAGTCTACCTGCCGCGCCATTTCGCCGAAAAGGAAGCCACCGATGCGCTGGCGGCCAAGGCCGCCAAGCAGATCGCGCGTTACCTGAAGGATCCCGAATTCCGCTTCAAGCTGCCGCTGGCCGATGCCGGCAGCCCATTCCAGAAGCGCGTCTGGCATGCCATTGCGGAAATCCCCAGCGGGCAGGTGCTGACCTATGGCGACATCGCGCGCCGCATCAAGTCGGCGCCGCGCGCCGTCGGGCAGGCTTGCGGCGCCAACTGGTATCCGCTGGTCGTGCCTTGCCACCGCGTGACGGCGGCGGGCGGGCTGGGCGGCTTTTCGCATCATGACGATGTCGACAGCTTTTATCTCAACGTCAAGCGCTGGCTGCTCAGGCATGAAGGCGTCACAGGATACTGACCGATGGGACGCACCGCCCCCAAGATCGAGGCGCCGCCCGAGAGCAGCGCAGCGATCGATGAATTTTGCGACAGCCTGTGGCTGGAGGATGGCTTGTCGAAGAACACGCTGGAAGCCTACCGGCGCGATATGACCCTGTACGCGCATTGGCTCGGCCAGGAGCGCGCCAAGTCGCTGTACGCCACCCAGCCGGACGACCTCAACGCCTATTTCGCCGCGCGCCACGCCGAGAGCAAGGCCAGTTCTTCCAACCGCAGGCTGGCGGTGCTCAAGCGTTTTTTCCAGCTGGCGCTGCGCAACAACCGCATCAACGCCGATCCTTGCCTCAAGCTGCGTTCGGCCAAGCAGCCGCAGCGCTTTCCCAAGACCCTGTCGGAAGGCCAGGTGGAGGCGCTGCTGGCCGCGCCCGACGTGTCGGCGCCATTGGGGTTGCGCGACCGCACCATGATCGAATTGATGTACGCCAGCGGCCTGCGGGTTTCCGAGCTGGTGCTGTTGAAGAGCATCGAGGTCGGCATGAACGAAGGCGTGCTGCGCGTGACCGGCAAGGGCGACAAGACGCGCCTGGTGCCGTTCGGCGAGGAAGCCGGCGCCTGGATCGAGCGCTACCTGGCCGAAGGCCGGCCGCAGATCATGCAGGGCCAGGTCGACGACGCGCTGTTCGTCACCGCGCGCGGCGGCCCGATGACGCGCCAGATGTTCTGGACCCTGATCAAGAAATATTCGCTGCAGGCCGGCATCACCGCGCGCCTGTCGCCGCACACGCTGCGCCACGCCTTCGCCACCCATTTGCTCAACCACGGCGCCGACCTGCGGGTGGTGCAGCTGCTGCTGGGCCATGCCGATATTTCCACTACCCAGATCTATACCCATGTGGCGCGCGAGCGCCTCAAGCAGTTGCATGCGCAACATCATCCGCGCGGATGAGCGCGGGGCAATGCGCCGGGGGCGCGCAATATGCCGTTCTTGCGGCATAATGTGCGCCCATGGCGGCGTTGCCGGACGATGTATGAAATCCCATGAGCTCCAGAAAAGAACATATCTCCGAGACCCCGGCCACGCAGTTCCTGCGCAAGCATGGCGTGGCCTTCAGCGAGCATCCTTACGACTATGAAGAGCATGGCGGCACATCGGTGTCGTCGCGCGAACTGGGCGTGGAAGAACACGCGGTGGTCAAGACGCTGGTGATGCAGGACGAGGCCGCCAAGCCGCTGCTGGTACTGATGCATGGCGACTGCAAGGTTTCCACCAAGAACCTGGCGCGCCAGATCGGCTGCAAGTCGGTCGAGCCCTGCAAGCCGGAGGTGGCCAACCGCCATTCGGGCTTCCTGATCGGCGGCACGTCGCCCTTCGGCACCCGCAAGGCGATGCCGGTGTATGTCGAGTCGACCATCCTCGATCTCGGCAAGATCTATATCAACGGCGGACGGCGCGGTTTCCTGGTCGGCATCGATCCGGCCGCGATCCTCAAGGTATTGCCCGTCAAGCCGGTGCAGTGCGCGCTGCCGGACTAGCGCGCCGCACGCCCAACAACCGATAACGACAAGAACCACCTGAAAGACTTTTCATCCATGTACAACATCCTTTTCGCCATTGCCGCCTACCTGATCGGTTCGCTTTCCTTCGCGGTGGTCGTCTCCAAGCTGTTCGGCCTGGCCGATCCGCGCACTTACGGTTCCAAGAACCCCGGCGCCACCAACGTGCTGCGCAGCGGCAACAAGAAGGCCGCGGCGCTGACGTTGATTGGCGATGGCTTCAAGGGCTGGCTGGCGGTATGGCTGGCGCAACGGTTCGGCCCGCAATTCGGCGTCGACGACGCCGGCCTGGCGCTGGTGACGCTGGCCGTGTTCCTGGGCCACCTGTGGCCGGTGTTCTTCCGCTTCGTCGGCGGCAAGGGGGTGGCGACGGCGCTGGGCATCCTGCTGGCGCTGAACGTCTGGCTGGGGCTGGCCACGCTGGCGACCTGGCTGGTGATCGCCTATGCGTTCCGCTATTCCTCGCTGGCGGCACTGGTGGCGGCATTGTTCGCGCCGTTCTACTACGGCCTGCTGTTCGGCAGCACCGACGGCATCCTGCTGGCGGTGGTGGCGATGAGCGCATTGCTGATCTACCGCCATCGCAAGAACATCGGCAACCTGCTGGCGGGCAAGGAAAGCCGGATCGGCGACAAGAAGAAAGCGGCGAAGTAGCCGGCAAGCGATAGCGCGCAGCAAATGAAAAGGGCCGTGAAAACGGTAATGCCGTTCAGTTAAGCGCTGAACGGCATTTTTGTTTATGGAGTTCAGACTCCGTTCGCCCTGAGTGGCTGCGCAGCAACGTATCGAAGGGCAGGCGAGGCGGCTGATGCCGGCGCGCTGGCTTCGATACGGCCCTGGCGGGCCTATTCAGCCCGAACGGACTTCTGTGATGGGGGCCTCAGAATTAGCCTTAACTGAACGGCATTACCGTGAAAACGGCCTTTTTTCATGCTGCCTGCGGCGCCCGCAGTTCATCTAGCGGCCAGCGCGGGCGCACGCTGAAACCGTATTCCCGCTTGGCCGCATCCGGCTGCTCGCGCAGGCGCATGGCGCCGGCGAAGGCGATCATGGCGCCGTTGTCGGTGCAGAACTGCAGCTCGGGATAGAACACCTCGTAGCGGCGCCTGGCGGCCGCGGCGTCGAGCGCTTCGCGCAGTTGCCGGTTGGCGCCGACGCCGCCGGCGATCACCAGCCGTTTGAGCCCGGTTTGCTTCAGTGCCGCCATGCACTTGGCTACCAGCACCTCGACGATGGCGTCGACGAAGGCGCGCGCGATGTTGGCTTTGTCTTGTTCGCAGATATTGGTGTTGTGCCGCTTGACCACGGTCAGCACCGCCGTCTTCAGGCCGGAAAAGCTGAAGTCGAGGTTCTTGGCGTGCAGCATCGGGCGCGGCAGCTGGTATGCCGCCGGATCGCCGAACTCGGCCATGCGCGAGATTGCCGGGCCGCCGGGGTAACCCAGGCCGAGCAGCTTGGCCGATTTGTCGAAGGCTTCACCGGCGGCGTCGTCCAGCGTCTCGCCCAGCAGTTCATATCGGCCCACGCCATCGACCCGCATGAGTTGGGTATGGCCGCCCGAGACCAGCAGGGCGACGAATGGAAACGGCGGCGGCTTGCTGGCCAGCAGCGGCGACAGCAAGTGGCCCTCCAGATGGTGGATGCCCAGCACCGGCTTGTCCAGCGCCAGTCCCAGGCCGCAGGCGACCGAGGCCCCGACCAGGAGCGCGCCGGCCAGGCCCGGGCCCTGGGTGTAGGCGATGGCGTCGATGTCGTGCGCCGAGACGGCGGCCTCGGCCAGCGTTTGCTTCAACAGCGGAATGGCGCGGCGGATGTGGTCGCGCGAGGCCAGCTCCGGCACCACGCCGCCATACTCCTGGTGCATGGCGATCTGCGAGTGCAGGGCGTGCGCCAGCAGGCCGCGCTCGGTGTCGTACAGAGCCAGGCCGGTTTCGTCACAAGAGGATTCGACGCCGAGAACGATCATGGATGGAATATGGTGGTGCTGCCCGCATCCGCAAGGGCGCGGGGAAAGGCGGTATTGTAATGGAAAGCCCGTGTGCATGCGCTTGGGCGCTGCAGCGGCTGCGCCCGGACGGGGTTTTGGTGTACCCTTCGGCCATGCAAAACGACCAGATTCCCGCTTCCGCCGGCGCTGCCGGCGGGCAATCCCAGCCACCGTTGGCCGCCGCCCGTTTCATCAAGGAAATCGGCCGCGGCAAGGATGGCGCGCGCAGCTTGTCGCGTGACGATGCGCGCCTGATGTATGAAGCCATGCTCGACGGGCGCGTGTCCGACCTGGAGCTGGGTGCGATCCTGTTGGCCATGCGCGTCAAGGGCGAGGCGGTGGAAGAGATCGGCGGCTTCCTCGACGCGGCCGAAGCGTCGTTCCCGCCGCTTGCCGCGCCGTCGTCCGACTATGCGCCGGTGGTGCTGCCCAGCTATAACGGTTCGCGCAAGATGGCCAACCTGACGCCGCTGTTGTGCATGCTGCTGGTACGGCGCGGCGTGCCGGTGCTGATGCATGGGGTCACGCACGATCCGCAGCGGGTGACCAGCGCCGAGATCATCAGCGCCCTGGGCATCGCCCATGCAGCCTCGGCGGCAGAGGCCCAGGCCTTGATGGCGGCCGGCAAGCCGGCTTTCATTCCGATCCAGGCGCTGGCGCCGAAGATTTCCCGCCTGCTGGACATGCGCCGCATCCTCGGCGTGCGCAATTCGACGCATACGCTGGTGAAGATCATGCAGCCGTTTGCGGCGCCTGCGTTACGCCTGACGTCCTACACCCATCCCGAGTACCTGGACATGTTGTCCGACTACTTCGGCCATGCCGCCCCGCATGAACGCGGCGATGCCTTCCTGATGCGCGGCACCGAAGGCGAAACCGTTGCCAATGCGCGTCGCGCGCAGCGCATCGACTGGTTCAGCCGCGGCGTGAAGACGGTGCTGGTGGAAAAGCAGAGCGTGGCGGAAGACCTGCCGGACCTGCCCGAAGGGCGGGATGCCGAAACCACGGCCGCCTGGATCGCCGAGGTGCTGGATGGGCAACGTCCAGTGCCTGAATCGATTGCGGAGCAGGTCGAGCATTGCGTGCAAGTCGCCGCCGAAATCCGACAGCGCGGATGACTTGTCGCGCGATCTCCCATGCGGCGGGAATCGAGCGGGCCAGGACGCCCCGGCAACGGTAACAGAAGTCAACGGCAAAAGAAGCGCCGACAAGGCGGCCGGGCGGGAAACGGGAAATCAATGTGGGAAGATCCCTGTGCAAACCGAGATCTGGTGACCGGGAGGGGGAATAGCGTCGGAAGGCTGTTTCGGTCAGCTTTTGGTGCGGCGCCGGGTAACCGCTTTCAACGGCGCCGTTCCTTTGTCGGGGGCGTTATTGGCCACGGCCTGGGTAAACGCAAAGATCACCTCCTTGACGATCTTGCGCTGCGGCGCGGGGAGGTTGATGAAGGCCTCGAAGGCTTCGCGCTCGCGGTAACCGATGGCCTCTTCCCAGCGGGCGCGGCGCTTGTCGATGCGTTTGCCAATTTCTTCGCCGAAGCGCAGATGCTGGGGCGTGACGATCAGCCATTCGGCCAGCGTCTCCAGCTTGTCCTGCTTGGGCATCGATTCACCAAGCAGCCAGCGGCGCACGCCATGCAGCGTCATCGGTTTGCCCCAGTAACGCAGATTGAATTCCCTTTCCAGGACAGCGGGCTTGGGTTCGTATCCGGCTTGTTCCATCGAAGCGCGCAGGCGCTTGGCGAATTTTTGATTGGCGGTTTCCATGATTCGAAGTTACTTTGACGCAGCGTTTTCCGGGGTACGTTTGCGTTCCGAATGAGTTACGCAGCAAACGTGATTTACAATCACTGCCCTGATGGGGCCTGTTGCCGGTATCGTCGTCGGCGAGCGGCGGGGGTTCCCGGGCCGTCGGGGGATGTGCTGTCAGGAAGCTGGAAGAGCGCCATGTGTGTGTCTCCGGACAGGATCGCCGGCAATGCTTGCGGCGTTTCCTTGCAAGTGGCATACGTTGCACATGTCAGGTCATCAGTCTGCTTGGCGTACCCAATACGTTGTCGGCAATGACGCTGTCGGATGCGGTGTGGATCGCTACCATGACAGAGAAATTCCCGAGCGCAAACTGTTCATATAGTTATAGTCCAGTTTTAGAAAATTATCAGATTATTATTAGCGTTCATTTGGAGCGCATCTCGCCCCTGGCGATGAAACGGGTCTGATTTCCTGTGCTGGCGGCGCGGCATTCCGAACGGTTTCCCGCCTGCCGTCCGACAGCAGTAATTTTTGTGCAGAGCGGCTAGAATAGGGGCCGTCAGGGGGAGCGCCGCAATTGCGGCGCAGCATCATCGAGGCTTCGTTCTTCCCGAGGGGGAAGCGCTTTATGAAGCCGGTTCATGGACGGGGTTGGCGGATTCTCCTGCTGCAAGGCCCAGGCTGGATGAAACAAATCGAATAATCAAAGTAATCGGCAGCACCTTCGCAGTATCGTTTCAGTTACGTAACTTTTTTGAATTTCGACATCTCGCGGGCGTCGCCGCGGACACATGCATTTGCGCATGCGGTTCGCGCCGGACGGCATCGGGCGAGGTTCGGGATGGAACGCGGCGACCCGTTGGCATGCAGCGGAAGATCGACTGACGCCTTCCGCTTCTGGCTGCCGCGCCTGCGTGCGGCACGGCGCGTGAAGTGCGGTACTGCCGCGATATTGAGCAAGCGCCGTTTCACATGGGCTTCCAGCGATTGCCCATGGCGAGGCTGCCAAGGGAGGCGGGTCCAAACCTATGCCTGGTTCATACAATTTCCTGTTGTTGGCGTTTGCGCTGCTGGTTGCCTGCTTGTCGGCATATGCGGCGCTGGAGGTGTCGGAGCGCATTTCCACCCAGGAGGCGCAGTACCGCAGGCTATGGCTGACATTGGGGGCCGGCGTGTTCGGTCTTGGCCTCTGGTCGGCGCTGTTCTTGTGCGTGGCGGCGCTGCGGTTGCCGATGGCGGTCGGCTTCGAGGCGCGGCTGGGAATCTTGTCGCTGCTGCTGGCGCTGGGCAGCGCGTTTTACCTGATGCACTTGTCCGGATTGCGGCGGCCGCATGCGGCGCGCCTGCTGGTCGGCGGCGTGGCCATTGGCGCGGCGCTCAACGCTGTGTTCCATATGGCGCTCAAGGCGATGATGCTGGTGCCGGAGCTGAAGTACCAGAAATCCCTGCTTCTGCTGGCGGTGCTGGCTACCGAATTGACGGCGGTGTTCGCCGTCGCGTTGTTTTCCGCAACCAATACGCGCAAGGCCGGCGCCAATTCGGTGGGTTCGCTCAATTCGCAGCAGACCCGGCGCGTATTGGCTTCGGTACTGGTGGGCGCGGGACTGGTGGCGAGCGCCTGCGCCGGCCTGCGCGCCGTGGCCATCATGCCCGATGCGCAAAGCCATGCGCTGCGCAGCGTCACGCGCGAGCATCTGGTCAATGGCATCGTGTTCGGCGCTTTCTTCGCGATGGCGCTGGCGCTGGTCGTCAGCGGCGCGCAGCGTAACCGGGTGCTCAAGAGGATCGTCGGCCGCACCAACGACAAGCTGCTGCATTTCGCCACGCACGACGTGCTGACCGGCCTGCCCAACCGGGCGCTGCTGGCCGACCGCATCCAGCACGCGATCCAGGTCGCGCGCCGCAACGGCAAGCCGTTTGCGGTGCTGTTCATGGACCTGGACGGGTTCAAGGGCATCAACGATTCGCTGGGCCATGCGGTGGGCGATGGCTTGCTGGTCTCGGTGTCGCAGCGTATTCGCGGCTGCATCCGCGGCGAGGATATGGTGGCGCGCATCGGCGGCGACGAGTTCGTGGTCGTTATGAGCAATCTCTCGTCGCCCGAAGTGGTGGAGCAGTTGAGCGAAAACATCCTGGCGGCGCTGCGCCAGGATTTCCAGATCGAAGAGGCGACCCTGCGCGTGACCTCCAGCATCGGCATCGCGGTTTATCCGAACAGCGGCGATTCGGTCGACATATTGATGCGCAATGCCGACGCCGCGATGTACGAGGCCAAGCAGAGCGGCCGCAACACTTACCGCTTTTTCGAACCGGCCATGCACGCCAGCGCGATGCGCCACCTGACGGTGCGCCAGGCGCTGCAGCAAGCCATCGAGCAAGAGCAGTTCTCGCTGCATTTCCAACCCAAGTACCGCGGCGGCAGCCACCAGCTGACCGGCGTCGAAGCCTTGCTGCGCTGGACCCATCCCGAACTGGGCGAGATGTCGCCGTCCGAATTCATCCCCATTGCCGAACGCTCGGGGCAGATCATCCCGATCGGCGACTGGGTGCTGCGCGCGGTGTGCCGCCAGATCAAGCAATGGGATATGGCCGGCGTCAAACCGGTCAAGGTGGCGCTGAACCTGTCGCCGTTGCAGATGCGTACCGACCTGGTCGACAGCATCACCGGCATCGTGGGCGAGGCGGGCATCGCGCCGCAGCGGCTGATGTTCGAGATTACCGAAACGGCGGCGATGAAGGATGTCGAGCGCAGCGCCCGCGTCATCAACGATTTGCAGGCGCTGGGTTTCGATATCGCGATCGACGATTTCGGTACCGGCTATTCCAGCCTGGCCTATCTGGCCCAATTCCATTGCCGCCAGATCAAGATCGACCGTTTCTTCACCGCGCGCCTGGATGCCGGCGACCATTCGGGGCGGGCCATCGTGTCGGCCATCATCGCGCTGGCGCATGCGCTGCAGATGGAAGTGGTGGCCGAAGGCGTGGAGACGGAAACCCAGTTGCGCGAACTGCAGGCGCTGCATTGCGATCAGGTGCAGGGCTTCCTGCTGGGGCGGCCGGCCGAAGCCGCCAAGACCCAGGGGTTGCTGGAGGCCAGCAACGATGACTTGTTCGGCGCCATGTTCCGTAACGGCCCGGGCCCGGCCGTTTGAGGCCATTCGAGGCCGCTTGCGGGTTTCGGGTATCGGGCCTCAGGCCTTGAGCGCGCCGCCGGCACGGCGCTGGATGGTGCGCAGATAGGCCAGCAGGCCGGCGCCCACCAACCCCAGGCTGACGCTGTTGGCCAGCCAGAAGCCGGGTGCGCCTTGCAGGCTGGCCGGCGTCAGGCCCAGCGTATCGAAGCCGAGCAGGTAACCGCCGCCCAATCCCACGCCCCACAAAGTCACCGCATAGATCACGGTCGGGACCACCGCCACCTTGTAGGCGCGCAGCACGAAGGCCGTGGTGACCTGCAGCGAGTCGAACAGCTGGTAGAAGGCGATGAACAGGAACAGCGGCAACGCCGCGCCGATAATGGTGGGGTCGGGAGTATAGGCGCGGATGATGTGCGCGCGCGTGAACCAGACCACGATGCCGATGAGCACCGACAGCGCGATCGACAGGCGGATGCCGGCATAGCCGATCTTTTTTGCCGCCTTCCATTGGTTGGCGCCGATGGCTTGCGCCACCAGCGTGCTGGTGGCGCTGGCAATGGACAGCGGCAGCATGTACAGCACCGTGCCGACATTGGCGGTGATCTGGTGGCCGGCTACCGGCACCGCGCCCAGGCGGGCGATGAACACCGCCATCAGCGTGAATGCGGTGACTTCGATGAAATAGGACAAGCCGATCGGGATGCCCAGGCGCAGCAGCGTGCGCAGGATCTTCCACGAGGGCGCCACGAAGCCGCTGCCGAACAGTTTGAGCGGGCGGTAAGCCGGCAGTTTCGCCACCAGCAGCCAGGCCACGGCCATCATCAGCCAGGCGATGAGCGTGGTGGCGATCGCGCAGCCGGGACCGCCAAAAGCCGGCAGGCCCAGGCCGCCGAAGATCAGCAGCGCATTGAGCGGCAACTTCAGCAGCAGGCCGCAGAGCTGGATCGCCATCACCATCTTGGGCCGGGACATGGCGGTATTGAGCGCGGCATACACGCGGAACGCCAGCGTGGCAGGCAGGGCCAGCGCTTCGATGCGCAGGTAGAGCGTGGCTTTTTCGACCAGCTCCGGCGAGGCCTTGGCGAAGGACAGGAAAAACGGCGAGAAGGCCAGCACCAGGCCGCCGACGATGCTCAGCAACAGCGCCAGCCACAGCCCCTGCTTGACTTCATTGCCGATGTCGCCGTGGCGGCCGGCGCCGAACAACTGGCCGATGGTCGGCTGCAAGGCTTGCAGCACGCCGGACAAGCCGACGAACACGCTCACGTAGATCGACACCCCCAGCGCCAGCGCGGCCAGGTCGAGCGCCGAAAAGCGCGCCACCATGACGGTATCGATCACGCCGTTGGCGATCAGCGCCAGTTGGCCGACCAGCAGCGGCCATGCCAGGCGCGCGATGCGCCCGACGTGGATGCGGGAAGAAACGGCGGGCGTGTCGGAATTCAATCTGCAGCAGCGGAAAAAGGCGCGGCCGGCGTCACTGGCCGGCGCGCCGGTAGAGGCGGAAGCGTTCGTCGCGGTCGGACGGACGGCGGCCCTCCCACACCATGTGCCAGGAACCCGGATACTGGCGCAGCATCGGCGAGGCATCCTGGTTGCTGATGTCGTCCTGCAGCAGCAGGTAGTCACAGCGCTGGTCGCGGTCGTCGGCAAAGCGGACGTTGCCGAAATAGGCGAAGGACGCGCGCTGGGCGGGGCCCACATTGCTTTGCACGCATTGCTTGACCGAGGTCAGCCTGGATTCGATCTGCTGGGCCACGCCGGCGTAGCTCTTGCCGTAGTTGGCCCAGGGCAGCCACAGCGTCATCAGCAGCACCCAGCACAGGATCACGCCGCCGGAGGACAAGACCACCGCGCGCCACAGCACCGAAGGGCGGCGCGAGATGCGCCAGTGCACCACCATGATCCAGGCGACCGACGCGGCAATGGCGATGGCCAGCGAAATCCATTCGAAACCGGGCTTGAAGCCGGGCGCCAGCTTGTAGGCATTGCGCGCGATCTGCGCCGGCCAGCCGGTTTCCTTGGCGATCCAGCCGATCCAGATGAACGCGGCCGAGGTGGTCAGCGTCATCACCGAGAACCAGTCCACCGCATTGATGGCTCCGCGCTTCATGGTCGGCAGGCCGAACGCGGCCAGGATCGCCAGCGCCGGCAGCAGCGGCAGCAGCATGCCTTCTTCGCTGTGGACGTTGACCAGCACCAGCAGCGTGAGGGGAATGAAGAAGGCCAGCGGCAGGGCGATATGCAGCGAACCCAGCTGGCGGCGCCAGGCGTACACGGCCCAACCGGCAAAAGGCCAGGCCGGCCAGGCGAACCACACGCCGTATTTGAGGAAGAAGGCCAGCGCGCCCCATGTCGGGCCGTTGAGTTGGTAGATGTTCCAGCTCATCCAGATATCGAACTGGCTGGCGGCTTCCGCCGGCAGCAGGGTGCGGATGGTGTATACCCACAGCGCGCAGATCAGCGCGGCCACCGGCAGCGACACGCCCAGCAGCAGCCGGGCGGCCGGCGCATCCTTGCGCGCTGCGGCCAATACCAGCAAGCCGGCCAGCGCGCCGACCGGCAACAGCCAGCCGTAGGTCAGGACCAGCATGCCCAGCGCTGCGCCCAGCCAGAGCGCATGGTGCCGCTGGTGCAAATCGAATACGCGGGCGGCGCCATACATGGCGTAGGCGACCAGCGCGATCTGCAGGGTCTTGGGACTGGTTTGGTGGCTGTGCAGCAGCAGGCCGAGGAAGCCGAGATAGATCAGGAAGGCGCCGTCGGCCAGCGTGCGGCCGAAGTCCTTGGGTTCGGGCTGGCCGCCGAAAGCCAGTTTCAGCGGCTGCGCCTCGGGGCGGCGGCCCAGCAGATAGGTGGTGTACCAGATCGACAGCGAGCCGACCAGGAAGCAGCCGATGGTGGACACGCGCGAGGCCAGCGGATCGCCCAGCAGCCAGCCGAACAGCTTGATGCAGAGGGCGCCGAACCAGTAGGCCAGCGGGCTTTCGGCCGGCAAGGCGAGGCCGGCGACGTTGGGCGTGAGCCAGTCGGCCAGCGTGCCGTGCGCCATGGTCCACATGATGCCGAAGCTGGTGGCGTCTTCGTTTTTCCACGGGTCGCGGCCGATCAGGCCGGGCAGGATGTACAAAAGGGCGAGTGCGAGCAGCACCATGCGCGGAAGCGCGTTGGTGGCTGCTGCTGGAAGACGGACTGGCTTCATCAAGATGTTATTGCTCTTGGTCTTGTCGTGCTGATCGGTTCGAACCCGGCGCCGGTGCGGCGCGGGCAACATTGCGGCCGGTACGGTGCGCTTCATGCGCGCCTGGGCCATTAATTTGCACTGGCATCCCGGACGGTTGAACAGCGCTGGCCGGGACAATTTTACGCAGCCGTTATTGTGCAGCAATTCCCCGTAAATAGTTGTTTCTGACTGCTACACGGCGGTTCGCCGGCAAGGCATTTGGGTTTGCTGTTGCGGTGCGCAGACAACGGCGCGCCGGGAGTCCGTTCCCTCTCTCATGTCGGGCCGGGGCGAAACATGATGCGAGATCCCGCGTGCGCAAACAAAAAAGGCAGCCGGAGCTGCCTTTTTCGGATAAAGCGCGGATTACTCCGACTTCGAGACTGCAGTCTTCGAGCCAACCGAACCGAACTTCTGGCGGAACTTCTCGACGCGGCCAGCGGTGTCGACGATCTTGTGCTTGCCGGTGTAGAACGGGTGCGATTCCGACGAAACTTCGATCTTCACCAGCGGGTATTCCTTGCCTTCGAATTCGGCGGTTTCGCGGGTGCCGATGGTCGAACGGGTGATGAACTTGAAGTCGTTCGACACGTCGTGGAACAGGACTTCGCGGTAATCCGGGTGGATGCCTTCTTTCATTTTCTGCCTCAGGGTAGTTTGGTAGCCAATCGCCACTTCGTCGGTCGCACTGCTTCTTGACCCGATTGCCGATCACTTGCCGGTTTGGAAAAGTCCGAAATTATACAATCAAATCAGGGGCTTGGGTCAAGCCGCGGCTGGGATGGGGCGTCGCTGCAGCGGCTTTTTCCCGCATTTTCCGGGGATTTGTTGCATTTCATGCAGTTTTTGACTGTCCACGGGCGAAAAAAAACGGCATGCGCCTGGCATGCCGTCCTTTGCTTTGGCGCCGTGCAGGGGATCAGTTGCCCCGGCGCATCATGTCGAAGAACTCGGCGTTGTTCTTGGTGGACTTCATCTTGTCCAGGATGAATTCCATCGCCTCGATCTCGTCCATGTCGTACATCAGCTTGCGCAACACCCAGATCTTCTGCAGCTGGTCCGGCTTGATCAGCAGTTCCTCGCGACGGGTGCCGGACTTGGACAGGTTGATGGCCGGGTAGACGCGCTTCTCGGCCAGGCGGCGTTCCAGGTGCACTTCCATGTTGCCGGTGCCCTTGAATTCTTCATAGATCACGTCATCCATGCGCGAACCGGTTTCGATCAGCGCGGTGGCGATGATGGTCAGCGAGCCGCCTTCCTCGACGTTGCGGGCGGCGCCGAAGAAGCGCTTCGGGCGTTGCAGGGCGTTGGCGTCGACACCGCCGGTGAGCACCTTGCCGGAGGCCGGGATCACGGTGTTGTAGGCGCGCGCCAGGCGGGTGATGGAGTCCAGCAGGATCACCACGTCCTTCTTCATTTCGACCAGGCGCTTGGCCTTTTCCAGCACCATTTCGGCGACCTGCACGTGGCGCGTGGCCGGCTCATCGAAGGTCGATGCCACCACTTCGCCGCGCACCGAGCGCTGCATTTCGGTCACTTCTTCCGGACGTTCGTCGATCAGCAGGACGATCATCACGGTATCGGGATGGTTGGTGGTGATGGCGTGCGCGATGTGCTGCAGCATCACCGATTTGCCGGACTTGGGCGAGGCCACCAGCAGGCCGCGCTGGCCGCGGCCGACCGGGGCGATCAGGTCGATGATGCGGCCGGTGATGTTTTCCTCGCCGCGCATGTCGCGCTCGAGCTGCAGCAGCTTGTTGGGGTGCAGCGGCGTGAGGTTTTCAAACAGGATGCGGTGCTTGGAGGCTTCCGGCGGTTCGCCGTTGACCTTGTCGACCTTGACCAGCGCGAAATAGCGTTCGCCATCCTTGGGGGTGCGCACTTCGCCTTCGATGGAGTCGCCGGTGTGCAGGTTGAAGCGGCGGATCTGCGAGGGCGAAATGTAAATGTCGTCGGTGGACGCCATGTAGCTGGCGTCGGGCGAGCGCAGGAAGCCGAAGCCGTCAGGCAACACTTCAAGGGCGCCATCGCCGAAAATCTGTTCTCCTGATTTCGCGCGTTTCTTCAGGATCGCGAACATCAGTTCCTGTTTGCGCAGGCGCGCAGCGTTCTCGATGTCCAGGCTGATTGCCATTTCCAGCAACGCAGAGACGTGCATCGCTTTTAATTCTGATAAGTGCATATGATGTCCCGGGACGGGAAAAATAAAGGTGGGGGAGGGAGTTGCGTGGTGTGAGTCAACGAATGAGCCTGGCGCGGGAACCTGCAGCGGGAACCTACATCAGGCGAACGGCGGCGCGGGCGCGCCGCCGTCTGGAACATGGTCAGATATTGCTGTCGATGAACGAAGTCAGCTGGCCCTTGGCCAGCGCGCCGACCTTCTGGGCAGCGGCCGCGCCGTTCTTGAACAGGATCAGCGTCGGAATGCCGCGGATGCCGAACTTGGCGGGAATGGCCTGGTTGGAATCGACATCCAGCTTGGCGATCTGCAGCTTGCCGTCATATTCCTTGGCGACTTCTTCCAGGATCGGGGCGATCGCCTTGCAGGGGCCGCACCATTCGGCCCAGAAATCGACCAGGACGGGTTTGTCGGACTTCAGCACATCGGCTTCGAAAGAGGCGTCGGAGATATGTTTGATGTTTTCGCTCATGGCATGTCCTCGGTATGAGGGAGTATATAAGTAGTCAAATAGCGCCGTGGATAAATACCATTTTGCCTGGCGTCAGCCATCAACGCTTCCGGAATTGCAGAGTCTACGTGGAGTCGTTGCGCGCCAATTCAAGTTGTTTTTGAAGCGCGGCAGGGGTATTCGGCGGGGTACGGAAACAATCATAACCGATTTTTTGCAAAAGTGTGGGCGGCGCCATCGGCGTTGTTGTCAGCCGCCATCAGCGGGGCTGGCCGACCCCGCTCCCCGCCCGCAGCGCATTTGCGGGCGGATTGGCCGAAAAAGGCCTGAAACGCCTGCGCCGCTGGCATACAATGCGCAGCAGATTGAGAGCGTGTCTACGCCCTGTGATTGATAAAAACTGTCGGGCCGAGAGAAAAATACAATCGCCAGCCCCCTTTGCCGACCACGCATGCCTTTAGCAACGATACCGATCCCGCCTTCCGCCGATTTCTGGCAACAGGCCGTGCGCCTGTTGCTCATGACCGGCCAGCCGCTGGGCGACGCCTTGCGGTCGCAAGCCGGGGACGCGCTCGACTTTTCCTCCTGCCAATTGCTGGTGCCGGCGTTCTCGCATGCGCAGAATTTCAAAAACGCGCTGGCGCGCGAACTGGGGCGGCCTTATCTGGCGCCGCGCATCAATACCCTGTCCGGCTGGCTGGCGATGCTGCCGCCCGACGCGCAGGCGGCGCCCCCGGAAAGCGAACGCCTCATGCAGCTCTATGCGCAACTGCGCGAGCACGGCTGGCTGAAGAAAATGTTTTCCGCGCGGCGCAACGCCGATCTGCTGCCGCTGGCGCATACGCTGCTGTCGCTCTCGGACGAATTGACGCTGGCGCTCTTGCCCGAGATCCGCGCCCATGCCGGCGCCACCGATGCCGCGGACAACCGTTGGCGACAGGCGCTGGCGCAGTTGCTGGAACCGCTGGCGCCATCGGCGCACGGCATGCTGTCCGACGAGGCGCAACTGGTGTGGCAGGTCTGGAAGGGACAACTCGATGCCAGCGACCGCATTGCCCAGCGCTTTTCGGCGATGCTGGCGCTGGCCGGACGCGCCAGCATGCCGCTGGTCTGGATCGGCCCGACTGCGCCTGAACCCCTGGACGCCGCCTTCCTGAATGCCTATGCCGAACGCCAGACGGTGCGCGTGGTGACGCTGGACTGGCATCGGCAAGTCATCGCGCAGCGTCACCCCTTATATATGCAAGCCTGGCCCGAACTGGCGGACGACGCGGAGGGCGGATATCCGCCGGCCGATGCCGGCGCCCCGTCGCGTCCTGTGACGCTGCCCGTGTTGCCCGCCTTGTGCCCGGCCGGCGACCTGGAAGACGCCGCAGTGCAAAGCGCGCAGATCGTGCTGCGCTGGCTGGCGCAAGGCAAGCAGGAGATCGCCGTGGTCGCGCAAGACCGCGTGACCGCGCGCCGCCTGCGCGCCTTGCTCGAACGCGCGCAAGTAGCCGTGGCCGACGAGACCGGCTGGAAGCTGTCCACCACCCGCGCCGCCGCCGCGCTGGCGGCCTGGAACGAGGTGGTGGCCGCGCGCGGCGAAACCGGCGCCTTGCTGGACTTGCTGAAATCCCCCTTCGTCTTTCCCGATGACGCGGCCAAGGCCGACCGCGTCATGCGCATCGAGGCCCGCCTGCGGCGCTACAACATCGCCGGCGAATGGCAAGCGGTGCAGGGCGCCCTGGCCGATGTCGCCGATGGCGCGGATCTGGAATGCGTGGCGACGCTGGCGCGCCAGGCGGCGCAATTCGCCGGCCGCAAGACATTGGCCGCGTGGTGCCATGCCGAGCGCGCGATGATCGATGCGCTCGGCATGGCTGCCGCGCTGCGCCAGGATGTGGCCGGCGAGCAATGCCTGCTGCTGCTCGACGAGATCGCCGCCGAGCAATACGGCCTGGACGGCTCGGCGCTGCAGGACGAGTTCTCTTTCGCCGAATGGCGCGCCCTGCTCAACCTGCGGCTGGATGCGACTTCCTATATGCCGCCCATCGCCGACCGCCGCGTCGTGATGCTGCCGTTGAACGGCGCGCGCCTGCGCCGCTTCGATGCCGTGCTGGTGATCGGCGCCGATGCCGCCCACCTGCCGTCGCCGCCGCAGGAGACGCTGTTCTTTTCCAATGCGGTGCGGCGCGAGCTGGGGCTGGCCACGCGCGCTTCCCGCCAGCGCCAGCAATTGCGCGACCTGGTCGAGCTGCTGTGCGTGAACGACGAAGTGGTGCTGTGCTGGCAGACGCAGCAGGATGGCGAGCCGAACCCGGTCAGTCCCTGGCTGCAGCGGCTGGCATTGAAGCTGGCGCAGGAAGGCCTGCCCGCGCTGGAAGAGATCCGGTTGCCGCCGCCGCCAAAGACCTTGCCGGCGCAAATGTCGGCCATGCCGGCGCCGGCCGCGCCGGAATTGCTGCCGCCGAAACTGTCGGCCAGCGCCTATGGCAGCTTCCTGGCCTGTCCCTACCAGTTCTTCGCTTCGCGCATGCTGCGCGTGGCGGTGATGGATGAACTGTCCGACATGCCCGAGAAACGCGACTACGGCAGCTGGCTGCACGAGATCCTGACGCGCTACCACGAGACCGTGCGCGACGAACAGACCCCGGCGCCGGCGCGCGCGCCCTTGCTGGAAACCATCTCGGCCGAGGTCTTCAACCGTGCGCTGAACCAGCATCCGGCCGCGCTGGCGTATTACGCGCGCTGGCAGAAGGTGATGCCGGCCTACCTGTTGTGGGCTGGCGAGCGCGAAGCGCAGGGCTGGCATTTCGTCATGGGCGAGGAAGCCCTGTCGCACACGCTGGCCTGGGAGGACGGCGCCATCGAACTCTACGGACGGCTCGACCGCGTCGACGAGAACGAGCAGGGCGAACGTGCGCTGCTGGACTACAAGACGCGGCCGTTGGCCAGCCTGCGGCAAAAGGTCAGGGATGAAGACGACCACCAGTTGGCTTTCTACGGACTGCTGGCCGACAGTCGCATCGACGCCGCCCATTACGTCGCGCTGGAGCTGGGCGCGGACAAGAAGATCGGCGATGCCGCCGCCCCGGATTTCCCGCAAAGGCAGCAGATGCTCAAGCAACAAATTGGCGTCACCATGCAAGCGGTGGCGCATGGCGCCGCGTTGCCGGCCAACGGCATCGATTCCGTCTGCCAGTACTGCGACATGCGCGGCCTGTGCCGCAAGGGAGCGTGGCTGTGAGCAGGGACGGAAAACCGGCCGCCTATGAAGTCGACGGCGTCGCGGTCGACGCCGCCACATTCACGCGCGCGGCGTGCGACCCGCGGCATTCGGTGGTGGTCGAGGCCTGCGCCGGCAGCGGCAAGACCTGGCTGCTGGTGGCGCGCATGCTGCGCCTGTTGCTGGCCGGCGCCCAGGCGTCCGAACTGCTGGCCATCACCTTCACGCGCAAGGCCGCGCAGGAAATGCGCGAACGCCTGATGGAGCTGTTGCACCAACTGGCGCTGGCCGATGACGATGAGGCCGCCGGCCTGCTGCGCGAACGCGGGGTGGCCGAGGCCGATCTTGCGCGCTTGTTGCCGGTGGCGCGCGGCCTTTACGAACGGATCCTGTCGAGCGAGCAAAGCCTGTCCATCGACACCTTCCATAGCTGGTTCGCGCGCCTGCTGCAGATCGCGCCGCTGGCGGCCGGGGTGCCGCATGGCTACACGTTGACCGAGAAGAACGGCGAGCTGCTGGACGAGGCTTATCGCCGCTTCATGCAAAGCCTGCGCTCGCCCAAGGGCGCAGCGGTCAAGGCCGCCTTGCTGGAACTGTACGAACTGGCCGGCGACTTCAATGCCCGCAATCTGCTCGACGCCTTTCTCGACAAGCGCGCCGAATGGTGGGCCTCGACCCGGCAGGACGATGGGGAGGGCGAGGGCGAACCGACGCCGCTGGCCTGGCTGGAACAACTATGCGGCAGCGACGCCCGCCTCGATGCGCGCCTGAGCTTGTGGGACGACAGCGGCCTGCGCGAACGCATCGGCCAACTGGCGCTCCTGCTCGGGCAGGGATCGGCCGCCAACAAGGCGCGTGCGACGGCGATCGAAACGGCGCTGACCGAAGGCGCATCGCTGGACAATTTCGACGCCTTGTTCAGCCAGTTCTACGACGACAAGGACAAGCCCCGCAAGAACGGCAAGGTGAAAGCCTTCCTCGCGGCGCTGGCCAGGCATTACGACGCCGATGAAGAGGCCGCGCTGGAAGCCTTCGAACAGGATTTCAACGCCGCCGGCGAGGCGCTGGCGGCGCTGCAGCAACGCAGCAAGGAAAAGACCGTGCTGCAATTGAACCGGGTATTGTTCGGCGCCGGGCGCGCCTATCTCGATTTCTACCAGGAAGTGAAATCCGAGCAGCGCGTGTTCGACTTCGCCGACCTCGAATGGCAGGCCTATCGGCTGCTCAACGACGAGGCCAGCGCGGCCTACCTGCAGACGCGCCTGGATGCGCGCTACAAGCACATCCTGCTCGACGAGTTCCAGGACACCAACCCGCTGCAATGGAGCATCGTGCGCTCCTGGCTGCGCGCCTATGGCGGCGATGTCGAGCAACCCAGCGTGTTCGTGGTGGGCGACCCCAAGCAATCGATCTACCGCTTCCGCCGCGCCGAGCCGCGCGTGTTCGTGGCCGCGCGCGAGCTGCTGCGCGAGCAGGGCGCGGCCATCCTGCGCGCCAACCAGACGCGGCGCAACGCCAGCGCGGTGGTGGCGCTGCTGAACCAGTCTTTCATGCGCGGCGGCAATCCGCTGTTCGCGCAGCAGACCACCTTGGGCATCGATGGCGGCGAAGTATGGCGCTTGCCGCTGGCGAAACCGGTTGAAGCGGAAGCAGAACAAGCGGAGCAAGAGGGCGCCATCGCCTGGCGCAACCCGCTGACCACGCCGCGCGAAGAAGAAGAGGACGAACGTCGCCGCCTGGAAGGCGAAGCGTTGGCGCAGGCGCTGCTCAAGGCTTACCGCGAAGTGCCGGTGGTCGAAGGCAAGTCGGAGCGGGCCATGCGCTGGGGCGACATCATGCTGCTGGTGCGCAAGCGCACCCACCTGGCCGCTTATGAAAGCGCGCTGCGCGCGGCCGGCATCCCGTTCATCTCCGACCGGCGCGGCGGGCTGCTGGAGTCGCTGGAGATCGCCGACCTGATCGCCTTGCTGACGTTCCTGATTACGCCCAACGACACGCGCGCGCTGGCGCATGTGTTGAAAAGCCCGATCGTCGGCGCGACCGACCGCGACCTGATCCAGATCGCGATTCGTGGAAAATCGGGCGGCGACGCCGACAGCGGCCACTGGTGGCAGCGCATGCAAGCCATGCAGCGCGACGGCAGCGCCTCGGCCGAGATCGTGCGCGCGGTCAACCTACTGGAGCGCTGGCTGCAAGCCGCGCCCCATCTGCCGGTGCATGACCTGCTGGACCGGATCCTGCACCAGGGCCAACTGGTGGCGCGCTATGCGCAGAACGCCTCGCCGCTCACACGCAGCCAGACCTTGGGCAACATCGCGGCCTTCGTCGAGTTGTCGCTGAACATGGATGCCGGGCGTTATCCCAGCCTGCCCAAATTTATCGACGCCTTGCGCGCGCTGCAACGCAGTGCCGGCGGCGATGCGCCCGACGAGGCCAGCGTCGATGCCGCCGCCGATGCGGTGCGAATCCTCACCGTGCACAGCGCCAAGGGTCTGGAAGCGCCGGTGGTGGCGCTGCTGGACGCCAACCACAGCGACTCGGTGGATGACAACGTCGGCATCCTGTGCGACTGGCCGCAAGACCGGGACGCGCCCACCCATTTTTCCGCCTTCGGTCGCCGCAGCGAGCGTGGCCGCGCGCGCGCGCACCTGTTCGCCGCCGAGGAATCGTTCCGCCTGCAGGAAGACTGGAACCTGCTGTATGTCGCCGTCACGCGCGCCAAGAAATTGCTGCTGGTGTCCGGCGTGGCCGGCACCCGCGGCGCGAGCGAAGGCGGCTTGCAGGAAGGCAGTTGGTACCAGCGCCTGTTTGCCGCCGAGGCGCCGGTGCGCGATATCGCCATTGAGGCGGTGGCCGGCGCTGCGGCGGCCGATGTGGCGCCGGATGTCGAGATCGCCTTGTTCGATCCGCATCCGATGCCGCCCTCGCTGTTCGGCATGCCGGCCGATGACGAAGGGGACGCGCCGCCGGCTGTCGCCGAAGACGGCACATTGGCAAGCAGTGCCGCCATCGACGAAGGCGTGGCGCTGCATGCCTTGCTGGAGCGCCTGACGTATGCGGCGCACTGGCCGCCGCAGGTGCCGCCGGCGCCCGTGCTGGCGCGCTGGCTGGGCATTTCGGCGGAGATGGCGAAGGTAGTGCATGCGCAGGCGCGGCATGTGTTCGCGCAGCCGGAGCTGGAGCGTTTCTTCAATCCGGCGCTGCACCGCGCGGCGCGCAACGAGATGGAAATCGTCACGCCAGGCGGCGTGCTGCGCTGCGACCGCGTGGTCATGTTCGACGACGAGGTCTGGGTGCTGGATTACAAACGGCGCCTGCTGGACAGCGAACGCGCCGATTATGCGGCGCAGCTGGCGCGCTATCGCAGCGCGCTGATGTCGGTGTTTTCTGACAAACGAATCAGGTCAGCACTGATTACCGCCGACGGACGGTTTTGGGAACAATGAGGCTCCCCTAAATGATTGTCTCTGGAGTCAATGTGCTGCGGATAAATTCCGGACGACGAAAATCAAACGAAGAAAATCAATTATTCCGTTGTAATATAAAAAAGACCATCGCGACGAGCGGCACCATCGGTCGGCCCAGATAATCGGCATCGCCATCATCGGGCAAGCATCCATCGACATGTCGGACAGCTTGCCGGCGCTCGCGCGATCTGCATGATGCATGCGTGCATCGGCGGTTTCAATAATCCGAATCATTTTCAGGAGGAGATATGGAGTGGGCTCTTCCGTCTTTCACCCTCGCACAGACGCTGCAATGGAATGCCTTGCTGGTATTCGGCGGCCTGCTGCTGTTTGGGCTGATCGCGGGCTACGTAGTGTCGAAGTCGCCTTGGGTGCCGCGCATCACCGGTTATCTGCTGGTCGGCTTCGTGCTCGGCGCCGGCGGCCTCAACCTGCTCTCGGGCGAGGTGCTCAAGGTCACCAATGTGTTCGCCGATATCGCCGTGGCGCTGGTGGTCTACCAGCTCGGGCGGTATGTCGACATCGGCTGGCTGCGCCGCGAGAAGTGGCTGCTGATCACCGTCGGGACCTCCGCGGTGCTGTGCTTCGTCTTCGTCAGCGTCGCGCTGACCTGGTTCGGCTCCGATCCGGTGATGGCGCTGTTGGGCGGGGTGATGGCGATCGCCACCGCGCCGGCCGTGGTGCTGGTGGTGCTGCGCGACCTCAAGGCCGAAGGCCAGGTCACGCGCCGCCTGGCGGCGATGACCGCGTTGAACAATTTCGTGGCGGTGCTGGCCGCTTACGCTCTGTTGCCGGTGATTGCGCATGAGGCCGGCACGCCGGTCTCTACGCTGATCCAGCACACGCTGTATTCGCTGTTCGGTTCGGCGCTGCTGGCCTATCTGACTTACTGGCTGATGATGCCGCTGGCGCGCCTGCTGGGGCGCGAAGGCAGTTCGCAGTTCGTGCTGGTGATCTCGGTGATCGCGCTGGCCATCGGCGTGGCGCATGCGCTGCACCTGCCGGTGATGCTGACCATGCTGATCTTCGCCATCCTGTCGAAAAACCTGGATCGCCAGTTCGACCTGATGGAACTTGAGTTCGGCGTTGCCAACGAACTGTTCGTGGTGATGCTGTTCGTCACCGTGGGCGCATCGATGCGCCTGTCGGACCTGACCGTGGTCGGTTTTTCCGTGTTGATCCTGATTGCCGCGCGTTTCCTGGCGATGGGGTGCGGCATCTTCCTGTTCGCGCGTTTCGCGCGCATGAACTGGCGCCAGGCCGGACTGCTGACTTTAGGGACCTTGCCCATGACGGAAGTCGGGGTGGGGCTGATGCAAACCGTGTCGTCGCTGTACCCGCACACGACCGCCAATGCGTTGCCGCTGCTGGCGGGTTCATTGATCGCGCTGGAGTTCCTGGGGCCGGTCGCGACGCAGTTTGCGCTGATCAAATCTGGTGAAAGTGGACGCGAATGAATACCGAGACACTGACCCGAAACGAGCCCGGCCTGGATGCCGGCGCCCAAGCCGGACATGCCGGGCGCCCGCAAGGCAGCGCCGGCATTTTGCCGTTCAGTTCGTCGACGCCATTCACGATGGGCATCGAGCTGGAGCTGCAACTGGTCAACCGCCGCAACTACAACCTGGCCAGCGATGCGGTCGACCTGCTGAACTGGATCGCCCCACGCGAACTGCAAAAGCAGATCAAGCTGGAAATGACGCAAGGGATGATCGAGCTCAATTCGGACATCCACACCCGCGTCGATGAGCTGATCGAGGAGCTGAAAGGCTTGCGCGCCGCGCTCAACAATGGCGCGCGCTATCTCAATATCGACGTCTCCGGCGGCGGCGCGCATCCGTTCCAGCATTGGAACGAGCAGCGCATCACGCCCAGCGAGCGCTTCCATCACCTGCACGAGAAGTACGGCTACCTGGCCAAGACCTTCACCGTGTTCGGCCAGCATATCCACATCGGCGTGCCTGACGGCGATGACGCGCTTTACCTGACGCATGCTTTCTCGCGCTTTGTGCCGCACTTCATCGCGCTGTCGGCCGCCTCGCCGTTCTACCAGGGCGCCGATACCCGCTTCGATTCCTCGCGCAGCAACGTGGTGCGCGCCTTCCCGCTGTCGGGGACGGCGCCGGTGCATACCAAGTGGGCCGAGTTCGAAACCTATTACGACGAGCTCATGCAGATGGGCATCATCGCCAGCATGAAGGATTTCTACTGGGACATCCGTCCCAAGCCCGAATATGGCACCGTCGAAATCCGGGTCTGCGATACGCCATTGACCATCGAGCATGCCGCCCACCTGGGCGCGTATGCGCAACTGCTGGCGCGCTGGGTGCTGACCGAGCGGCCGTTCACGATCACCGACGACTTCTACCTGCTGTACCAGTACAACCGTTTCGAAGCCAGCCGCTTCGGCCTGAACGGCATGCTGGCGCTGCATGGCGCCACGCCGTCGGCGTCGCGCAAGCTACCCATCTTCGAACACCTGCTGCAGCAATTGCAGCTGCTCGAACCCTATGTGCAGAACGAGGCCGAGCATCAGACGCTGCAGCGCCTGCGCCGCATGGCGCATGACCGCCTGTCCGACGCCGGCTGGCTGCGCCAGATGTTCACACAGCGCGGTTCGCTCAACGACATGATGCGCTTGTCGTCCGAACTCTGGATGGGCGAGTCGCCGCCGCCTTACTTCCAGTAAATCGGTCTGCGGCAGCTGCGGGGGCGGGTATCGAAAGATGCCGGCCCCTTGTCTTTGTATGTCCGGATCGCGGACAATCACGGTTTTGAACCAAGCTCGGGCAGCATCCGAGATGTGTGCCGGAGATGAGATGAGTTCCCAACAGTTTGATGTCGCCGTGATCGGCGCCGGCGCCGCCGGCATGATGTGCGCCGCCATCGCGGGGCAGCGCGGGCGCAGCGTGGTGCTGATCGACCATGCGAGCCGCCTGGCGGAGAAGATCCGCATCTCCGGCGGCGGCCGCTGCAACTTCACCAATGCCGGCGCCGGTCCGCAGCACTATCTTTCGCAGAACCCGCATTTCTGCCGCAGCGCCTTGTCGCGTTATACGCCGCAGGATTTCATCGGGCTGGTCAAGCGCCATCGCATCGGCTTCCACGAGAAGCACAAGGGGCAACTGTTCTGCGACGATTCGTCCGACGACATCATCGCCATGCTCAAGGCCGAATGCGATGCCGGCCACGTCGCCTGGCGCATGCCATGCAGCGTGGCGCAGGTGGGCAAGAGCGGCGAGTTGTTCCGCATCGACACCAGCGCCGGCGAGATCCTCGCCTCCAGCGTGGTGATCGCCACCGGCGGCTTGTCCATTCCCAAGATCGGCGCTACCGATTTCGCCTACCGCATCGCCAGGCAGTTCGGCCTCAAGGTGGTGGAGACGCGTCCCGGCCTGGTGCCGCTGACGTTCGATGGCCGCGGCTGGGAGCCCTTTGTCGAGCTGGCCGGCATCGCCTTGCAGGTGGAGGTGGAGACCGGCGCCAAGAAAGAGCGCGGCTACTTCCTGGAGGATTTGCTGTTTACGCATCGGGGATTGTCGGGCCCGGCGATCCTGCAGATTTCCAGTTTCTGGCAACTCAGCACGCCGCTGACGCTGAACCTGCTGCCCGGGGTTGACGTGGCCGAGGCGCTGATTGCGGGCAAGGGGACGCTCAAGAAGAGCCTCGGCAATCTCCTGGCGCAGTGGTTGCCCGGCAGGCTGGCCGAGGGATGGCTCAAGGTCAATGGCTTCGACAGCGGCGCCCGGATCGCGGATATGCCGGACAAGGCGTTGCGCCGGCTTGGCGATTCGCTCAACCGCTGGGTGATCCTGCCCAGCGGTTCGGAAGGCTACCGCAAGGCAGAGGTGACGCTGGGCGGCGTCGATACCCGCGAACTGTCGCAGCAGAGCATGATGGCGACCAAGGTGCCCGGGCTGCATTTTATCGGCGAGGCCGTCGATGTCACCGGCTGGCTGGGCGGCTACAACTTCCAGTGGGCCTGGGCCTCGGGCGTGGCGGCGGGGTCGGCGGTCTGATTCGCTATTCTTGTCGCATAACAAGCCGGGTACAGTTCATGCGCGGCCTTAGCTTGCCGGGAATAAGTGGTTGATTTTTATCCGATTTTTACGTTCCGGGTGGAAAAAATGCCACGTCTGGCCTTCCAATCGGGGTTGCAGTCTGCTAGAATCGCTTTCTTTGCTAATCCAACCTAACCTTTTTGGTTTGAATTTACATGACCACTATTCGTGTTAAAGAAAACGAGCCGTTCGAAGTCGCAATGCGCCGCTTCAAGCGCACCATTGAAAAGACCGGTCTGCTGACCGAGCTGCGCGCGCGCGAGTTTTACGAAAAGCCGACTGCAGAGCGCAAGCGCAAGCTGGCCGCTGCCGTGAAGCGCCACTACAAGCGCATCCGCAGCCAGCAACTGCCGAAGAAGCTGTACTAAGAATTTCTCGCCGCGTGCTCGCGCGGCTGATGTGCAAACCCGCTCCGGTGTTGGTCCGCAGCGGGTTTTCGCATTTTTCGCCAGATTGTGTTTGGCGGCCCCCGGCGCGGCGGCGGGTTTGGCGGTTTATTTGTCAGCGGGTTTATTTTTATCTCCGCGGCCGCATATAGAAAGAACCCGGACGCGATGTTTTATTCTGGCGATAAGCCCATCTATGTTCTACGATCTTAAGGATCGGCAACACGGGCATGCCAGTTG
The DNA here is from genome assembly GCF_007828355.1 of Herbaspirillum sp. SJZ099. Classification (NCBI taxonomy): domain Bacteria; kingdom Pseudomonadati; phylum Pseudomonadota; class Betaproteobacteria; order Burkholderiales; family Oxalobacteraceae; genus Herbaspirillum; species Herbaspirillum sp. SJZ099. Next base: position 275,199 of record NZ_VIUO01000005.1, on the reverse strand, counting down.
CGTCGTTGCCTGCGCCGGCGGCCAGTCCGCCGCCACGGCAAGAACAACCAATCATCTACCTCATCTTCGGAGCACCTAATGGGTTTGAAAGAGCAGATCACGGAAGACATGAAGGCCGCCATGCGCGCCAAGGATACGGGCAAGCTCGGCACCATCCGCTTGTTGACGGCCGCGATGAAGCAAAAGGAAGTGGATGAGCGCGTCGAACTGACCGATGCGCATGTGCTGGCCATCATCGAGAAGATGATCAAGCAGCGCAAGGATTCGATCTCCCAATTCGAAGCCGGCGGCCGCCAGGACCTGGCCGATATCGAAAAGGCCGAACTGGCCGTGCTGGCCGCCTACATGCCGGCCGGCTTGTCCGAAGACGAAATCAAGGCCGAAGTGCAGGCCGCGGTGGCCGCCACGGGCGCCGCCGGCGCCCAGGACATGGGCAAGGTGATGGGCGTGCTCAAGCCCAAGCTGGCCGGCCGCGCCGACATGACCGCGGTGTCCGCGCTGGTCAAGGCCGCGCTGTCGTCCTGATCGCCGTTTCCGATTTCCCGCACGCAGCCTTCCCCAGGTGATTCCACAGTCGTTCATCCAGGATCTCTTGACCCGCGTCGACATCGTCGACGTGGTGGGTCGGTATGTGCAGTTGAAGAAGGGCGGCGCCAATTTCATGGGCCTGTGCCCCTTCCACAACGAGAAATCCCCCAGCTTTACCGTTAGCCCGACCAAGCAGTTCTACCATTGCTTCGGTTGCGGCGCGCATGGCACCGCGATCAGCTTCCTGATCGAATATTCGGGCATGGGCTTCGTCGAGGCGGTCAAGGACCTGGCCCAGAACGTGGGGATGGTGCTGCCGGAAAACGAAGACCGCATTCCCCCCGCGCAGCGCGCCGAAAACCAGGCCAAGAGCATGGCCTTGTCCGACGTCATGGCGCGCGCCAACGATTTTTACCGCCAGCAATTGCGGACCGCGCAGCCGGCCATCGATTATCTGAAGCGGCGCGGCCTCACCGGCGAGATCGCGGCGCGCTTCGGGCTGGGCTATTCGCCCGATGAATGGGACAGCCTGCGCCAGGTGTTCCCCGAGTACGAGAACGAAGCCCTGGTCGAGTCCGGGCTGGTGATCGACAAGAGCGAAGAGGGCGGCGGCCACCGCAAGCGCTACGACCGCTTCCGCGGCCGCGTCATGTTCCCCATCCGCAATACCAAGGGCCAGGTCATCGGCTTCGGCGGGCGCGTGATGGATGGCGGCGAACCGAAGTACCTGAACTCGCCGGAAACGCCGTTGTTCCAGAAGGGCAGCGAACTGTACGGCCTGTTCGAGGCGCGCCAGGCGATTCGCGAGGCCGGTTACGCGCTGGTGACCGAAGGCTATATGGATGTGGTGGCGCTGGCGCAATTGGGCTTCCCGCAGGCGGTGGCCACGCTGGGAACGGCTTGCACGCCGATCCATGTGCAAAAGCTGTTGCGCCAGACCGACCAGGTGATCTTCAGCTTCGACGGCGACTCTGCCGGCCGCCGCGCCGCACGCCGCGCGCTGGAAGCCTGCCTGCCGCACGCATCGGACAACAAGACCATCAAGTTCCTGTTCTTGCCGGCCGAACACGACCCGGACAGCTATGTGCGCGAAATGGGCGCGGCCGCCTTTGAGGAGCAGATCCGGGAGGCGTTGCCGTTGTCGCAGTTCCTGTTGCGCGAGATCATCGGCGACAACGACCTGCGCACGCCCGAAGGCCGCGCGCATGCCCAGTTTGCCGCCAAGCCCATGCTGCAGGCCCTGCCGGCCTCGGCCTTGCGTTTGCAGATCGTGCGCAGCGTGGCGCAGGCGACGCAGTCGACCCCGTCCGAGATCGAGGCTTTGTTCGAACTGGAAAAGCCGGTGGCGCGCGTGAGGGTGGCGCCGCCGCGGGGCAAGCGCACCGCTCCCGTCGGATTGGAGCGCCAGATCATGCGCCTGCTGGTAGCGCATCCGCAACTGGCCGCCGACCTCGATGCCGAGGCCTTGCAGGCGATCGGCAACATCGCCCCCGACCGCGCGCAGATGCTGGAGCATCTGGTCGGCGTGGCGCAGGGCATGGGGGAGCAGGCCAGTTTCGCCAGCCTGGTGGAACATCTGCGCGAGGCCGGGCCCGAGTTCGATTCGATGATCGCCGAGATTGCCTCCGAATCGGAATCCGAGTTCGACGTCGTCCGCGCCGAAATGGCCGGCGCCATACGGCTGAGCAAGATTCGCGCGATCGAGGAGGAAATGCAGGTGCTGGCGACCGCCAACCTGCGCACCGAAGCCGAGCGCAATCGCTACCGCGAGCTGATGCAGTACAAGGAAGCGCTCAAGCGCCTGCCCGGCCCGGCCGTGGCGAACTGAGCATGGCATCGCCTGCGCGATCCGGGAGATCAGGGGCGGCAGGAGAAAAGGGCCGATTGTCGCCAGGCCGAGAAAGAAAGCGTCAATGAAGGGTAAAGCGGCGCAAATTACCGTCATTTGCCCACTTGAAGGGTGGTTTTCACGGCTTGATCGGAGGGAAAAGAGCCCCATATCTGCTATACTATAGGGCTTTAGTTCCGCCGGATGGCTCTTGCTTCTTACCCTGGCGGCCCTGCGCGGCGCTCACCGGAACCAAGCGGCGAGCGTATCGCAGGAGCGGTAAATGCGACCCCCGGAATGACGAAACTGCCTGTTTTCCGGAATCGCAGGGTAGAGAGGAAAAGGAACGTTGCGCGTGCAGCCGGAGTCTACCGGGTTGTCCAAGCCGGTACCGAAGTTGCATCATTAGCATGACTTGATTGGCGCAATGAGTAAATCTCAATTGGCAGTTGATTCTATGGCAAATGCAATGAAGAAACCCGCAAAAACTCCAGCAGCGTCCGTAAAGAGCACGAAAGCGGCAGCGACGGTAAAATCCGCCGCTATTGCGAAGACCCCCAGGGCGATGGCTGCCAAGCCGGCAGCCAAGGCGACTGCAGCCGTGACCAAAGCAGTGAAATCGACGGCCAAGACTGCGACAGCAGCAACGCCGAAAAAAGCGGTAGCCAAGGCAGCTCCCGTCAAGCCGGTACGTGCAGCAGCGCCCAAAGCGACTGCGGCGCCAGCCAAAAAGTTACCTCAAGCCGCCGAAAAAGCGGTTTCCGTGAAATCGAAGACTTCCGTGACCACCAAGAAACCCGAAACCAAGACCGTTAAGACGACCAAGGCAGCACAGGTCGAAGCCAAAGACGCCAAAGATGTCAATGCAGCAGCGAGCGCGTCGTCCAGCGTAAGCCAAACCACTGATGCCGCTGCGCTGGCAGCCATCGACACTTCCGGCTATATCTTGCCGAGCGTCAAGGTACCGGGCCGCCGTGGCCGCAAACCCAAGGAATTCCAGCCTGAGAGCGACGAAATCGCCGCGCTCAACGCCGTCGAGCGCGCCGAACTGAAGGCCGTCGACAAGGCCAAGGCCAAGGACCGCAAGGCCAAGGAAAAGGCCTTGCTCAAGGACGCCTTCTCTTCCGACACCGAGGCCAGCGAAGAAGAACTCGAACGCCGTCGCCAGAAGCTCAAGACCCTGATCAAGCTGGGCAAGGAGCGCGGCTTCCTGACCTTCTCCGAAATCAACGACCACCTGCCCGAAAACATCGTCGATCCGGAAGCGATCGACGGCATCATCGGCACCTTCAACGACATGGGCATCTCGATCTACGAGCATGCCCCTGACGCCGAAACCCTGCTGCTGTCGGACAACGTGGCCAACGTGGCCAGCGACGACGACGCCGAAGCCGCAGCCGAAGCCGCGCTGTCGACGGTGGATTCCGACTTCGGCCGCACCACCGACCCGGTGCGCATGTACATGCGTGAAATGGGTTCGGTCGAGCTGCTGACCCGCGAAGGCGAAATCGAGATCGCCAAGCGCATCGAAGACGGCCTCAAGGACATGATCCAGGCCATTTCCGCCTGCCCGACCACGATCGCCGAGATCCTGGCCGCGGCCGACCGCATCTCCAAGGATGAGATCAAGGTCGACGAAATCGTCGACGGCCTGGTCGACCTGAACGAGTCCGTGCAGCAAGTCGAAGCCGCCTCTTCCGATGAAGAAGACGCGGACGAAGAAGACGAAGACGAGGACGAAGAAGAAGACGAAGGCGAGAGCAGCGGCTCCGTCGCCGGCGCCGCCGGCTTCTCGGCCGAGCAGCTGGAACAGCTCAAGCGCGACGCGCTGGGCAAGTTCGGCGTCATTGCCCAACAGTTCGAGAACATGCGCAAGGCCTTCGAGAAGGAAGGCTACAACTCCAAGCCCTACGTCAAGGCGCAGGAAATCATCTCCAACGAACTGCTGGGCATCCGCTTCACCGCCAAGGTCGTCGAGAAGCTGTGCGATACCCTGCGCGCGCAGGTCGAAGAAGTGCGCCAGGTCGAGCGCCAGATCCTGGATGTGGCCGTCAACAAGTGCAACATGCCGCGCGCCCACTTCATCAAGGTGTTCCCGGGCAATGAAGTGAACCTGGACTGGGTCGACGGCGAAGTCGCCGCCAACCATGACTACAGCGCGGTGCTGGGCCGCAACGTGCCCGCCATCAAGGAACTTCAGCAAAAGCTGATCGACCTGCAGGCGCGTGTCGTGCTGCCGCTGCCGGACCTGCGGGGCATCAACAAGAAGATGGGTGCCGGCGAGAAGAAGGCGCGCATGGCCAAGCGTGAAATGACCGAGGCCAACCTGCGCCTGGTGATCTCGATCGCCAAGAAGTACACCAACCGCGGCCTGCAATTCCTCGACCTGATCCAGGAAGGCAACATCGGCCTGATGAAGGCGGTGGACAAGTTCGAATACCGCCGCGGCTACAAGTTCTCGACGTATGCGACATGGTGGATCCGCCAGGCGATCACCCGTTCCATCGCCGACCAGGCGCGCACCATCCGTATCCCGGTGCACATGATCGAAACCATCAACAAGATGAACCGCATCTCGCGCCAGATCCTGCAGGAAACCGGCGCCGAGCCGGATCCGGCAACGCTGGCCATCAAGATGGAAATGCCGGAAGACAAGATCCGCAAGATCATGAAGATCGCCAAGGAGCCGATCTCGATGGAAACGCCGATCGGCGACGACGACGATTCGCACCTGGGCGACTTCATCGAAGACAACAACACGCTGGCCCCGGCCGACGCGGCGTTGCACGCTTCGATGCGCGGCGTGGTCAAGGATATCCTCGACTCGCTGACGCCGCGCGAAGCCAAGGTCCTGCGTATGCGCTTCGGCATCGAAATGTCGACCGACCATACGCTGGAAGAAGTCGGCAAGCAGTTCGACGTGACCCGCGAACGTATTCGTCAGATAGAAGCCAAGGCGCTGCGCAAGCTGCGCCACCCGTCGCGCTCCGACAAGCTCAAGTCCTTCCTCGAAGGGAATTGATCTAAGGGGTGTAAGGGAAAGCCGGCGAGGATGCTAAAATCGCCGGCTATCTTTTTGGCCCTCTAGCTCATGCTTGGTTAGAGCAGCGGACTCATAATCCGTTGGTGCCGTGTTCGACTCACGGGGGGGCCACCAGTACCAGAAAGGCTTTCAGTGCTATATGTGCTGAAAGCCTTTTTCTTTGTCTGTGCAACCGCAGTGTAACCAGTTGTTTTCAATCTAATTCCATTCCTATCAGTCACAAATTGTGCCGTCTTACGGATCGCTTCTTGATCCTCTGATTGGTTTGGCATGTGTCGCGCCCGCCGTGTCGAAGGAGGTGCGCGTGATCGACGCCGTCATGCTCCGCCACCATGCGCTCGAGCTTTTCATTCTCAGATTCCAGGTTTATATGGCGCCGCGCATCAGCGGCCTCCATACCGCCGAATTTATTTCCCAGCCGGTAAAAAGCTTGCTCCGTAATGTTGCGGCGCTTGAGCAGATCCGACCTCTCCCCTGATTTGAGTAGTGCGGCGATCTAGAGTCCAATCACGTAGTCAGGAGCTTGGACATGAAGACGCGATTCACCGAAGAGCAGGTCATCGGCCTTATCGATGTCATTGAGGGATTATTGAGAATTTTCGCTCCCTGTGAGGGGGAGGCCGATAATTTCGCTCGAAAGACTGTCTTGCGTCTTTCCAAATGAACCTACCAGAAAAGGCATGAGGCAGTGCGCTAACCCACACGCCAATTAGTGAACATCGTTCTCGCTATCCGATGCCAATGGTCTTATTTTCAAAGAAAGGTATCGGCGGGATAAAGATGGAAATACTAGGTAATAAAGTCAGCATGATTTTCGATAAGGAAACACTGCGTGTCTATTGTCGAACGGGTTGGAGCGGCCAATGTAATGACCGGCCGGATATTGAAATCCGCCATGAAGATCGGCCTGCCGAGGTAATGACAGAAGTGCTGAAGACGCTGTCCGTCATCTATCCGTCGATACAAAACCGCGTTGATATCGTTATAGGCAGCCCTTGGGCGCATTCTGTCGTATTGCCCTGGGCCGACTATGCATGGTCGTTGCGGACCTGGAAATCCTATGCGCAGGCCCAATTTGCCGCGCGTATGCCAGATATGCAATTGAAGATTCGCATTCTGGATGAAGAGCATGGCTACTCCAGGATCGGCGTGGGAATCCACTATGGTTTTCAGATCGCCATCAGGCGCGCGGTTGCTGAAGCAGGATGGAAGATATCGGGTATGCGCGACTTGTTGTCGTTCTCGCTTTCTGCCAATGCCGATGCTATTCAGGACGAGGATTTTTGCTTTCTCCTCGCCGAAAAAGAAGTTGTTACATGCCTTTTCCGGCACCGCAGGGAGTGGCGCAACGCAGTTTCCTTTCCCCGGATCGATAACACGATCGTCGAGTGGATCAAGGTAGGCGCACTGATTTCAGGGCAGCCGGAGCCAGAAAAAGTCTACGCGATTGGTACTGATTTTCTCGGGTGTACAAAGAAATTCGTCACTCGCCAAGTGCCGGATCGTCCGCTTGGACTGCCTCTCCAGCATTCGTATTGCACTGCCTGAAATCGTCGTCTTCCTCCTCCTTGTTAGCCGTTCGGTGATCGGCATGAGCTCGATTTAGGAATGGGCCTATTGAAATCATGATTTTTTGAGGGAATGGCCCATATCAGGCGGAGTCGGATTTTTTTAGAATTTCGTACTGCATATAAAAGTTTATTTGGTCAGGAGACTGTTTGAGCGACGCCGTGTCGGCGAGCCTGGGGATGCATTGCTTTTGCGTCATCGGTGCCGTTTGATGGAGCAGTCGAGTTTCCTCGGCAATTTTTCGTTAGACAGCGCTTAGCATGTGAGTCATGTGCTGGGCGAGCGGTCTGGCGGTGGCGAGGTTCTATTGGATTTTTAGATAAATTTATGAGGTTTTCAGTAGTGGACATCAAGAATCGTGATTTTGATTTCGGGCGCCAGAGGGGCTTCACCCTGATCGAGGCGCTGGTTGTAATGATCGTAGGTATCGTCATTCTGGCGGCGGCGGCTGCGGGTATCGGCAAGCTGTTCCGGTCGTCGGAAATTGCGACGGAGTCGGGCAACATCACCCAGATCGCGGCCAGCGTGAGAGCGCTCAAGAGCGGCGTGGACGGATACAAGGGGCTTGACAATGCCTTGGCCATTCAATACAAGGCCATTCCCTCCAACATGGCGCAGGACGCGAAGACTGGCGCCATCCTCAATGTCTGGACGGGGCAGGTGGACATCAAGGCCTCGGCGAACGATCAGGCTTTCTCCATCACGTACCCCAAGGTTCCGGAGGAGGCGTGCCAGCAGCTGCTGCTGAAGCTGCGCAGCGGCGGATGGGCCTCGGTGACGACGGGAGGGGAAGGCGGCCAGGCCATCACGCCATCGTCATCCTTGGCTGATGTCCGGAAGGCTTGCGCCAGCCCCGACAGCAACACCCTCACGTTTACGTCGCTTTCTTAAATGGGTGCATCCAGGCGCGAGGAGGAAATTGCGTTGCTTCATCGTGTTTTCTTCTCGGCTTTCTTGTTTGCGCGGGAGAGTGGCGAATGAATTGGGGCGCGGCGGCCGCCTTTCCTTTTTTGGGTGAGTGCTGTGCCGGCTTTGTAGGTCTTTGCGTCGGCAGTTTCCTCAATGTAGTGATACATCGGTTGCCGCTGGGATTGTTCGGGCGCGAGGGAAGTGGCGGGGGCGGGTGGGGCATATGCTTCTCGCGGTCCCGCTGCTGCCATTGCCGTGGCGCGATCGCGGCGAGGGATAACGTTCCGCTGCTCAGCTACCTCCTTCTGCGTGCGCGCTGTCGGCATTGCCGCGCGAGAATCTCGCCGCGTTACCCCATTGTCGAAGGCTTGGTCGCACTGCTCTTCGTGGTTGCCGCGATCCACGCGGAAACGGAGTACGCATTAGCCGGGTTCTGCGTGTTGGCGGCGTTTCTTGTGGTCTTGGCCGCCATCGATCTGGATCACCTCATTTTGCCCGACGTGTTGACGGTGCCGCTCATCGGATTGGGCGTCGCTTTCAATGCGGGGCCTGGATTCATCGCGCTGCCTTTGTCCCTGCTGGGGGCGGTCGTGGGCTACGCGTTTCTTTGGAGCGTGGCCAGGGTCGCCGGGCGTATCGCCGGGCGCGAGGCATTGGGGCGGGGCGACGCGAAACTGCTGGCGGCGCTGGGCGCCTGGCTCGGGTTCGGGGCGATCGTGCCGGCGGTGGCGCTGGCCGTGCTGGTCAGCGCACTGGCGATGCTGGTGATGCGCCTGCGGCGCGGGGCCGATGCAACTTTCCATACTTTACCTATGCCATTTGGCCCCAGCCTCGCAGCCGGCGGAGTGCTTGTGGCGCTATACAACATTTGAGGCACGATTATGCGGATCACACGCCCCACACCAAAAACGCTCACCGGGCGAAGGCGGAATGCAGGCTTTACCTTGATCGAGGTAACCGTTGTGATCATTGTGATGACGGCAATGTTGGCTGCTGGAGCCGCCTACCTGAACCGATACAACGACAGCATCGCCAATGAATTGGTCGCCGGCCAGATGCGACGGCTGGGCGACGCGGCGGGGCAATACGTGGCTGACAACTATGAAAAGCTGAGCAGTCAGGAAGGCGGCGCCTTGCTTGATTGGCGCGACATGAAGCGCTATCTGCCGCCGGGTATCGACCAGGACACCGTGAACCCGTTCGGCCAGAGGTACAACGGCGCGCTGAGGGTTGTTCCCTTGAAGGACGACAACAAGCGTATCGAGGTGCTGATCTTCACCGAGCCGGCGCGGGGAGCCAAGCAACCCGACGTGGCGACGCACTCGATGAAGGTGGCGCAGCTCATCGGCGCCGGCGGTCTTTATCTGGATCATGACGGTCGCAAGCCGGGAGCGCGCGCCGTGTACTGGAGCAGTTACGGCCAAATCAATGACCAAAGCAGTCTGGACGGATTCTTTAAGAATAAGCCCGCTGCCGTTGGGCAGATTTTCTACGCGCCGTTCATGCGCGACACCTCCGGTCCGGGGACGCTTGCCGGTGACCTGCTGCATCGCAAGAAGACAGATGGTCATCCTGAATGGAACAAGATGGAAACCGACATCGATATGTCGAAACACAAGATCGATAATGTTGCGAGCGTCGATTTCTCAGGAGCATGGTCGGGAAGAAATCCATCGATTTATGTAGATCAGCGAGGTACTTCTGTCGTTGTCGATCCCGGCGATGGCGGGCGCATTGTGATGGGAGTTGACGGAGCTAATCCAACGGCGGACGTGTTGGCCAACAATTTAAGGGCAGGTGGTGACGTGGAGTTTGGCCAGCGTGTCAACATGACCGGAAAAAAATTTCATTCCGAGGGGGGACGTTGTGATGGTGTGGGCCTGACAATGACTCGTCTGGGGCGTCTCATGACGTGCGTCCGGGGGATCGGCGGTCCTGAGCGGGGGGGCGTTTGGCGGCCAGTCGCGTATAGGTTGGACGAGAGCTATGTTGGGCGATTGAATGAGGGGCGCTCTGGAAGCGATTCTGCCGGAAAAAAAATGCGGTCGGGTAACTGGGATCGTATCGTGAACAACAATCTGACACCTGTTACCGTGATTGTGGCGAAGGCTAAACCGAACATAACTGACGCTTGTGCGATATACGTTTACGAAACACCCATTAGCATCACACCCTTTCGCTCGATGCCGAAAATGAATGACTTCCCCGAAGAGGATGAGTTACCCATTGCGGAGACAGCTATGGAGGCAGGTTATCTTCCTGATGGCTGGGCCTCCGTAGGGGATGGTGGAATGTGTAGCCTCACTTTTGTTGCTCGCGCCAATGCGATTTATTATGTGGTTTATGGCGGTGGTGGTGAAAAAGGGGAGTACGCAGTGCTCCAACCTGACGACTAAATATATGTGAGCGTTCGAAGTGGTACTTGCGCATACAGTCGGAGGAATATCACCGCCGTTTGTCATGCAATCGCTTTCTTCATTTCTGAGCTGAGGTCACCCGGTTCACGGGTGACGCTGATGTTGCCCTCCTCTTCCAAGATTCACTGACTTGCGGTCCGATTCAGATGCGCTTCGTTTCGATTGGGGAGAGGGCGCACGCCTGATATTTCAGTTCTGACTCGATACGCTGAACGTGGCGCTCAAGCGAGAGGGTTTTTCGTTCAAGCGCTACCGCCTGTCGCTCAAAACACAACACTCGCAGGAACTCGTCGTGCAGCAGGCCGCGATCGACCCGCCGCGGCAGGCCGGGCGCGCGAACGCCATTCGCTTGCACTGCCTCGACAACGCAGGCTTTGCGGATATCTGGCGGTTCAACGTAGCTGGTCACCACGACAATTTCTCTCAGATCGAGTCGAGCAAGCGCTGCCAACGCAGCAACTCCAATTCAACACTTGAGGCAGATTATGTGGATAAAACGCCCAACATCCAAGGCATGCGCCGGGCGCATGCGAGCCGAAGGTTTTACCTTGATCGAGGTGACCGTCGCGCTCATCGTGATGGCGACGATGCTGGCCGCGGGAGCCGCCTACCTGAACCGGTACAACGACAGCATCGCCAATGAATCGGTCGCCGGCCAGATGCGACGGCTGGGCGACGCGGCGGGGCAATACGTGGCCGACAACTATGAAAAGCTGAGCAGCCAGGAAGACGGCACCTTGCTTGATTGGCGCGACATGAAGCGCTACCTGCCGCCGGGTATCGACCAGAACACCGTGAACCCGTTCGGCCAGAGGTACAACGGCGCGTTACGGGTCGTTCCCTTGAAGGATGACAACAAGCGTATCGAGGTGCTGATCTTCACCGAGCCGGCGCGGGGAGCCAAGCAACCCGACGTGGCGACGCACTCGATGAAGGTGGCGCAGCTCATCGGCGCCGGCGGCCTTTATCTGGATCATGACGGCCGCAAGCCGGGGGCGCGCGCCGTGTACTGGAGCAGCTACGGTCAACTGACCGATCAGAGCAGCCTGGCCGGTTTCTTCAAGAAGACGCCCACCGCCATTGGGCAGATTTTCTACGCGCCGTTCATGCGCGACACCTCCGGTCCGGGGACGCTTGCTGGTGACCTGCTGCATCGCAAGAAGACAGATGGTCATCCTGAATGGAACAAGATGGAAGCCGACATCGATATGTCAAAACACAAGATCGATGATGTGGCGAGCATTAAGTTCTCTGGGGACGGGCAGGGGAAAAGTCCATCGATTTATGCAAATCAGTCGGGTGGTCCTCTCGTAATCGATCCCGGTGATGACGGCCGTATTGTAATGGGCGCCGATGGAAATAATCCGTCGGCAGGCGTGGTGGTGAACAGCTTGAAAGCAGGTGGCGAAGTGGCGTTTGGCACGAAGATCGTCATGGCCGGCAAGGATTTTTACAGCGAGGGGGAGCGTTGCCATGCTTTGAGCATGACAATGAATGAATCCGGGGACCTCATGACATGCGACTCGAAGAGCCGCGTCTGGCGGCGGCTCTCATATGCGACGCAGTATAGATATACCGGGCGATTGAGAGAGGCGTCTAAATCTTTTGCTCAACATTTTCCGTCTGGTCGTGCGGATGTGGATGCGGTGCGCTATTCGGAAATCAGAAATTCCACGTGGGATTACGTTGTTAACAATTATGATGAACCTGTTACCGTAATCGTGTCGAAGGCTGCAACTCCCAATTCCGTGATGACAGGAGATGATACGAGAATGATAAAAAACGGAAATTACCCTTGCGGAATATTTGTTTATGAATCATTAAATGGCCGGTGGCCGTCTGAGAATGAGCTCCCCATTGCAGAGACAAGCATGCCGTCATTCGATACTGGCGTAAAGGATGCCGCGATATGTAGTCTCACTTTTGTTGCCAGAGCTAATACGACTTACTATGTAGCTTATTCCGGCCAGATGTTTGATCCCAACGATAATGCGGAAAATATTCGTGGCGGGTATGTGGTCCTCCACCCTGACAGCTAAATATATGTAAGCGTTCAAAGCGATACTCGCGCATATGGCTGGAGGGATATTGCTTCCCAAAAGGCCTACTTGGCAGGTTTACTGGGAAACAAGCCGCGCTTGCCGATTTTTGATCGGCCGCGCACGCGAACGCCATTCGCTTGCACTGCCTCGATAACGCAGGCTTTGCGGATCGCTGGCGGTTCAGCGTAGCTGGTCGCCACGAGAATTGCTCTCGAGACCGAGGCGGACGAGCGCTGCCAACGCAGCAACTCCAATTTGCAATTACCGACCAGTTGGGCGCTTATGCCGCGCGCCGGCTCGGCATTCGTATGCGCGGATTGAACTTGCCATCGCCTTTCTCCTGGCTCGCCTTTCGATGATCGGCTCGAGCCCGATTTGGGAATCGGCCTATTGAGATCGTGATTATTTTGAGGAGATGGCCCATATCGGACGGGGTCAAATTTTTTTAAAATTTCGTATTACATATAAAAACTCATTGGCCGGGAGATGATTTAAGTGGCGGCCATGTCAGCGACTCTGAAGATGCATTGTTTTTGCTTTCGTGTCGTTGGTGTTGTTTGCTGGAATAGTCGCGTTTCCTCGAGAATTACCCGTTGGGAAATGTCTTGCATGTTGATCTTGTGCTGGACGAGCAGTCCGGACGGTGGCGAGGTTCTATTGGTTTTTGGATAAATTTATGGGGGCTTAGTGGTGGGCATCAATGATTGTGGTCGTGATTTCGAGCGCCAGAGGGGCTTCACCCTGATCGAGGCCCTGGTCGTAATGATCGTGGGTATCGTGATTCTGGCGGCGGCGGCGGCGGGTATCGGCAAGCTGTTCCGGTCGTCGGAAATTTCTACTGAGGCGCAGAACATCACCCAGATCGCGGCCAGCGTGAGAGGGCTCAAGAGCGGTGTGGGGGGATATAAGGGCCTCGACAATACCTTGGCCATCCAATACAAGGCCATTCCCGCCAATATGGCGCAGGATGCAGATGCTGGCATCATCCTCAATGTCTGGACCGGAAAGGTGGCGATCAAGTCCTTGCAGGACGATCAAGCCTTCTCCATCACCTATCCCAAGGTTCCGGAGGAAGCGTGCCAGCAGCTTCTGCTGAAGCTGCGCAGCGGAGGATGGGCCTCGGTGACGTCGGGAGAGGGGGGCGGCAAGGCCATCACGCCATCGTCATCCCTGTCTGACATCCAGGCGGCATGCACCAGCCCCGATAGCAACACCCTCACATTTACGTCGCTGTCGTAAATAAAGTCCGCGCAAGCGAGCGGGCCGGGTAGGGATTGACCGGCCCTGTGTTGGCGGCGTTTCTCGCGGTCCTGGCGACCGTCGACCTGGATCACTTCATTTTTTTCGATGCGATGGCGCTGTTGCTCATCGGATTGGGCGCCGCTTTCAAATGCGGGGCCTGGATTCATCGCGCCTCTTTTTCTCCTCCTCGGGATCTGCGCGACTTTCCATTGCCGTCCGGAGCAAGGGGCGATGGATAGAGATTGAACAGTAACTATGTGGCCTCTTTCGATTGTTTTTGTCATTGCCATGTTCTTCGCCCATTTCATGGCGGGAGTTTCGGCAAAGGAGCAGCACGTTCAGGATATGCGCCTGCGCGAGAACACCGCAACCATGTTCCGCAGCTACGACGCCGCCGGCGCCGCGATGCTTGCTGCCGCCCCCGCGTTGACGGGCGCCATTGATCGCGCACGCATGGCCCAGGCCTTGAGTGACTTGCACATGGGATGGGTTGGCGTCGATGGATGGTGCGATGGCGGCGCCGGCGCCGGAAAATGTCGCTGGGGGGCACTGGCGGACGACGGGCAGTTCTATGTCTACCGCAAAGATCCTGGTGAAGGCGTTCTGCTTAACGGCGTCTATCACGATCTCCTTGTATGGACCTCTGGGCCCGACCAGATGGGTTTCAAATCCGGCTCGAAACTGCTTGATGCCGGCGGCGCGCCGATTCTCGGGAAAATACTTCCCGCGTCGGTACAGCGCGCAGTACCGGATGGTTCACTGATCAAGATTCTTTGATTGACAAACCGCAATGACGCCTTCCCACGCTGTGCGGCGTGGGAAGGCATGCGGCCTAAGGAAATTTTTATGGAATTCAAGACGACGATGAAGAAGAGATTGATTTGCACCCTGTCGGCGTGGGCCTGCGCCATCAGCGCCGGCGCGCATGCCGACCCCGCAGCACAGCCCGGTCCTCAGGCCTCCTCCGTCTCCGCGCAAGAGGCTGCGGCCGGCGCGGTCTGGCAGGCGCTCCCGGGACAGAGCCTCAAGGAAGTGACCGCCACGTGGGCAGGAATGGCCGGTTACGAGCTGGTGTGGGATGCCGGCTACGACTTTCCCATACGGGCCGCCCTGCAGATGCAGGGCGATTTCGTCGGGGCCATGACCAGCCTGTTCAATGCCTATGTCGCGGCCGATCGCCCACTGCTGGTCGACATCTACAAGGAACAGAAACTCGTGCGCGTACAGGCGCGGGGAGAATAACCATGAATATGAGCAAGAACACGATACGCACCATGATCCGGCTCGGCGTGGCCGCCTCCGTAGTCACCGCCCTTGGTGGCTGCACTTCGGTGATTCGCGGCGCGGAAAGCGCCAACGAGCGAGGGATGGCCGAGGCCGGCGACCGGATCGCCGCGATGCGAGCCGTGCAGGCGCCAGCCGTGCGCGTGCATGAGCAAGGTTATTGGGTGGCGACAAAATCGCTGCTGCTGGAGCCGAAGTCGCAGGACGTCGCATGCGATCTCACGCTCTATGAAGCCAGCCCGGTGACGTTGCGCCAGTTTGCAGACAAGGTGTCGCGCATTTGCGGCGTACGTGTCCACGTCAGCGCCGATGCGCTGCATACGCCACGCAATGTCGGTGCGGACGATGCCGATAAATCCGGGAAGAATGGTCCCCGCACGATCAACATCGGCCCCTCGCGCGCCGGCGCGACCGCGCCGCCGCCGGAACCGAAGGTCTCGCTCAACTGGCAGGGGCCGCTCTCCGGCCTGCTCGATTCGATGGGCTCGCAACTGGACCTTCACTGGCAGTTCCGTGACGGTGCGGTGTACGTGTTCCGCAACGAAACGCGTACCTTCCAGATTTACGCGCTGCCGGGAACGGACGCGCTGTCCAGCAGCGTTGCCACCGATACCAGCGCCTCGGTGGGGGTCAGCGGCGGCTCGCAGGGCTCCGCGAGCGGCGGCGGTGGTGGCGGTGGACAGCAGGGCGGTGTGAGCGGCCAGGGCGGCAGTGTGCAATCGGTTGCCACCACGCTGACCAGCTCGGTGATGGACGACGTCGCCAAGGCGGTGTCCGGCATGCTTACCCCCGGCCAAAGCAAGTTCACGCTTTCCAAGGCCACCGCGTCGATGACCGTGACCGATGCCCCGGACGTGCTCGACCGCATCGCCAGGTACATCGACCACGAGAACAAGCTGCTGACCAAGCAGGTGATGCTCAATGTCAAGATTCTCAACATCGACTTCGATCGTACCGACCAATACGGCGTGGACTGGAACCTCGCTTACAAGAGCGCCCGCGCCGGCGGAGAGCTGATCAGCAACAACGACGTGCTGGGAAACAGCGTCAACGTCCATATCCTCAAGGGACCGTTCAAAGATTCCTCGCTGCTGCTCAAGGCGCTGTCCAGCCAGGGCAAGGTCACGGTGGTCACGCAGCCATCGGTCACCACGCTGAACCTGCAGGCGGTGCCGATGCAGGTGTCCACCCAGACCAGCTATGTCGCCTCCATTACCAACACCCTGGTGGCGCAGACCGGCAATTCCGTCGGCATCGAGCCCGGACAGGTGACTTCCGGCTTCAACATGATGCTGCTGCCGTACGCGATGGCCGACAACCAGTTGCTGCTGCAGTACAACATCAGCCTGAGCAGCCTCGACAAGCTGGAGACCTTTGGCGACAAGGCCACCGGCCAGGTGCAACTGCCCACGGTAGGCCTGCGTGCGTTCGCGCAGAAGGTTCGGTTGCGCTCCGGCGAGACGCTGGCGCTCTCCGGATTCGAGCAAAGCACCGATACCAGCAAGCGCGCGGGCATGGGCAGCCCCGATAATTTCCTTCTGGGCGGCAGCCGCTACGGCCAGCAGCGTCACGGCGTCACCATCCTTCTCATCACGCCAGTGGTGATGGACTGACCTATGGCCAGGATCAATCAAGAGGCGGCCCAAGCCATCCAGACCCAGCATTACGGCAAGCCTCTGGTGGCCGGCCTGACGTGGCAGCCGCCGGTCGCCAAGCTGAGTCGCGCGGCCATGCAACGCCAGGGTCTCCAGGGCGGTTTCGGCGTGACGGTGCGGCGTGCGACAGGCACGGGCATACAGGTGGGCTACGGGCCGAAGGGTATCGGCGATCCCGGCGCCCATTCGTTGGCTGTCCTGCTGGCTGAGGCGGTGCGCAAACAAGACTGGATCGGCGCCTTCCGCCTGTCCGATACCCGGTACGCGCTGGTCGGCGTGCGGCAAGGCGCAATCATGGCCGGCCGCGACGTTATCGGCGCGCGCGGCGAGGTCGAAGCGTTGTTGCGCGAAACGGTGCAGTTGGGCGAAGAGGCCGGCGAACGGTGGGAGGCCATCTATGCGCCCAAGGAGTTCGAAACGGCGTGGCCGGAAGTGCATCTTGTGCAGTTGCTGCCGAAATCGGCGCTGCGGTCGTCGGCGGGCAGGCTGGAGTCGTTGACCAGCGATCTGACGCAGCAGCAAAAGAAGCTGTTGCTGGGTGTCGGCGCGGCCGTGCTGCTTCTGGGTATCGGCGGCTGGGCGTGGCACGACCTCCGCGCGCACCATCGGCAGGAAGAGCTCCTGCGTCCGCCGCAAACCATCGAGGCGCCGCCGCCGCATCCGTGGAAGTCGCAGGCAAGGCCTGCCGCGCAACTGGCCGTCTGGAAACATGCCATGGCGAAAATTCCGCTGTCGCTGGCCGGATGGCGAGCCGAGTGGATCCGGTTCGACGCCGGTTCGGCGACGGTTTCCTATCGGCGCGACGGCGGCATGTCCGTCGACGTGTTCCAATCCACGGTGGCCGCGGTGTTCGGCGACGGCGCACATCTTTCCCAATCGGGAGAGCGGGGCGAAGTCGCCATTGGAGTCGTATCGCCGGCCGGCGAGGACGAGCCGTTGCATTCGGCGAATGCGGCGAACGTCGAATTCGCTTCGCACTTCCAGTCGCTCGGACTGGCGCCGCCCAAACTGGCCAAGCGCGCGGTCGCGCAGCGGCTGGGGGGCGCGGCCGATTGGACGGGCTACAACTGGACGCTCGCCACCGACGTTCCCCCGGAGACGCTGTTCGGCGAGGAATTCCCCGGACTGCGGCTCACCACGATGCAGGTTCTCTTTTCTGAAAGCACTCCGCATTGGGTGCTCAATGGGATTTTCTATGCGAAAAACTAATATGAATGCTTTGTTGCTTGGCGTATCGGCCATGCTTGTATTTTCCGCGGCTCACGCCGAGCCCCGGTCCACTGGCCAGGACGCGCCTGCCGTGCCTGCCGCTATGGCGCCGGCGCCGACTGCATCGCCGGCATCCACCGCCGTCGATGCGGCAGATAACGCGGTGGCCGCGCAGTTGGAGCAGTTGCAGACGGAAGTGATGCTGCTCAAGGCGCGCACGGCGCGGGCGCAGGCCCAGGCCGAGCTCGACAATGCTTCAGGCGTGGCAAGCTCCGGGACCGCAGGCGGCATGCCGGCGGTGAAGGCCATCTTCGGCCGCGGCCAGACCCTGAGCGCGACGCTGCTGCTGGGGAATGGGGCCACGATTGACGCACAGGTCGGCGACAACTTGCCGGGCGGGTATCGGGTATCCCGCATCGGCGCCGGTAGCGTGACGTTCATCAAGGGCGGGCGCGAGATCAAGACGGGCCTTGCCGTCGGCGGAACCGGATTGCCCGCGATGCAGAGCGGCCCGCTCATGCTCGCGCCCCCCCTGCCGGGTCGTGGTTGAGGACAGGGAGGCGATGAATTACACGCTTCCCGACCTGGTTACCCTGGTTCGCGAGGGCACGCCCGTGCTTTCGCTGGAACAAGGTGTGCTTGAGGTCGCCGAGGACAATCGCGGGTTGATGTGCCTGATCGGCGTCCCGCGTCAGCCCGGGCATGGCATCCTGGTTGTGTCGTCCTCGCATCGCCTCGATCCCCACGTGCTCAGCTATCAGGAAACGATACGGCGACACGGGTTGTCCCACGAAGTGGTGGTTTCCAGCATGCGCAATGTGCTGGATCTGTACCGGCTCGGCAAGGGACGATATCGCGCGCCGGTCGGCACGGAGTCGGAGGCTCAGCGTTACATCATCGAAATGGTTCGCGAAGCGGTGACGCTGCGCGCCTCCGATATACACATCGTCGCGCGCCACGATTACTGCGAGATCCGGTGCCGCATCGATGGGTATTTGCGTCCGATGGGACAACTCCGGTCCGAGGAAGGGCCGCGCCTTTGCGCAACCATCTATCAAAGCATGTGCGA
This sequence comes from Herbaspirillum sp. SJZ099, assembly GCF_007828355.1. Lineage (NCBI taxonomy): Bacteria > Pseudomonadati > Pseudomonadota > Betaproteobacteria > Burkholderiales > Oxalobacteraceae > Herbaspirillum > Herbaspirillum sp. SJZ099. Next base: position 256,404 of record NZ_VIUO01000005.1, on the reverse strand, counting down.
CGTGGCGGAGCCGACCTTCAAACCGATGCAGGCCCAGCGGTCGCGCATGAAGGACGAGTTCCTCCGCGAATGCGGGCTGTCAGGCGCGCGCATCAATACCCGTCCGCTCGACCGCGGGATGATGATGGTGCTGCGTCTACTGTATGCCGATACCCCGGGCGCCGCCCCGACCCTGGCGGATCTGGGATATCTGCCGGAGCAATGCGAGGCGTTGGACGAACTGATGGAACACCGGACGGGCGTCGTGCTGCTGTCCGGTCCCACCGGCAGCGGAAAAAGCACCACGTTGAAAGTGGTGATGCAGAAACTGATGGCCGAGAACACGGGCATCCACCTGCTGACGCTGGAAGACCCGCCGGAATACGAGATCGAAGGCGCGAACCAGTCGCCCGTGGGCGGCGAGCGCGGTAGCAGCGCCGGCGTGGAGCAGGAATGGGCCAACGCGATCGCCGACGCGATGCGGCTGGACCCCGATGTCATCATGGTGGGCGAGGTGCGCGATGCGGTGACCGCCAAGATGGCTTTCCGCGCGGCCATGACCGGCCACCTCATCTGGACCACCATCCACGCCAACGATGCGCTGGCGATCCTGCCGCGCCTGGAGGACGAAGGCGTGATGCAGTCGCTCCTGACGGATTCCACGCTGGTGATCGGTCTCGTGAATCAGTCGCTGGTGCAGCGGCTGTGTTCCGACTGCAAGATCCCATTGAAGGGCAACGAACACCTGCTGGGGCCGCGTCTGCTCAAGCGGCTCCAGCGCTATTGCGACCTCGACGGCATCTGCCTCCAGGGCGACGGTTGTGAAAGCTGCAAGCAGCAAGGCACGGCCGGAAGAACGGTGGTAGCCGAAGTCGTGCGCACTTCGCCCGGCCTCATGCAGGCCTACGTGCGCGGGCATCACCTCGAGGCGACGCGCTACTGGGTCCGGCACAGCAATGGCATCAGCAAGATCGACGCGCTGATCCGCAAGATCAACGACGGGCTCGTCGACCCGCGCGCCGGCGAGCGCATTGTCGGACCGATCCAGCCGGCCGGCGCCTCTTTGGATTCATTGGAAGCAACCTCATGAACAGTGCACTGTTGGAACGTCTCAACCATCGGATCGCGAAGCTCCAGTTCGGCGCCAAGAAGCGCGTGCGCTTCTATGGCCACCTCACCATGATGCTCGAGAATCGCATCATGCTCATCGATGCGCTGCGCGAAATGCACAACGTCGCCAGCGAAGACGGCAGGAAACCCGATACCAGCGATGCCATCATCCTGGAGAGCTGCCACGAGGCGGTCAGCGAGGGCAGCTCTCTCGCGGACGGCCTGCGCCCCTGGGTGAATGCCAACGAGGTGGCTGTCATCGCCGCGGGCGAACAGTCCGGCGACATGCGCAGCGCCTTCCAGGACGCCATCACGATGATCGAGGCGGGTTCGAAGATCCGCGGCGCGATCGCCGGCGCGGCGATTTATCCCGTAGTGCTGCTGACGATGCTCTGCGTGCTGCTGCACATCGTGGCGGACAGTCTCGTACCGAAGCTGTCCGCAGTTTCCGATCCGGAAACTTGGGATGGCGCCGCGTACATCCTCTACCGGCTGGGAACATTCGTCGACCATTACGGACTCTATGCGCTGGCGGGCGCGCTCGTATCGATCATTGTCATTGGCATCTCGCTGCCCCTGCTGGGCGGCCGCCTGCGCATCTTCCTCGACCGTTTCCCGCCCTGGTCGCTGTACCGGGCGATTCACGGCAGCATCTTCATGCTTAACGTCTCGCTGCTGATCCGCGCCGGCATGATGCTGCAAGCGGCGCTCGAACTGCTCTACGAGCGCGCAGGCTCGCACTGGTTGCGCCAACGCATCGAAGCCACGCTTGAGAACATCGCCGGCGGCGCGGGTTTCGGCGACGCCTTGCATGACACAGGCTACAACTTCCCCGACCGCGAGGGCATCAGTTACCTGCGCCTGTTGTCGCGCCTGCAGGGCTTCGACCAGTCGATGGCCAAGTTCGCACGCCACTGGCTTGACGAAACGATCGCCAAGGTGCAAGGCGCCGCACGAGGCTTCCTGCTGGCATCCATCCTGCTGATGGGCGGCATGCTGGTTCTCGTGGTTTCGGCGGTATCCGACATCGAAAACGCCATCCAGCAATCCGTCTCGCAGCCTGCGGGTTAATCTTGAAACGTAGTCGCATGGACATTGAATCCCCGGCAGAGCTGCGCGAAAGCTTGATGAGCGAGCTTCGCGAGGCCTGCGGCCCCCTCATCCTCGATGCGCTGGACGACAGCGACGTCGTTGAGGTTCTGATCAATCCCGACGGCACGTTGTGGATCGAATCCCACGGCGCGGGCATGCGCATGGCGCAAGCAGACTTTCCCGCCGCGCGCTCGCGCGCAATCCTGCGTCTTGTCGGCCTGCTTCAGAAGTCGCCGGCCGGCGAAGGCGCAGCGATCATCGAGGGCGAGTTTCCGCTCGACGGCTCGCGCGTTGCCGGGCTTTTGCCGCCATTGGTGGCGGCGCCGGCCTTTGCGTTGCGCAAGCATTTCCCTGCGGTGCTTTCGCTGGACGATTATGGAAAAAGCGGCGTCATCAGGCCGATCGGCGCGTTGCCATTTCGTAGCGCAACCGAAGCCACTGCGAGCAAGGTGCGCAGTTTCGCCCACCCGATCGACGCCATCCGCGAGGCGGTATCGCGGCGCAAGAACATCCTGGTGATGGGGGGAACGGGCAGCGGCAAGACAACGCTGGCCAATGCCATCCTCAACGAAATCGCCAGGCAGTGCCCGCGCGACCGCATCGTCGCCATCGAGGACACGCAGGAATTGCAGGTGACGGTGGATAACCGTGCGCTGCTGCGCAGCAGCAAGGAAATCGACATGCGGCAATTGCTGCGCGTGACCATGCGGTTGCGCCCCGATCGCATCGTGGTGGGAGAAGTGCGCGGCGGCGAGGCCTATACTTTGCTCAAGAGCTGGACTTCCGGCCACCCCGGCGGGGTGGCCACGATGCATGCGAATTCCTCCGAAGAAGGTTTGCAGAAACTGGCGCACTACATCTACGAAGACCCGGCGGCGCAGAGCTTCAGGCCCGATGCCATCGGCTGGATGATCGCCAGCGCCGTTAACCTCATCGTAGTCATCGAGAAGCTCGCCTCCGCACCCGGGCGCATGGTGACCGAGATCTGCGAGGTGACGGGTTACATGAACGAGCGCTATACCCTCAACGTGCTGCGGTTGCAGACCGGCACGGGGCGTAGCGAGTACAAACTGCGGATCTGAGGCCGGGTCATGGTGAGGCATCTTTCTGTCGACGGGCTTTTCACCGCCACGCGCCGGGTCGCGTTGGTGCTGGCGTTCTCGGTGCATGCGGCGCAAGCGGCGCACGGCGCCTCGTCGCCAGCCCATGTGGCGGCAAACCTGGACGAACGGATCGCCTGTTCGATCGCCGCGGCGGTCAAGTTCCAGATTCCGGTGAACGCGATGCTTGCCGTGGCCGAACAGGAAGCCGGCCGCCCAGGTTTGAGGGTGAAGAATAGCAACGGTAGCTTTGACCTCGGCGCCATGCAGATCAATACGGCCTATCTCGTGGAGCTGAAGAGATACGGCATTACCGCGCAGGATGTGATCGCCCCCGGTTGCTATCCCTATGAGTTGGCGGCCTGGCGTATTCGTGGGCATATCCTCGCCGACCGCGGCGACATGTGGACCCGTATCGCGAACTATCATTCGCGCACGCCCAAATACAACGCCGTGTACCGCCGCGCCGTGATGGTGAAAGCGGGCAAGTGGGCGGAATGGTTGAAGGTTCGGTATCCGATATACGAGGTCAATGAATTACCCCGGCTGGACTAGACACTTTGAACGCGTACCTTGCCGTGACTGGTTGGCAAGGTACGCGGCAGTCTTTTCAAATGGAGCCACCTCTGATGAGTCTATTGCGAAATTCTTCCGCATGCTGCAACTCAAATGCATCGTCAAGTTGTTTATGCCGACGGATTTTTAGTGTTTCTATGCCGACGTCGCCGATAAACCTTATCAGGGTATCCAACAAGGTTTGCGCTAACGCCTCATCAGTTAAAGTAACGCGGAATATATAAAAAACATGATGCGTGTCGGGATGTAAGCTCATGCATCCACGCTGCCCGATACCAAGCATAAAATTAATTTCGAGCATGTCAGCATATATTTTTGCTGTGTCATCTGATGGGCTCCCCATGTCTATGTAGACAAGTATTCCCTCCGTATCCCCGGTTGTATCGTGGAAAAACGAAATCGTATGATCGTTCATGCGCAATTTTCCACCGCCGAGAAGATGCCTCTTATCTACAAAACCAATCAGTCCACACAGCTCCGTGATCACGCGTTCATAGTTTGATACTGACACGGTTAATTCTCCGCTCTACTGCTGCCCTCTGCAGGCGATGGCATCCTGCGGAATCTTTTTGCCGCGTGAAAACCCGCCAAATTCCGGTCCTGTGTGACGGAGTTTCTTTCTGCTAAAAAGATTTCGTCTTTAACCAGTTCAACGGAAAAATCGTCTCCAAATTTGCTTTCCATAACAATGACGTCGTTCATGCCAAGTAACTCTCTTGCCATATTGCCGACTTCAATGAAGTTACCCGTCGTGATCACAATTGGTTTTGTCGACGGCAAGCGAGTACTCAGGTCTTTTTCCTTTTTACTGCTCATTAATTCCATGATTTTTTCTGCCTGATATTCCATGGGATCAATAACGTCGAGAGAACGACCTAATTTTCTTAATGCGGCTTCTATATGCGGCTTCAAAGCCGGGTAGTGGGTGCAGCACAACCACAGTGATGTAGCATCGTCAGGGATTTTCCTTACGTATTTTTCAACTGATTCCTGAAGTTTTTCAGTTACTTCCGGTTCAGTACTCAAGTGATCAAGCTTGTTTATCATGCTTGCCCATTCTGTTGCGCCGATACGGAACTCCGGTGGTAATGACATCTTCTTATCTGATGCCTGCTTGAGGGCTTCCTCATATTTATTGAGGCCATTTGTTCCCGGCGCTACGACGGCAGGCGTTGCAATGATTGCAGGCTTGTCGCCACCATGATTTACCATGGCCTGCGCGGTTACCTCGATCAAGTCCAATATACGATTATTAACACCCTCCTTCGCCTCTGGAAAAGCTGTGCAAGCGGTATTGCACGCCATTGCAATGACATCGACACCTACAGCATTTGCAGTTTTCAGACCATTCCCAACCAGTGAAACCAGGGTATCCCGGGACTTGTCGCCATAAACAGCATTACCATGGTCCACCACAATGACAAAACGAGCTGTCTGCTGCGATCGCACGGAAATGAACGCTGCTAAATTCTTTGCTGCAATTAAACCGCCATTGCTGGAATCAAAGGCAGCAATTAAGAATGGCGCAGCATTCTGAGGGATGGAGCGGCTAATAAAACCACGATGCATGTTGTCAACAACGCTTTTCAGTAGCGTCACCATTGCGTGATGTACGCCAGGAGCAAACCCATCGACGCCTGTATGCGCTTTTCCATCAACTGACGGCTCTCCAGCAATACGACTCCGGGTAATGCCATCTACCGCACCGGCATCGAGCATGGCATTAATCATGGCAACTTCCTGCTCGGGTGTATGTAATTTTTCGAGCTGACCATGTCTGGCCAATAAAACAGCCGCAATTGCTTCAGCCCCAAAATTCGAGTTCCATGCGGTGACAGGGTATCGCGCCGGGACTGCTGCTTTCATCTCCGAACCATCTATCGCCTTTGGTATGCCGTGAAGGCCACCCATGCCTGCCTCGTTGCCTCCATCACCCACTCCAATGGTAGTAATTTTGAGTTTGTTCGCCTGCAACAGAATTTCGTCTAGCGACGAATTGAAAGAACTGATATCGTCTCCCCGCATGTTGCGTTGAACACCATCAGAATTGCGAGATGGAACCTCAATTGCTACAACGGAATCTGGCATTTCATCACGCAATAATTGTCCGGCGATCGAGCTGATATCGCTTGCGCTCTTAATTGGAAGAGATTTAAATTTTGCGTACTCGGCAAGTTTTGGATTGAGTACATTCAATGCGGCTTTGAGTACGTTGCGATTTTCCCTGTCGGTGACAAATGTCACTACTGTTCCCAATTCATTGAGCGCATGGGCCAACGCGGCAGTTCCTCCAGGTCCATCGGTCTCGGGCATACCTTCTGCCACGTTGAATCCGGTCAACAACATAACCTTTTTTGCGCTCTCCAGGGATTTTGCGGCATCTTCTGCTCCTCCCGGATGAAAGAATTTCCCCAAATCCCGGTTGTTATAGCATTGGAGAAGCGCGTCCAGATTTGACTTCTTCGATTCTGCATGGTCATCACCTGAAGAAGACGCTTGCGACAACGATTGTTGGCCACGTTGTATCGGTTGAAAACTAACACGTGAGGTGACAGGGATCATGAGAATGCTCTTTCCAATGTACTAGTCAACAAAAACTATTTTGATCAATGTAATAAAACTGCGCGTGAATTCAATCTTTCTGCATGCCTGCTAAATTAAGTTCTTTACCGCATGTTTCGGGTAATAGCAGGCAGGCCAGAATCACGATGCCATAGCAAGCAACAGCGATCAATCCAATGCTCTGCCCCAATGGGATACTGGCACTGAGATAGCCGATGAGTGCAGGACAAATAGCGCCAAGCGCCCGGCCGAAGTTGTAGCAAAATCCCTGCCCAGAACCACGTATATCGCTTGGATACAATTCTGACAAATAGGCACCTATACCTGCAAACAAACCGGAGAGAGAGAAACCAAGCACAAAACCGGCTATCAACATCAGATCATTGGCAACCGGAATATTGGTATATAACAAAACCACGGCGGCACTCAGGGACGCAAATAGCATGAAACAGCGACGGCGACCTAACGCATCAGATACCCAGGCGCCTGCCAAGTAACCTGCAAAGGAACCTCCGATTAATACCAAAAGATAAAGACTGGTATCAAGAATAGAGAGATGTTTCTCATTGTTGAGAAAAGTCGGAAGCCATGTCGTGATTGAATAGTAGGCGCCTTGCATGCCCGTTGCTAAAAGACTCGCCAGTATTGTGGTGCGCAGCAGGCTAAAACTGAAGATACGCAGGAAATCATTACGTTTGCCAGTTTCGCGAATGCGCATTTGCTGCGCAAGAAAGACCGGCGACTCCTGCAGGTTGCGGCGGATATACAGTGCCAGTAGCGCTGGCAGAATGCCAATCCAGAAAAGGATTTTCCAGGCCCATTCCGGTGGCAACACGGCATACGCCCCCCAGAAGGCCAAAGCTGATGCGCCCCAACCCACTGCCCAACTGCTTTGCACCAATCCCGAAGCCCTGCCGCGATAACGCGCCGAAACAATTTCGGCAGTCAATACCGCCCCAACCGCCCACTCCCCGCCAAGGCCAAATCCTTGCATGGCCCGCGTAAAAAAGAGTTGAGGAAAAGAATTGGTGAATCCGCTGAGGAAGGTGAAGAAAGCAAACCATACCACTGTCCATTGCAGTACACGAACCCGTCCGAAGCGATCAGCCAAAATTCCCGCTATCCAACCGCCAAGGGCGGATGTGAGCAGCGATCCCGAGGCGATATAGCCTGCCTCGGTTGTACTCATGTGCCAGATTGTGAGCAGTGTTGGGATCAGAAAGGTATAAATCATGTAATCAAAACCATCCGTCGCGTAACCAATGAAGGTTGCCGCAAGGGTTCTTCTTTCAGTTTTTGTAATATGTCTCAACCACATAAGAACCATCCAATCCAGATAGATAACGACTAGAGGAACATCCCGTACGTTTCTATACTGATCAGCTTAGGAGCTCTGCATTCAGCAGATCAGTCACAAGCATGCAGCCTGGAGCGTGGGTGATGCAAAATTCCGGGCATGCAGCAGAAATGGCGGCCTGAGGGGTAACACCGCAGGCCCAGAAAACGGGTAGTTCATCGTCGAGTATGGCAACCGCATCTCCATAGTCTGGTCGACTAAGATCATTGATGCCAATCAGTTCGGGGTTGCCGATATGAATCGGAGCGCCATGCAGGCGTGGAGTTCGGGCGGTGAGTTGAACTGCGTGAATTGCGTCAGCAGCCTTGAGCGGGCGCATCGAAACGACAGTTGGGCCGGCGAAGATGCCAACCTGATTTGTTTGTATATTGCTGCGGTACATCGCTACATTGCGTCCTTCGGTCACATGACGCAATGGAATCCCGGCTTCTAACAAAGTGTGCTCGAACGAATAGGAACAACCCAGGGCAAAAGTAACAAGGTCCTCTCGCCACCATTCGCGTAAATCAGTGACATCCGCTACGCGCGCGCCGTGTTTCCATATGTGATAGCGGGGTACATCGGTACGGACATCAAGATTACGTCCCAGCACAGGCAGCAATGGGGCCCCCGGCTCAGACCAGGTAAACAGGGGGCAGGGAATCGGGTTCAGTTCGCAAAAGCGCCGAAAATCTTCAGCCAAGTTAGCCGGCAGGATCACAAGATTAACTTGAACATGTGCGCTCGCCAAACCACTGGTATGCCCGGAAAGTCGTCCATCACGAGCAGCCAGGCGCACTTCCAATGCGCTGGATTGCGATGTTAAGCCAGATAGTTTCCGATCCTGGGAAATAGTAAAGTTATGCATTTTTGTCTCCTGACTAACACTGAGACCCCTGAGACCCGATCAAACGAAATATGACAAACGGCAAGTTTGTGTTTTTCGGGAACCCAGCAGGTATTTTTATAGTTGATTAGTTGTTGGTTTGGAACTAATGTGTTCCGACTCGGAATCTTGGATCAAATAACACGCTATGAATATGGGGTATTGCCTCAAATATCGGTGAGACATTGACCTCAATTCGTAAAACCGTACACATGTAAAATGAAATGTAGCCATGGCTCCGGAAATTCGGACAGAGGGCAAGCGGAAGTCTTGTTTCATTGATCTGCTCTAGCAGTCATGTAATGCCCCTGAGAGACCTTCTCGCCTTATGCTGCCAAAGAAAATTTCTCAGTCGGTGTCTTCATCTCCGGCGCAGCATCATGCCATCTTCATCAAGGGGCATTCCCAGCAGTTCCGATAAGAGAACGCCATCGTAAGTTGTAGAGCAGCATCTCGCTAAGCGCTCATTTACGGAAAAATCCACAGGAATTTACAGCCAGCTGAGCACATTTCAGTGCAAAGGCAATTTGCGCCAGCGTGAGCTTGCTTTCTGCATGGCATTTCCTCCATTTCCCATTGCGAAAATCATGATCCCCGGCGATAGCTTTCATGTCGGCGGCTAGTTAATTTCCCTCAAATGTTTAGAAAGCATTGAGGAAGTTGGCTACCGATCGTGGATTTTTTCACAATGTCGTCATTGTTTTATAGACGCCAATCGGTTGGGCGACGCCGCAGGATGCGACGTTTCATCTGGCCGCCGGCATTTCTCCCCGATACGATAGGACGCATTCATGAAACGCAGAATCAACGAACGACTCTCCGGCAACAGGCAGGGAGGTTTTACCTTGCTCGAACTGTTGGTGGTTTTATTGATCATTGCGCTGCTGGCGAGCTACGTTGGTCCCAAACTTTTCACGCAAGTGGATCGGGCAAAGGTACGTTCGACCCAGGCGCAGATGAAGACGCTGGGTGACGCCGTGACGCAATTCAGGCTTGACACCGGCCGTTATCCGACAGCCGAGGAAGGGTTGCAGGCGCTGGTGGTTCAACCGCACGACAGCGAAGGCTGGAACGGGCCGTATCTGGCCAAGGACGTGCCCAACGACGGATGGGGGCGGCCATATCAGTGGAATGTGCCGGGGCGCGACAGCGAAGCTGAAATCGTGTCGCTTGGTCGCGACGGAAAGATCGGCGGGGGGAGCGTGGATGAGGATATCGTCTATGGTCTATAGGGCGATGCGGCGGTGGGCAGCGCTTCTTTTTCTCTGTTTCCCTGCCTTGCCCGCCTGGGCCGAAAACTGCTGGAACCGCGTCGGAGCGGCATATGGCATTGATCCGCTGTTGCTGGTGGCTATCGCCAAGGTGGAGTCTTCGCTCAATCCGAAGGCAATCAACCATAACCGCAATGGCACCTACGATGTCGGCCTTATGCAGATCAATAGCGCCAATTTCTCCTACCTGAGGGCAGCGGGCATCACGCAGGAAAAACTGTATGAGCCATGTACCTCGATCAAGGCCGGCGCAATCATTCTCGCCGGGTTCATTGAAACACACGGCTACACCTGGGCGGCCGTGGGCGCCTACAACGCCGGATCTTCACCGGACCGCGACGAGGCGCGCAGACGTTATGCGACCAAGGTCTGGGTGAAATTCACCAAGCTGAAGAAAGACCAGATGGAACGCAAGCGCATCGTGCAGAAATGGTGGGATTGGCGATGATCCAGTTCAAGGTGCGGATGATCGTCGCCGGAAAGCTGGTTCATAAAGAAGTCGAAGGCTCCAGCGAAGCGCATGTGCGAGACAGCGAAAGCGCCAAGGGGCATATCGTGCTGGAAATTCGCAAGACGGCGATGCGGCGTCGAAACAAGGCGCAAGGAAAATTCGAACTGCCCTTGTTCCTGCAGGAACTGACCACCTTGCTCAATGCTGGCCTGGTTCTGGTCGAGGCGCTCGAAGCGTTGCGCGACAAGTCCGATGCACGCCATTTTCGCCGTCACGTGGTTGATTCGATCCTGGCGGCGATGTATGGAGGCGAGCCTTTTTCTCGCGCATTGCAAAGGCATCCGAAGATTTTTCCGGCGCTGCTGGTGGCAACGGTGGCGTCGTCGGAGGGAAACGGACAGATGCCGATGGTACTGCGGCGCTACCAGCAATATGAGGCCAGGATCGAACAGATCCGCAAGCGCGTCGTCAGCGCGCTGATCTATCCGCTCGTGGTCGTCGGCGTGGGGGCCTGCGTGTTGTTTTTCATGGCCTTCTTCGTGGTGCCGCGGTTTGCGGCAGTGTTTGAAACCATGAGCACCTTGCCCTCCTCGGCGCGGGCGATGTTGTGGTGGTCGCATCTGCTGAATGAACACGGCGGCCTTGTGCTGGCAGCAATGGCGGCAACGCTTTGCGGCGTGGTATTCGTCGTCAGGATGCCGATGTTCAAGCGCAAGGCGGCAGGGCTGGTCTGGAATACGCCCTGGGTACGCGACATTTGCGCCTTGTTCGTGTTGACGCGATTTTATCGGACCATCGGCTTGCTCATTTCAGGCGGCACGCCGGTGATCGAGGCGCTTGAACTGTCGGGCGGGATCCTGCCGGCGCGTTTCCAGCCGCGCCTGGAGGCTTCGGTGGGCGCGCTGCGTAGCGGGCGCCTGGTGTCCGAGGTGCTCAAGGAAAATGCGTTGACTACGTCCGTCGCAGAGCGCCTATTGCGAGCGGGCGAACAAAGCGGAGAGTTGGGCGGCATGTGCGAGCACGTCGCCCAGTTCCACGATGCGGAGCTCGACCGCGCGGTGGAATTGCTGAGCAAGGTGATTGAGCCGCTGCTCATGCTGGTGGTGGGCGCCACCGTGGGCGCCGTGCTGATCATGCTGTACATGCCCATCTTCAGTCTGGCCGACAGTATCTGATGAGGCTTTCAACGGCGCCATTCAGGTAGCTGATACTAACGGAAAAAATACGATGCAATACCGGGAAATCGCCAATCAATGGTACAAAGACGCGCATGCCGCCGGCGAAAGCCTGTCGCGCAGCTTGCAGGAAAAAATTGAAGCGGGAAAGGCGGACGCCATCGACGTGGCCGCCTGTTGCGGCCTGTCGCTGACGACGCGTGCGGAACTGGCGCGCGCCACCACATGCTTCGACATGCTGCCGGTACACGACGCATTGACGCTGCGCGTCTTGCCGGTGGAAATCGATGGCGAGCGTCGCCTGATCGTTGCGGATCCTTTTGACCGGCAGGTGAGGGAAGCCTTGCTCGCACGTTTCTTCGGCCAGAAGATGGCGCTGTCCATGGGCGAGCCCGGTGAGGTTGAACGCCTGTTGGACGAGGCCGAATCCAGCGAGCGCGTGATGGACAATATGGCCATTGACGCGTCCGACGAAACGGCCGGAATGACGGTGGAGCTGATCTCGCTGGCAACGATCGCCAAGGATGAAAATCCGGTGATCCGCCTGGTCAACTCCACATTGCATGACGCGCTTCAGTATCGGGCGAGCGATATCCATATTGAATCGACCGCGGAGGGGCTGTCGATCCGCTATCGCATCGACGGTGTGCTCCAGTCGATACGCCAGATCGCCAACCGGGAAATGGCGGTGCAGACCATGTCCCGCCTCAAGGTGCTTGCCACCCTGGATATTGCCGAACGTCGCATACCGCAAGACGGGCGATTCAAGATCGGGATGTCCGGCAGGGAAATCGATCTTCGCGTATCCATCATTCCTGGCGTCTATGGAGAAAATGCCGTGCTGCGTGTGCTCGATCGCGCACAGCGTACCGGCATGGATCTCGATATCTTGGGTTTTGATGACTTCACTGCCGATCGCATTGCCGCACTTTCCCAACGGCCTTATGGCCTGACGCTGGTGACCGGGCCAACCGGCAGCGGCAAGTCGACCACACTGTATGCGATGCTCTCGGGCATCAACACCGGAGACGACAAGATCATCACCATCGAGGATCCGGTCGAATACGAACTCGATGGTGTATCGCAAATTCCGGTCAATGAGCGAAAGGGACTGAGTTTCGCGTTGGGCCTGCGCTCGATCTTGCGCCATGATCCGGACACGATCATGGTTGGCGAAATCCGCGATGCCGAGACCGCGTCGATAGCCGTACAGTCGGCGCTTACCGGCCACCGTGTTTTCTCCACCGTACATGCCAATGATGGCTTCAGCGTGATCGATCGTTTCATCTACATGGGAGTGGAGCCGTCCACTTTCCTCGAAGCGCTCAATGGCGTCATCTCGCAACGCCTGGTGCGTCGCATATGCCGTCAATGCGGCGAGGACGGCGATGGTCGCGCGGATCTCGCTGAGATGCCGCTCGATCAGCTCAAGACGGTCGTCGTTCCAGGGGCCGGCTGCGAGGTCTGCCGCGGTACCGGATACAGCGGCCGCATCGGCCTGGCCGAGGTGCTGACGATGGATGCCGCGATGAAGGCGGCATTGCTGGAAAGATCGATGGAGTCGCGCATGCGGGCTTTGGCCGGCAACCCGAGCTACCGCTCGATGCGTGAAACCGCGACCAACGCCGTCCGACGCAGACTGACCACATTCCAGGAGGTGCAGCGTGCCATCGCTATGGAATGACATCATGCTGCGACTGGACGCCACGACCGTCCATCTTCAGCGCCTTTCCCCGTCGTCCGGACGAGGCGACGGTCCGGCCAGCATCGTCGCTTTGCATGGCGACCGGCCGATCGATACGATCGCCTTGCTGCTGAAGGAGCAAACCAGGGTCAAACCCCTGCTTCGCAATCGAATCCATGTCGCGGTCGGCAGCCCCTGGGCGCAGGCGGCGGTGCTTCCGTGGCAGGAGGGGCTCTTCTCGGACGCGGCTTGGAAGACTTACGCCAGCGCGTTGATCGCCAGGAGCATAAACCGCCTTGATTGGGAAGTCGCCGTGGAAGCGGCGAACTATGGGGCCACCCGTCTGGCGAGCGCGTTGTGTTCCGATCTGGTGGGGGCGATCAAGGAGGTCTGTACCGCCACCGGATGGCGTCTGGAGACATTGAGCGACATGCTCACCATGTCGGTTTTTCATCACGCGGCGACACTGAAGGAGCCTGAGTACTGTTTCATGCTGGTTGAGCCGGAGGTGTTCACTTGCCTGTATCGCGGCCAGCACGGGTGGCGCGATCTGATCACGCTGCCGCGTAACGAACATGGACTGGATGCATGGCTTGCGGCAGGATCGCTTTTGACAAAGCAGCCCCTGCCGGAAAAGACATATGTTTGCGGTGAATTGCCAGAAATCGTGGATGGCGAAAGTGCTTTCCATGTATTGGATGCCTGGGGCGGCGACAGGGCGGCGAAGAAAATCCAGGGGGCTGCGACATGAAGCAACTGCCCGGTTTGGATTTCGTACAGCCGCGATGGAAATTCACGACGTTGACCATGGCGTTGATGGCGGCGGCGGGATTGATGCTGGCGCTGGCCGTGGAAGGCATCTCGCAAATCGACCAGACGCGCACCGAGATCGAGACGATCGAACACAGGATAGAACAGAGGAAACGCGCAAATGAACGTGAAGCGCAGCGCCATAAAAGAATGTCGCCGCAGGAGCGGCATATCGAGAAAGTGCTGAAGGAGCAGGGCATGAATGCGACCGGCTCCGGAATATCGGTGATCGATCGGATCGAGCATGCGTGGACGCCCGAGATTGCGTTGCAGTCAATTGTCGTGGAGCGTGCCGGCCGTCATGTCCGTATCGAAGGAGGCGCGGCCAAGCTGGAGCACATATACACATTCATCGACCGTTTGCGCGAGCAACCCGGGAGCAGGGACGTCGGCCTTTTGCAGCACCATTTGAAAGTTGAAGGTGGAAGAACCATTCGCTTCTTCACATTGAGCGTTGAAAATCCATGATTAGTTTGAATACGAAAGGACATGTCGCGTCGCTTGAAAGGCTTCGTTGGCAGGGCTATCTGGCCAAACGCAGATTGGGGGCGCCCGGTTTGATCATGGCTGCCGTGCTGATGGCCTTGGTGGTGACGAATGTTTTTTTCATCCAGTCCCATGCAAGCCATCTGGAGGCCGTTCGCGATGAGAGCGAGAAAAGGCTCCAGGCCATGCCGGAGCCGCGCATGCACCAAGGAAAGCCAAACCTGACCTTGCGCGAGGTACAGCGTTTGCAGAGCGGCGCGCAGGCTTATTCGATATTCCAGATCCTGAAAAGCCATGGCCTTGCAGGAAAGCAAGCCACCTACAGCCGCCAGATAGAGGCAAAAGGGAAATTACGGCGGCTCACCATCGACATGGCGATGACGGGCAGCTATAGCGGGCTGCGAGCCGCCATCCGTGAAATAGCCGACCAGCCCGCCGCGCGCATCGAGCGGCTTTCCGTCGAACGGGAAAGCATTGAAAGCCCGGTGGTCAACGTGGATCTGAAGATTACCTTGCTGGGGCCGGATTCATGAGGCGTTCATTGCAGGCATGTCTTCTCGCGCTGGTCTGCACGGTGGCCACACCCGCTTTTCCAGGATCGTCCAATGCCGGTGCGAAGGACGTCATCGTCGATATATTCGCCGTTCAGAGCTGGGATTCGCTCGGCGCCATCAATGCGCCGCCCGCGCAGGAAGAGAATCCAGAGGAACCTTCCCCGCCGCCGCCTTCCGATCCGGTTCCCTTGCCGCCGCCGTTCGCGGTGGTGGGGCAATGGCTGGAACGCAATATGCGCATGGTGATCCTGGAGCGCAAAGGGGAGACATTTATCTTATGTTCATCAGCGTGCAATATCCGCGGCGCTGTTCTTGTTGATCAAAAAATTACCGATGGATACCGGTTCAAGAAGATGAACGGCAATGCACTGATCGTTGCCGGCAGTGACGGCATGCTCCATGCGCTGGATCTGTCATGACGGTTTCCTTGAGCGAAGACACTTGAATATGCAAATACTTTACCGATTGTTGCCATTGCTTTGCGCTGCCGCACTGGCAGGGTGTGGCTCACTACCATTGGCCGGCCATGACAGGTCTGGCACGCCGCCTTCATCGAAAGAGCAGTTCGGACTGGCGCAGTTGAAACAATCGCGTCCGGCAGATATCCGCGCCGCGACAGCGATGGAGATAGGGCGCCAGGACTATGTCCAGGCGGAACTGAAGGCGGCGCAACAGGCCGGCGCGCGCGGCAGCGATCACGCTGCCATCGAGCATCTGAACAATGCGCAGCAAGCCGATCCCGGAAACTTCAAGGTCCGGCAGGAACTGCGGCGTCTCCAGCAAAAGGCCAGGACCGATGCCGCCTTGGAGAAAGCCCGCTCGTACGGCGAGCATCGCCAGCAGGAAGCATTGGAAATCCTGGGAAGAATCCTGTCCGAGCAGCCCAATCACGCGCAAGCACGGCGCCTGCGCGATGAATTGCTGCGCGCCGACGAAGCCAAACGGTCAATGCATCCGCAACTTTCCGCCTCGCTGCGCAAGCAGGTCAGCCTGAATTTCAAGTCACAACAGATCGCGACGATTTTCGAGTCGATCTCGCGGGTCTCGGGAGTCAATTTCGTCTTTGACGGCGATGTGGATGTCAACCGGACCGCAAGCATATTCGCCGAAAAGACGACAACGGAGAGCGCCATCAATCTCTTGCTGAAGACCAACCAGCTTGAGAAGAAGGTGCTGGACCGCAATACGCTGCTGGTCTATCCCGCCACGCCCGAGAAAGCGCGTAGTTACCAGGATTACGCGGTCCGTACCTTTTTCCTCTCGCATGCCGATGCCAAGGCGGTCGTAAGCGCATTGCGGCAAGTGATCAAGCCCAAGGACGTCTATGTGGACGAACGGGTCAATGCAGTCATCGTGCGGGACAAGCCGGATAGTCTTATTGCCGCCGAACGGATTGTCATGGGATTGGACATCCCGCAATCGGAGGTGACCCTTGACGTGCAGATCCTGGAAGTCAATATGAACGACAGCGTGGATCTTGGCGTGCAATATCCTGAGAAATTGCAGTTCGGGCCGGCCCCTGACGCGGCAAGCGGCAAGCTGACGCTGGGCGATCTGATGCGGATCAACCGCGACCGCATCAATGTCTCGAGCAATTCAGGCGCATTGTCGCTGGCCATCGACATGCTCCAGAAGCAAGGCCGGACGAAGACCTTGGCCAACCCGAAAATCCGGGTGCGCAACCTCGAAAAGGCCAGTATCAAGATCGGTGAGCGTGTGCCGATCGTCACCACAACCAATGCCAATGGCGTGGTTTCCGAGTCGGTGTCATACCAGGACGTGGGATTGATTCTGCGCGTTGAACCGCGCATCAGCCTCGATGACGAAGTGAGCGTCAAGGTGGACATGGAAGTTAGCAATATCTTGTCGCAGCACACCACCAAGACCGGACTGGTTGCCTATTCGCTGGGAACGCGCAACGCGCAGACCTTGATGACCGCCAGGAACAGCGAGACCCAGATCCTGGCCGGACTGGTCAAGCGCTCCGAAAGCACGCGCGCCAACGGCTTGCCGGGCCTTTCCCGGATCCCCGGGCTGGGGCGGCTCTTTGGTTCGGATGGAAACAGCGATGAGCGTTCGGAGATCGTCCTGTTGATAACGCCCCATATCGAACGAAACCTGGATTTGCCCGCATCGGCGGTGAGCGCCTTCCTGACGGGGACCGAATCAAACGTCACCACCGAGCCATTGACTTTGGAAGCGGCAAAAACGGCGAGGCCGCAGCAGGAACAGGACTTCGACCTCAGCGCGCCGATCGGTGCGGCGCAACCAGCGGCGGCAAGAGACGAATCGCATGGAGCGGGTGCGGATGCATCAAAAGAAGTGGCCAGCGAGGCGCCCGCCGGTATGCCGAAGAACGGCGCGGACACCCACGGGCGGGATGCCCGCGATGCCGGCCATTTCGGAAACGGCATGGGCATGATGCGCACCAGCGCTCTGGAGTCGCGGGGAGGCGAGCCGGCCTTGTCGTTTTTTCCGGGCAATCCGGAGGTGGTCGCGGCCGCAAGGCGATTGGATGAATCGGCGTGAAGCGTTCCGCGAAAAGTCCCATGCATGGATTCTCGATGATTGAACTCCTGGTCACGATCACCTTGCTGAGCTTGCTGGCGACAGCGGCCATGCCGTTACGCGAGGTGGCCAGGCAGCGCGCCAAGGAGTCCGAGCTGCGCAGCGCTCTCATGACGATTCGCTCGGCGATCGACGCATACAAGCACGCGTCCGATGCTGGAAGAATTGAACGCAGCATCGACGACAGCGGCTATCCGCCGACCTTGAGGACATTGGTGGAAGGCGTTCCGGACAAGCAGGCTGCCAATGGAGGCACTTTGTATTTTTTGCGCCGGATGCCTGCCGATCCATTCTGCGAATGTAGCGGCAAGGAGGCCGAAGACACTTGGCAGACGCGTAGCTACGACAGCAGTCCGGAAGCGTTTTCATCGGGAGATGATGTCTTTGACATCCGCTCTTCCAGTCACAAGGAGGGGCTTGATGGCACGCCATACAATGAATGGTAGGTTGAAGCGCCCGTTCAACAATGGATTCACGCTGATCGAACTGCTGGTGGTGATGGTGATCATCGCGACCCTGACGGCATTCGTCGCTCCCGGCTACCTGAAACAAAATGATCGCGCCAAGGAAACGGTGCTGCGCCACAATTTGCATATCATGCGAGAGGCGATTGACGATTATCGATCGGACCATGGGAAAAATCCCGAAACGCTCGATAATTTGGTGCAGGGGCGCTATTTGCGGGCTGTGCCGGTGGACCCTCTCACGGGGAAATCCGAATCCTGGATTTTCAACGCGGGAGATGACGATAATTCTGCCGAGGTGACCAGCGGCGCCAAGGGCAAGGCTTTGGATGGAAGCTCCTATGCGACATGGTAAAGCGCGTCGAGAACAAGCGGGGATAGCCTATATCGGCGTGTTGCTGCTGATATCGGCCATCGGTTTCGTTTCTGCGCAAGCGGCAACGGTGCGCTCGACCATGCTGCAGCGGGAGAAGGAAGCCCAATTGCTTTTTGTCGGGGAGCAATTCAGGGCTGCGATCGAAAGCTATTTTCAATCGGGAAGCGGAGGGCGCTACCCCTTGTCGCTTGATGACCTCGTCGAAGATAACAGGCAGATCAAGCCGATTCGGCACCTGCGCCGAATCTATCCTGATCCGATCAGCGGCTCCGCCGACTGGGGGATAATCCGTTCCGCGGATGGCGGCGTCATGGGGGTGTTCAGCAAGACCGATCGCAAGCCGTTCAAGAGGCAGAATTTTCCCGAAGGCTATGCGGCGTTCAATGACGCGAAGTCTTACAGCGATTGGATATTCGTTTATAAGCAACGTGTTGATCCAAGCGGGGCGGCCGGCAATCATCCGCCGACTGTCATGCCATCCCAGCGATAAAGAGTGACCGCCTGGCATGACAGGGAATTTAGATTCTCTTGAGAAAAATTGTGCTTCTAAACACAAACGGGAAAATGAACGGTGTCCTTAGGGATACGTTTATTAACCACGTGATAGATGCTCATGAAATCAAAACCGAATGCAATCCCAGCAGCACGCTCCACACGCAAGAACAACCAAGGCCTACCTCAATTCACGCTGACAGCCATGGCTGCTGCCAGTCTCTTGTGCTTTTCCAATATTGCCGCCGCAGCTCCTGGAAAACCCTCCTTGAAACAATATGAGATTACTTCCATTCCGCACGGCTTTGTGGAAATCAATCTTCAAAATGCAAGCGGCGCCTCGCCGTACAAGGATATCGTCAAGCTCAATAAAAAGGTGAACGTGCCTTTGCCTTTCGATATCTGGAGCAACGGCAGCGCGGTGAAGGCGGCTGCCGTGATCGATGGCGAGATCGATCCAACCTCGGAAGTGCGCATGTCGGCCGGTTCAACGCAAAGCGGCCAGGTCGTCGCGAACGTGAAGACGCCTGGCAAGAAAAAAATGCAGGTGCGCGTTTTCGATGCCGACGGCAACTGGACAGACAGTGATCCGCTCATGGTGACCGTGTTCGACACCGTGCCAGAGCTGGCTGACGACCTGCCTGATAACGTCGACAAGAAAAACAAGAAGTTCACTCAATCCACCGATGCCGTGGTGGGAACATACTTCACCAGCTGGTCGGTCTACGCACGTAACTTCAGTGTCGACAAGGTGCCGCTGGATAACCTGACCCACATCCTGTACGGCTTCGTCCCGATTTGCGGCGCCGATACGAACGAAGCGCTGCGCGCGGCTGGACAGCCGTATCAGGCGTTGCAGCAGGCATGCGCCGGCTTGCCGGATTTCAGCGTGGCTATCCACGATTCCTGGGCGGAAATCGGCAAGACCCTGCCGGGACAAACCATGCAGTCGCCTCTGAAGGGCGTGCTTGGACAGATGATGGCCGCAAAGAAGAAGAATCCCAATCTGAAGATTCTTCCATCGATTGGCGGCTGGACCCTGTCGGATCCGTTCTTCCGCATGCACGATCCGGCCAAGCGCAAGGTATTCGTCGACTCGGTAGAAAATTTCCTTCGTACCTGGAAGTTCTTTGACGGTGTCGATATCGACTGGGAATTCCCCGGCGGGAAAGGCGCGACGCCGTCATTGGGCAATGCACAGACCGATGGGCAACTGTACGTCACCTTGATGAAGGAGCTCCGTCAGCGGCTTGACAAGTTGTCCAAGGAATTCGGCAAGACGTATCAACTGACCTCGGCCATCGGCGCGCCGCCGGAAAAGGTCAATGTCATCGATTACAAGCAAGCCACGCAGTACATGGATTACCTGTTCGATATGACGTACGACTACTACGGTGCGTGGGACCTTAAGGAATTGGGACACCAGACCGCCTTGTATGCGCCGAAGAATCGCCCCGATACTAAATTTACGACTCACAATTCGGTGGAAGCCTTGCTCAAGCAAGGTATCGATCCAAAGAAGATCGTGGTTGGCGCGGCCATGTACGGCCGTGGATGGACCGGCGTTTCCGGCTACAAGGATGGAAATCCGTTCACCGGAGTGGCCAAGGGCCCGCATGCAGGCCAATGGGAAAAAGGAATCCTGGATTACAAGAAGATCGCGTCCGACATGCTGGGCCCCGACTATGTCGGCATCCGTGGCTATGAATACAATTACGATCAGGCTGCCGAAGCGCCTTACCTGTTCAACAAGAGTACCGGCGATCTGATTACCTTCGATGATGCGCGTTCCGTGCAGGCCAAGGGCGCTTATGTCCGGAAGAACCAATTGGGCGGCTTGTTCTCCTGGGAGATCGACGCCGACAACGGCGACATCCTCAATGCAATGAACAAGGGCCTCGGCCATGAGGAGGGCGGTTCCTCGGGAAATCACCCCCCGGTTGCAGTCGCCGTTGCCAATATGCGTGTGGAGGGGCCGGCGGCAGTGACGCTGGATGCGTCGAAATCGCGTGATCCGGACGGAGATAAATTGACCTTCCGATGGGAGCAGATCCAGGGCGACGCCTTGAAAATTACCAATGCCTCCAGCGCGCAGGCCAGCGTCGCCGTTCCGGCCGTCGCAAGCTCCAAGCAATACACGTTCCGGGTCACGGTTTCCGATCCGGCCGGCTTGAAGGATACCGCACAGACTACCGTGACCGTATCGCCGAAGAAGGACGACCCCGACAAGCCTGATCCCAAGCCGCCGGTTGCTCGCCTGAGCGGACCCGCAGTGGCCGAGGCCGGCCAGTCTGTCGTATTGTCCGCGGCGAAGTCCAGCAGTTCAAGCGGCGCCAAATTGAGCTATTCCTGGGTTGTCCCGCAAGGCGTGAATGCTACGCAAGATGGTCCGACACTGAGCTTCAAGGCGCCGGAACTGGACAAGGACCAAGCCTTCACTTTCAGCGTCAACGTCAAGGAAGGCAAGCTTGTTTCGACTGCCAAGCACACTGTGCAGGTGAAAAAGAAGAGCAGTTCGGAAGACGATGGCGGCGGCGGGAAGTATCCCGCATATAAGCCGGGCGTCCAATATGGCGCAGGCAGCATTGTTTCCAATGCGGGTAAGACATACCAGTGCAAACCGTTTCCTTATTCCGGTTGGTGTTCGGCCGCTCCTTCTGCCTATGAACCGGGGAAGGGCTTTGCTTGGACAGACGCATGGACGGTTTATGGCGGTGAGAGCTCCGGCGGCAAGGAGGACGACACCGGCGGCAAGACGGACGACGGGAAACATTCGCCCTATAAGGAAGGAACGAAGTACGCCCCCGGCCAGGTCGTTGCAAATAACGGGAAGCTTTATCGCTGCAAACCATTCCCCTACGCAAACTGGTGCTCCATGGCCGCCTGGGCTTATGAACCAGGAAAGGGAAGCGCCTGGAATCAGGCCTGGGAGGAATACAAGCAATAAGCTGATTGATTAATGCTCTGCCCGGCCGTGCCATTTCTTCAATACATATTGGAAACGGCACGGTCGGGCTTTTTGATTTGATAAGGAAATATGATGAACCGTCGTCAATTTGGCCTGCTCGGTCTCTCGAAGCTTGCAGTGTTGAGCATCATCGGCTGTTCCCAGGATAATGCCCAAACTACGGTCTTGCCGCCGGAGACCGCTGCGATGACTTCCGCGCAGCAATATCAATTAGCCGCGAAGGCGCATGGCTTTTCAGTAGGTTCTTTGGTTTCGGTCAATAGCGCCTACGTCTTTTTCGATCCCTTGTGCGTCCATTGCTCCGAGCTTTGGAATAACATGAAATCCTTTTCCGGAAAGGCGCATGTCACCTGGGTTCCAACCGGTCTTCTCGCTGGCGCATCAATGCACATCGGCGCCGGGATCCTCGCCGCCGCGAATCCGGTAGTCGCCATGAACGAACATGAAGCGCAACTTGCCCAGAGCCGTGGAAGAATCGAGATAAAGGCGGGCGCGCATCCCGATGAGGAGTCGCAGGTGAGCGAAAACACCCGAATTTTCAAGCAAATGAACGCGCAAGGCGTGCCGTTGATTCTCTACAGGAATGCTGCCGCGGACAGGTATGAAACGTTCACCGGCGGGAGGAGCATCGAACAGTTGGCGGAGATGTTCGACCGATGATATTGGGGTTGATGCTCAATGGCTGTCATCAGCGGCTTAGAGTGAAAACGGGAAGGTGGGGTTAGGTCTTACTTGGATTTCATAAATCCTGAGGGAGGGGGAAATGCTGATTCGGGATATCAAGTTGCAATTATGGGCGCTCATTGTCGTCAATTTGGTTGTCAGCGTGATAATCGGCGGCCTTGGATATATGAAGTTAAAAGAGAATGAGGAGGCGGTGACACAGATTTTGACGTCAAATTTTGATCCAGTGATCCAGATAGCCGACTTTCGGCATAAAGACGCTGTTTTCAATGAATATGTCCTTGTCACTCTTCTCGAGCAGAATTTCCGGGCGAAGGCTCTTCTCAGGCGCCTTCGGCACGACATGGAGCGGAGCTGGCGCATGTACTATGCGTCCGGTGTAAGCAGTTCCGCCGAGACTGTTATCGCAAATAAGATAGACAAGATATTGCCGGAATATTTGAACTCATTGGATAGATTGATGCTGCTGCTGGAATCAAATAATTTTGCAGAGGCGACAGCGGTTTTTTCCGGAGAGGTGCAGTCCAAGCGCTCTCTTATCGAGCAGAATTCAAGGTTGCTCTATGTGGAAAACTCACGGCAAAGTGCCTTGCGTTCCCTGGGGCTCAGCCATAGCGTCGATATCTCCCTTGCGGTGTTCTCCGGATTTTGTATCGTCGGCGTCGGCTTCTCGCTGATTGTCGCGATGCTGGTCTTTCATACCATCTGGAAGTACCTCCGCCAGATACGCCAGCTTGCCAATGACGTCGCCAGAGAGCGCTTGGGGGATCAGCAAGTGGGCGACGAGATAGCTCAGGTCGACCGCCTGCTGATGCTGGCCCGCCAGATCAGATGACGGCAACCTGGCGTGCGGGAGAATCTCCCGACGCAATATGTCTTGGAAAACTGTCCCGAGGCACACCGCCAGACCCGCTTATGGCTTGCCGGTCATCCTCTCCTCGCAGCAGCGCATGCGTTCGCCCATGACCACGGCGTCGCCTCGCCTCGCCGTTTCCACTCCCCCTTCCTGGGCCCGGGTAATGCCCATGCCACGTTCGGCCGCCATTTAATTGCGTATTTAAAGATCGTTGAGAAAATTCGTGTGGGGACAATGCTTCCCGCAAAATGATGAATATGGACAGGATATCTATGGCGCTGGATATCAATTGCAGCGAATGATCGTGACTTCCCATGCCGCTTGTTTAAATTGCATCAATGCTTGTTTGAGAAGGGAGTTTGCCGATTTCCCCATCTGATTTTTGGGGCCTTGGCCTATTTCTTGGGCAATCGACGGTCGTCATAATAGTGGTTTAGGGCGGTATTTCTATTGGGGGAACCGACCGTTTCTTCTATTCCTTCGGCGCTTTTTCAGACTTTATTTCGTCTCTTGTCGGGGCAGAAAACGAGGTTTCGTATTCCGTGTGTTGTCATTCCTCACACTATCCTGTCGTCAGTTTCGGGCTATTCATCATGACGTTTGAAGAAAGGTGAGAACTATTATGGCAACGGTTGATTCTTTCAGGAAGAAATGCATTCGAGTCGGTGTGGCGGACGATTATCCGGTGGTCTTGCGTGGGGTGGAATCCATGCTGGAAACATGCGACGACATTGATCTGGTTTTCTCGGCGGAGACCGTTGAGCAATTGTTCACGAAACTGGGGAAGGACGAGGTCGACGTGCTCCTGTGCGACTACATTTTCGAGAATACGCCGCATGTCGACGGATTGAATCTGTTGAAGAAGATACGTCGGGAAGCGCCGGAAGTGCGGGTGATTTTCTTTAGTTCGTACATCCAGCCGCATAGCATATTCTCATCCCTGGAATACGGGGCAGCTGGTTTCGTCGGCAAGGAAGCGGCGAGTTTCGCCTGCTTGCACCAGGCGATTTCCACGGTGCATTCCGGGCAGACTTTTGTGGCGCCGTCGCTTTCCACGGTTCTTTTTTCATACCTTTGCGGCAACAAGAAAGACGCGGATTTCGGCGCTACTTCATTGTCCCCCCGTGAACTGGTGGTGGTTCGCATGATCAGCGAAGGAATGCCTATCAGGGCAATCGCCGAAAAACTATGCCGGAGCCGTAAAACGATCAGTAACCAGAAGCTTGCGGCGATGAAGAAGCTCGGCGTGAAAAATGACGTCGAGCTCAGCCGGGCGTACCACAGCCTTTACCGCTGAAAGAAGGGGCGATGCCAGCAGCAAGTGTGATGATGCCATCGGTGTCTTACCGGCGCATGCTTTATGGGGCATCGTCTTTGCTTTCGGTGATGATCGTCATCGCCCTCATCTTGCTCGGCTATGGCGAGTTTCTGGAGTTCAGGGATCGCCAGATAAGCGACTTCGTCAGCCAAAAGGAGGATATCAAGACGGAGGTCGATCGCCTTTCCGCCAGGGTGACCCAGTTCTCAGAGATGTTCACCCGCCTGCAGAAAGCCTATGGGACTTTCCATTTTCCGATCGACCTTGGGCGGATCAAACCGGGTGTCGTGACATCCATCGATTCGGGGGAACTGTCCCCCATGCCGCTTTCGTTCGTGGTCGACGGCGGCGTACTCCAAAACAGCCTGCCGCTGGAAAGGCTGTTCCTGATGCTGGGACAAGCCTCGGCATTGCCGATGTTTCACTACAAGGAAGGCTTGATCCTTGAGGGATTCCTGTATACATCGGACCACAGATTCCTTGTGACCTATCCTTCAATGGATAAAGCGGAGGAAGATCTGGTCGCCGCGATGGGCGTCAGGCGCTATATCGATATCCGCAGCAAGACCGCCGACAAGGCCATGGACGATATGGCCATTGTCCGATCAGACGGCCGCGGCAACAGGTTCGCCTGGTTCTCGTTGCCGGGACATGAGGAAGGCCCCGGCGATGCGATTGCCAGGTTTGCCGTGCGGATCTATCTGGCGCCGGATTACTTTGCCACGATCGTCTTCAGGGTGCGCCAGGCGCAGTTCCAGAAGTTCTTTCTCCGGAACGGAAACGGAGGGCGGCTGTTCGTCACCAACAATGCGCCGTTTCCCGCCTTTCTCATGAGGCCGGCCGACCGTGCCGACGGCAGTCTTGACGGCGAGATTCGCGCGGTCATCAAACAATACAACGAGCAACCCGGGAAGAATTATTTCTACCAGGGGGGAAAGCTCTTTCTCATCGACTATGTCAACGGGCCGGACTGGAATATCGTCTATGCTTTTTCGTGGCAAGAAATCGTTCAATACATTTCCTCGGATGTCGCCGTCGGCGCTATTGGCTGCCTTTTCATGCTGATCTTTATCTGGGGAGCTACCTGGTATTTCGATAAGTTCGTATTCCAGCCAAGCCACAAGAACGTCATGGAACTGGCGGAATCGCGCCAATTCAGCCAAAGCATCATTGAGACGCTCCCTGTCGGTATCGTCGTCTACGATCCTCACGCCGGCCATGATGTCTTGAGAAATGCCATGGCGGCAAGAATGATGGCGTCCTCAAACTTGTCGGCAAGCGATCTCCATGCCCACTTCGCAGGATGCCCCAGCGCAGCCGAACAAGAGGCCGTGGGCCAGGACACGGAATCGGTCATGGTCGCCGAGATTGTTCTGGCAGGAGGTGGCGCAACCTACCTGGGCCTGGTTTGCTCGCGGACCCGATTTTCAGGCCGCGACGTACTATTGTTCGGAATGGTCGATATGAACGTGCAGAAGGAGCATGAGGCGCTTCTGCTGGAAGCCAAGAGCGCGGCTGACCGGGCCAACCAGGCCAAGTCCATGTTCCTGGCCGAGCTGAGCCATGAGATTCGCACGCCGTTGCATGGCGCGATAGGGCATCTCGAGCTGTTGAGCCAGGAAGCGCTGGAAGTATCCCAGCGCCGGCGTGTCGACTTGATTCAGACCGCCTGCGCGAGATTGATGGAGCTGGTCAATGACGTGCTCGACGTCACCAAGATCGAATCCAACGAACTGCGCATTGCCAAGACTTCGCTCTATGTGAACGATCTTCTGGAGTCGGTTGCGCAGTTGTTTGCTCCGCTGGCGGCCGGAAAGAAATTAGGATTCCACTGTCTGTTTTCCCCGGCGCTGGAAATTCCCCTCAACGGCGATGGACATCGCCTGATGCAGATATTGCAGAACCTGGTTGGCAATGCCATCAAATTTACGGAGACCGGCATGGTCACCTTGTCAGCGCAATTGCAGCGCCGGGAACACGGAGTTGCATGGGTGCGTTTGGAGGTGAAAGATACCGGCATCGGCATTTCGCCCGAAGCGCAGCAGCGTCTCTTCGAGCCGCTGGAGCAGGCTGACGACTCCATCAGCCGACGGTTCGGCGGTACCGGCTTGGGATTATTCCTGTGTCACCAGCTTGCCCAGCTCATGGGCGGGAAGATTTATTTTTCCAGCATGCCCGGCCAGGGCAGCACTTTCGGTCTCGATATCCCAATGGAAATCATCGCCGGCAATGACCAGGGAATGCAGGCCAGGCCCCTTGCCGGGCGCGTCGTCGATATCCGGTGCGACTTGCAGCAGTACGCAGGGATGTTGCGAGATTTCTTCGAAATGTGGGGCGCGACAGTGTGGAACGGCGAGGTGGAACCGCAGCCGGACGTGTGCCTGCTCTTATCGGACGTCGGACGCAAGGAGCGGGTAAATGACTTTGGGCGCCTCGGCGTCAGGACAGTCATTTTATCGGCGCAAGCGGTTGGCAAGACGGAGGAAGTGGACGGGGTGATCCATGTCAGCCTGTACGCGCGCAATGCATGGCGCGATGCGCTGCTGGCCGGGGACGAAGCGGTCGGCAAGAAAGTGAAAGAGAAACCGGTATTGAGCGGAGAAATCGCCCGTTCGATGGACATCCTGGTCGCCGAGGACGACCTGGTGAATTTCCTGCTGATCAAACATCAACTGGAGACGCTGGGATGCACTACAGTCCGCATGGCCAAGGATGGCCAGGAAGCGTTGACGCGCTGGATGGCGCAGCCTGCGAATATCCTCATCACGGATTTGGGCATGCCGGGATTGGACGGTATCGAGCTGGCCAGGAAAGTGATGCGGCTCCAGCCCGATGCCATCGTAGTGGCCGCCACGGCCGCCCACGCGTTGTCCCCTGCCGAGTCGGATCTCTTTTTCGACATATTGAAGAAACCCGTCCTGCTGAAGGATCTGCAACGCGTGATCGAAAAGGCGGCGCTGGAGCGGCGGCATGCGCAGGTGATGATGCCGGCGCAGGAACCGCAAGCCGCCGTTGTGCCGGAAAAAGTGACCAGGATGCTGGCCGCGGCATTTGTGGAAACGTGGCCCGCGCAAGAGACTCAATTGACCAATGCGTTGGAGAGCGCCTCGGCCGACGATGCATGGCGAGTGCTGCATCGTATCCAGGGAGGATTGATGGTCCTGGGCGAGAGGGAGCTGGCGCGCCAGAGCCTCGACTTGCAGAATGCCTTCCGAGTTTCCCTGGCATCCACGTTTTCTGCCGAGAAGAAGCGTTGCCTTCAATGGTTGAAGCGCATCAATGAACTGGTCGAACGGCTGGAGTCAGGGGCGGCACGTTGATGGCAGGCCTTCCCTTGGCGCCGATTGACAGGTGCGCGCACACAGCCGAACCCTCTCCCGCAACTCGCGGGGAGGGAAATCTCCCTTCCGATTTTCACCCGTTGAGCCCCACGATGGACTGTTGCCCACGACACTTTCACCGCTGCCTGTGCGTGGGCGAAGACAGCGGGTTGCGCGGCATGGCATCTGCGGGCGAGATTTTCGTTTAAAGAAACTGAAAAAATGAAGCGCACTCGAACATCCATCGCTTGTTTCGTCATCATGGCCGCCGCCGGAGCCCATGCCCAGGCCGGTGTCCATCATGGGTATCTTGCCCCATCGGAGGCGCCGGACAGCCTGTTTATCCTGCCGCCCCCTCCGGCGGCGGATTCGGCGGCATTTTTGAACGATGAGGCGCATTACAGACGTGACAACGTGCGTGCTGGCCGGTCGCGAATGGCGATGGCGATCAAGGACGCGGACTATCTGCATATCGGCGCAATATTTTCCCAGGCGTTCGGCCATACTATCGACCGGAATGCACTGCCGGCGCTTTCCGCTCTGATGGAAAAAATGCTCGCCGACAGCCACGACGCCGCGGTTTCTTCCGCCAAGAAGCATTACCGGCGTATCAGGCCGTTTGTTTTCTATAATGCCCATTCCTGCACGCCGCAGCGCGACGCGAAGCTCGCCCGGGGCGGTTCCTATCCGTCAGGCCACGCGACATACGGGTGGGCGATAGCGCTGGTATTGGCGGAAATCAACCCGGCGCGGCAGGATGCATTGCTAAAGAGAGGATATGACTACGGCGAGAGCCGTGTGGTATGCGGCGCGCACTGGCAAAGCGACGTGGAGGCCGGCCGTGTGATGGGGAGCGCCATCGTGGCAGCCTTGCATGGCAACCAAGAGTTCATGGCCGCGTTGGCCGCGGCCAAGCAGGAGTTCGCGGCGATCAGGGCGCGGTAATGGAATGTCATAATGGCACGTTGATGAGGGATTCGGCCTGCTGGATCGCTAGTGCGGCCGCAAAGCGAGGAAAAATGATTATCGGTATATTGGAAGACATCGAGTTGCAGGCGACGGCGGTTGCGCAGTGGGTCACCAAGGCCGGCCATCATGCAGAGGTGTGCCATGACGGGGACAGCTTCATCGACCTGGTGCGCAGGCAGCGCATCGACTTGCTCATGCTCGATTGGGACGTGCCAGGTAAATCGGGGATCGAAGTGCTGAAATGGGTTCGCGCTTCGTTTGCGGACGTGATGCCGGTCATCATGGTGACGCAACATGACAGCGAGGTTGACATTGTCCATGGCCTCAACTCCGGCGCGGATGACTATGTGATCAAACCGCTGCGTGAGCGGGAGCTGATGGCCCGCGTGCAGGCGCAATTGCGCAAATATTATCCGCAGGAGCAGGCCTCACAAGTGATCCGGGTCGGCATGTTCGCCATCGACATCGGAGCCCGAACCGTTTCGGTCGGAGGGGAGGCGGTCGAGTTGGCCCAGCGTGAGTTCGACCTGGCCACGATGCTGTTTTCGAACGCCGGCCGTATCGTGACCAAGGATGTCCTGATGAAAAAGATATGGGGATCGGTCGACCGGAAGTACGACGCGACCTTGGCCACTTATGTCAGCAAACTGCGCAGCCAGTTGGGATTGCGGGCCAAAAATGGGATGGTGATATCTACCATCTATAATTATGGTTACCGCCTTGAGTTCGCCTGAAAGGGGAGCATGTCGATGTTGATGTTGAGGTCTGTGACGGGGGCGGCGGCGCCACATTTTTCTGTGGATTAGCTCCGCAAATGGCAGAGCGAGGGTGTCAGGGAAGATCCCTTTCTAATTCTAAAAAATGCCAACTCCCCCTTATTTTTTGTTGCAATTTTTGCAAAGAATCGCCCGTGGCGGATGGAGGCTCATTTCGGTGACGGCGCTGCTGTCCATCGTCGCCGTCCTGCCGATGACCGAGGCGGCTTTCGCGCCGCTGGACCGACTCTATCGCCAGTCCGTCGCCACCAACGCCATTCATAGCGGCCTCAGCCAGACGGCGGTGATTATTATCGACAAGAAAACGGTCGATGCACTGGGTGCCGGCAAATGTTTCATCAACTATTCGCATGCCCAGGTACTCGATCGATTGCAAGGCGCGGCAAGTGTCGTGCTCGATCTGGTCATTCCTTGTGCCGGCGAAAGCGAGAAGGTGCTGGTCGATGCGATCGCGCGCCGAGGGCGAGTGGTATTGCCGGTGCACATCCTGCCTCATACGCTGGAGCCGGAGATCGCGCAGTTCCCGGCTCAGGAATTGCAGGCCGCCGCCGCGGCTGTCGGGCAGCGGGCGATCGTTATCGGCAGCGATCACCTGGTGCAAGGCATCTTGCCTTATGTGAAACTGCCGGGAACGGGCGCTGAATTGCCGCATATTGTGCTGCAGGCGATCCGGCAAGCGGGGATGGCCTTGCCGTTCGGGGACGTGCGGGACTACATACAGAATAGCGTCTCCAGATTGGGGCAGGTCAAGCAGGGTGTGCTTTCGGTGTTTATGCCGCCGCGTATCGACGTTGACCGGTATTCCTATATCGACGTGCTGCAAGGGCGCGTGCCCGACACCGCATGGAAGGGACGCATCGTCTATATCGGCGACGGCGTCTCCGACAGTGCCGGCACCTTCAACCTTTCCCTCGATCCCGGCACCCGTGTGCGCGGCACCGAAGCCAGCGCCATGCTTACGGAGGCCCTGTTGGACGGGCACGTATTGCGCAATCCTTCTTTCTTGGTGAAATTTGCGGTTAATGCGGGGGTGTTGGTGGGGATGCTATTGATTTGCGTCCTGCTGACCGGCTGGCCGATGTATGCCATGGCCGTGATTTGGCTGGCCTTGTTTACGTTTGGCGAGCTGGCGTTCCTGTTGTACTGGAGGTATTGGTTTTCGCCTGGTGCGGTGATCGCCGGTTGTTGCTGCATCTTCGGATTGTGCGGTTGGCAGCGCGCCCATGGCTGGCGTAATTTCCTTAACGATGAATATGCGGTATTGAAGGGAAAGATAGGCACCGGCAGATTTGCCGCCATGGCGCCGGCGCCGCAGCAAGATGCAGTGACTTTCGTCGATGAACAGAAGGCGGTTGCGCAGGTGATGCAGCAGATCTGGGGGTGGCAGTCCGGCTACATCGAGATGATCGAAACCTTGCCCTACGCCGTGTTCGTCGAGGAGAGGGGGCAACTTGTCCTGTGTAACGAAAAAGGACGAATCCTGCTAGAGTCGCTCGGGATTCACGCTACGGCGCCTATCCGCTACCCCCCCGACCTTGCCAATGTCCTGCAGGAGATAGTCGAGGCGAAGGTCGGCGGCACGGTGCGCTCGTTCGAGCGCGAGCTCAATGGGCGGATGCGCATGGTGATTGTGACGCCTTTCATGAATGGAGAACGCTACGATTCCGACGCCAGCATGATCAGCGTGGTGGATATCCATGATATTCACTCCGCGGCGCAGAGCGATCGCCTGACCTTGCGGCATATGGCGCATGACTTGAGGAGCCCGCTCGCTACCGTGTTGTCTCTGCTGGAAGAGCGCCTCAAGGCAGGCGTGGCGGCCGATCCAAGCCTCTTTGAGAACATTCACAAGCTTGTCGATTACAGCCTGAGCGTGGCCCAGAATTTTACCCAGCTCTCCCAGGCGGGGCACCTGGACCGTAGCACGTATGTCCCGGTTTCCGTGAATGACTTGGTGTCCGAAGCCGTCGACCATGCATGGCATCAGGCGCTGGCGAAGAAAATAGAAATCGATGCCCCCGCCGTCTCCGACGAGCTATTCATATGCGGCAACCGGCATATGCTGCTGCGCGCGCTGGCCAACCTGCTCGATAACGCGATCAAATACTCCGGCAACGGCACCGTGATTGCCATCGGTCTTTCAACGATGGCCGGGCAGGTCAGGATATCTGTCCGGGATCAAGGCATCGGCATACCGGAAGCGGCCATCCCGCGGCTGTTCGAGCCGTTCTTCCAGGTTGATGGCGGCCACGGCGATCCGAGCCGCGGCGTCGGGTTGGGGCTGCCCTTCGTCATGGAAGTGGTCAGGCAGCATGATGGCGCGGTCGATGTCGAATCGACGCCGGATGCGGGAAGTTGCTTTACCATCAGTTTTCCGGTGATCGTTCCCGCCTGGCCCGATGCCGGGGAAAATCATGATGAAATGACATGAAGTCTTTCAATGGAAGGGCCTTGGAGTAACGCCAGCCCTGTACCAGGTCCACGCCATTTTCGATCAGGTAGTTTTCCTGCCAGCCTTCTTCGACGCCCTCGGCCACGATGTGCAGCTCCAGGCTCCTGGCCATGCCAATGATGTGTTCGATCAATGGCGTATCGCTCTTGCCGATCATGCCGACGAATGACTTGTCGATTTTCAGGATGTCCACCGGCAGGGTCTGCAAATACTGCAGGCTGGAATAGCCGGTGCCGAAATCGTCGATGGCGATGACGTAGCCTTGTTCCTTGGCCGCCGCGAGGGTTCTTCGCGCCTCGTCGATATTGATGAAGCCGCGTTCGGTGGCTTCCAGCCAGATCTGCCGCGCCTCGATTGCAGTGTTTTCCAAGGCACGGGCCAGGGTCGCCAGCATTCTTCCGGATTTCAGGTCGTCCGCGCTGATGTTGAGCGAAACGTGAAACGAGCGATCGCTTGAAAGCAGCGGTTCAAGATCGCGAACGGCGCTTTCGATGGCGTGCTCCGTAAGATCCTCAATCATTCCGTTGTCCTCCGCCATCGGAATGAAAATATCGGGCTGGACCATCTCCCCATTCGATCTTTTCCACCGTACCAACGCTTCTGCACCCAGGCAGCGTCCGGTGCGCAAATCGATAATGGGTTGGTAGTGGAGCATCACGTTTTTCGTCCTGATCGCGGCGCGCAGTTCTTCCTTCGGGGAAGGGGTCTTGTTGGAGAAACGGACGAACAGGATGGCGAGCGCACAGGCGATCAAGGCGCCAATGGGCAGGATCCATTTGGCTTCGGCCCTGACTTGCCCATTCACTATGTGCCTGGGGAAGGCGGCGATGGCGGTCCAGTCGCCGAGTGCCCTGGTGACGATCAAATAATCCTTCCGCAGGTCGCCCAAGCGAGTGGGGTTGAGGGCTATCGGCGCTCCTTGGGAACTCTTGAGAACTGAATTCTCGATCAGCAATCCATCCTTGCGCGCCAGCGCCAGATGAACGCCGCCTTTCACCGGGATATTCAGCAGTTCCCGGGCATTGATCAGTGCGTTGTAGTTTCCATACCTTATGGCCACCACCTGGTCGATCCCAAGCAATTGCGTTCGCAGGGGCGTCACCGCCGGTTCGCCATCCTGTATGGGCGACTCGGAACGTCTGGCGCGAATATGTTGGTCGACTGCGCCCCACGTCGTGCATTGCAGGACGTCGTCTCGGTCAAAATAGCCGATCTCCCTGACCGCATCAATGTCGAACATGGCCTTGCGCATGGCGATGATGTGCCGCGGCGAACATGCGTTGAAGGAGTCGGCCGAGAGTTTCGTCAATGTGCGAGTTATCTCGGCGACTGCACTCTGGGTATGGATAAGCGCCTGGCTTGTGTAGGAATCGAGATGGGTATCGAGATCCCGGGACTTGACGTGCCATGACAGCCAGGTCATGGTCAGCATTGAAACGGCACCGACGAAAATGCCAAGGAGGATGCCGAGCGCAATGTTCCTGGAATTTGCCGTCGGCATGATTGGGCTCAATCGCATGCTGTGAATTTAGATTGAAAATAAAAATAGATAACTTCTAAAAAAACGAACCCTAACCGAATTCGGGTTTCTGCAGTTATATGAAAGGCGGAAGAATTTCAAAGACACGCCAATAGAACTCCAAGAAGAATTGAACTTCGTGGAGCTGATCTCGTCCATGGATACGCATTTTCTTGCAGATGCGATGTCCGTCGTACATGTGCGCAGGCTGGAGGGAGTTGGCCGTGTATCAGTCTAATACGGCGCCCTGTCCCGTGCCTGAGATGAATCCCGGGCAGCAGCGATTAATAAAAATTTAGTGATATCGCTTGTCTAATTTTAGGTGTTTGGCCTATTCGCTGGCTTTCCGTGAATCGATAAACTGACTCCAGGCTTAGTTATATTGGTAACGCGCTCCAGGTAAATCGTGTAGTACAGCTTTGCCCACTACCCCACCCCTCCCTACGGGTAAAGTTGTTTCGCCGCTGCCGCGAGCCTTTCGTGGCAGCGGCTTTTTTGAGGGACTCAGGCGGAGAGGCGTATTCCGTTTTCACCTTTTTCGATAGAAGTTGGGGGTGCCATTCTTGGCGTGGCGGCTAAATCATGGAGTCAATTTTTATCGAGTTTGATTGTCTCGAATCTTCTTTCCAGGGCCAATATTTCTTAATTATTTCTTAACGAGCTTCCTGCGTCTTTGGCATGGCAAGCTGCAATAATCCGGTCGGCCGGGTGGGCGAGGAGCCGTCATGCATTCGCAGTCGAGTGAATGGCAATAATGCACAGGGGGGGGGGCTGCTTGCATCACGTTGTCCATCGCTATCATCGTGAAGGTCATTGCAACGACCGTGCTGAAATCGTTAAACGACTTCAGCCGCGCTTTCAGCGGCTTTCGTTGCTGGGGGATATGCCATTCCTTCTATTGCCTGTCCCATGCCTTGAAGCCAATCGGCGCCGCTTACGCGATCTGGGCCGGGGGGGGTGTTCTCATTACCCTTGCCGCCCGGTTTTCGCACAAGCAGAAGCTTGATGCGTATGTCATGTCGGGAATTGCCTTGAATGTGATCGATGTATTGATCATCAATATTTTCTCTAAAGGTATTTCCCGCTAATTGGTGCGCATAAGGGGAGCGATGGCGTGTCCGGACCTGGTTCCGCTGGCCGGGGAGTCGTCTGCGTTTTAATCCTTCGCATAAGCCATTCAAAAAAATTAGGAAAATAGCCCGTTCATTTTGGGAGGGTGGCCTATTTCCCGGTTTTCGGGTAATCGCTAGACTGGTGCCAAGTTTCAAGGATTTCTAACTTGTTTGCGCGAGATTCTCTTGGTGATGTCGCTGCGGCTTCCAGCATTTCTCCATTTTTTCTCCTTCTTTAAGGGCGGGCATTGCGAAAGACGCGATGAAATTGCCGGGCAGATTCGGTCGCGCTTCTGGCGGTTGCCGTTCAACGAAGCAAGCTTGATTGGGTGGCTCTCCAAGCGCCTCGGGAAATCCGGTCGTCCGTAGAGCAAGTTCTTCTTCGAAGTAATGATGCGCTGCAAATCGCCGGGTTTGGCTGCGGCAGCGATGGCATTTTGAAAAGATGCCTCCGGCATCGGGCCCTGCGACGTTGAATGCGCGCTCAATAATGGGCGTTCGTCTCAAAGAATGGGCATGCTTTTCCTTCCTGTCGGATTGGCCCCGGATGAGCGCCGCGTGGGCCGCGCAGATGTTACTTGTATTGATCTTATTGTGTTGATTGGATATTCGTTCGGGCCGTGTTGCCTGATGGTCTCTTGCGGCATGAGGTGCTGTCTGTCCGGGTTGAGGTGGCGCGTGATGGATCTGACGCATTTGATCTGCCGCCTTGGGAGGGCGCGATGGCTTCTTGCCTGCGGTTTGGCGCTGGCATTTTCTCCTTTGTTGGCTCATGCCGATTGCTTTGAAGCGGCGGGGAAGAAATATGCCATCGACCCGCTCATGCTCAGAGCCATCGCTGCGGTGGAGTCTTCAATGAATTCGCGGGCGCTTCATCACAATGGCAATGGCAGCGAGGATGTGGGACTGATGCAGATAAACAGCATGCATTTTCCATATCTGGCGCAACGAGGCATCACGCGGGCGCGCTTGAAGAAAGACGCCTGCCTGTCTGTCATGGTGGGAGCGGAGATACTGGCCGGTTTCATCGCGCGGTTCGGCTATACCTGGCGCGCCGTTGGGGCATATAACGCCGGCGGCGGCCAGGCGCGCGAGGGATTGCGAGAACGCTATGCCGCGCGCGTGGTACGCCGTTATCGGTCCCTGGTGCTGCATGCAGCCGCCGTGCGCATGGAAGGGCGAGGTCGGCCGAAGCGAGGAGTTTCCCACGCGAGCCTTTGCCCCCATCCCGATTGATTGACGTTTGCTTTGGTTCGGGTTTTATCTTGGATAGGTCGGGGCCGAATACATTTTTTCATTTCGGGGCATGTAATGAACCGCGCCACTTATTACGGAGGTTGTCCCATGAATGGCCCGGAAATCAGGGCTCTGGCCAAGTTACAAGTGTTTATCGATCATGCTTTTGGCATCCCGT
Organism: Herbaspirillum sp. SJZ099; assembly: GCF_007828355.1. Classification (NCBI taxonomy): domain Bacteria; kingdom Pseudomonadati; phylum Pseudomonadota; class Betaproteobacteria; order Burkholderiales; family Oxalobacteraceae; genus Herbaspirillum; species Herbaspirillum sp. SJZ099. Next base: position 220,044 of record NZ_VIUO01000005.1, on the reverse strand, counting down.
CCAACTCGGGTGAAGGGGAGGAGGACGGCGGCTTTGCCGACGGGCTGCTGGATGGCAATCCGAAGCGGCTTACCGCAGGTTTCCTGCGCATGGCCATCGAGGATACGCCTGAGTATCGGTGCATCGCCGCCGGTCTGCGTCGCACAGAGGTTTATTCCATGGTGTCGTTCTTGTTGCAGCAGGGAAAAGATGAAAAGCTGGCGGCCTTGAGCGAGCGATATGGTATCTCCGCAGGGCATTTTCGCAGGATCTTTCGCGCCAGCCTGGGCGACAGTCCGAAGGCGACTCTCACGGGCTGGCGCCTGGCCAGCGCGGTGCTCGATGTGATCGAGCGCCGCCAATCCGTCACTGATGTGGCCATGGCCCACGGTTATGCATCCCCTTCGCATTTCTCCAGCGAGGTCAAGAAATTGACCGGTCTGAGCCTAACGCGTCTGTTCGACGCGCAAATCAAAAAATAGAGGAAGTTGGTGTGAAAAAATGGAGTTGGTTGAGCCCTGTATGGTGGCTCGGGGTAGTGTTTTTTCTGTCGATCTGCCAGGTCTCGCTTGCGCAGGACCTGGGCAAGACCAAGGGGGCCGGCTATGTAGCGCATCAAGAAGGCCTGCGCGCTTTCTTTGGCGGCGTCTCCGCCTATCTTGGCAAACCTATCATCGTCAGCAAGCTCGCTGCGGGCATGCAGGTGTCGGGCGAGTTCGACTTCGAGGACGGTGACATTGTCGGCAAGATCAGCCGGCAGTTGGGGCTGATCACCTATTACGATGGCAATGCCATTTATGTCTATGACGCCAGCGAGACCAGAAACAGCATCATCCGGCTGCACCATATTTCAACCCGGACCCTGGCCGACTTCCTGAAGAAGTCCGGCTTGTCCGATGGGCGCTATTCCTTGCGTTCGGACGACATCCGTACCTTCTATGTCGCCGGTCCGCCAATCTATGTCGACCTGGTCACGCAGGCCGCGCAGTTCCTGGATGCGCAGGAAGGCGGCGTGGACGACCAAAGCGTCGAGGTCATCAAGTTGAACAATACCTTCGTCACCGACCGTTCCTATACCCGGCGCGACGATACCATCGTCATTCCCGGCATTGCCACGGTGATCGAGAAACTGCTGGCCGGCGAAGCACGGAAGGCTTCACCCGCGCCGGTTGTGAACAAGACCACCACCGCATCGCCCTGGCTGGATACCCGCATCGACCGAACCGTCATTCCTTCGCCTGAAAGTTCGGCAATCAAGAAGGCAGCCGACGCTACCGCATCTTTGCAGGCCCAACCGCAGGGCACGGGCAATGTTCGCATCCTGGCCTATCCCGAAACCAATAGCTTGCTGGTCAAGGGCAGTTCCGAGCAAATCCGGTTGGTGCGAAACCTGGTCGAGGCGCTGGACGAGGAGAAGCGTCACGTCGAGCTGGCCTTGTGGATCATCGACCTGGAAAAGGATGACCTGGATCAGCTGGGCATAAACTGGCAAGGGTCGGTTTCTCTCGGCAACCGCTTCTCCGCCAGCCTCAACGCGGGTAGCGGCATGGGCGCCTTCAGTACGTTGGAAGGCAACAGCTTCATGGCTACCGTTCTCGCGCTCGCGCAGGAGAACAAGGCCCAGATCGTCTCTCGCCCGATCGTGCTGACCCAGGAAAACACGCCGGCCATGTTCGACAACAGTCGCACCTTCTACACCCCCCTGGTGGCCGAGCGCGCCGTCGATCTGCAGAAGGTTACCTACGGCACGCTGGTGAACGTGCTGCCGCGTTTCACCAGCAAGGGAGAGATTGAACTTTCCCTGAACATCGAGGATGGCAGCGAGGTGCAACGTAACGAGGGCAGCTCCAAAAACGCGCTGCCGACCATTGGCCGCACCAAGATCAGCACGGTGGCCCGCGTGCCAAAGGGCAAGAGCCTGCTGGTAGGCGGATATACGCGCGGCGAGAACGGCGAGCATATCGGCAAGATTCCGCTACTGGGCGATCTTCCCCTGGTGGGCAGCCTCTTTCGTTACCACCAGGCCCTCAGCAAGAACACCGTGCGGGTGTTCCTGATCCGTCCCCGCGAGATCACCGAGGGCATCGACATGAATGCCGACAACCTGCAAGAAGAGATGGAGATGGAAAAGCTCATCCGGGCCAAGGACAAGACGCGCCAAACGGTCAACCAATCTTCGGAGGATTTGTACCATGGTAGCTAATGTACATGGCGGCAGCGTGATCGTCGCTGCGCGCCTGCTGAACGAAATGCGCCACAAGGAAGAGGTCAAGGCCGCCAGCGATACGCAGGCGGCTCCGGACGACGGCGAGATTGCCGATACCGACACGCCGGCTGCCTTGCAGCAGAAGCTGGCCGACATGGCCGATGACATGGCCAGCGTGGCAACCCAGTTTCGCAACCGGCGCGAGTTGGAGAAGAAGGAAGCCGGTTCGGCCGAAGGACTGGAGCGCGTACTCGACGAGGAGGCCGGTCCCAAGGCGCAAAAACTGGTGGCGGTGACGGCGGTGCAGGACCTGGCCATCGATACCTTGCTGGTCCGGGCGCGCAGCCTGTTCCCCGACGACAGCGACCTGGTCGTGGTGCTGCGCGAACTGCTCAGGCGCAGGCAACTCGAGGCGATCCAGCGCCGCCGAATCGAAAAGCTCCTGGAGACGGTGATGGACCAGGCCGATCCCAAGCGGCTCAAGGCCGGTGTCAACTGTGCGATCAAGGCGCGCCTGTTCGGCGCCGCGCTGGGTTTCGAGGCACAGTTGTTACGCCAGACTTACCGCCGCTTCCTCTGCAGCGATGGTCGCGCCATCGACGATTACCAGGAGTGGATCTCCAGCTACGGTTATCGGGTGCGCCACCAGGTACTGGCATTCGTCGAGGAATCCCTGGGCTGCGACATCCGTGCGGAGGACCCCAGTTGCAGCCACGTGGAATTCGGCTACCTGTTGGAGCAGGTGCGCAAGTTGCGCCTGCTGCGCAGTGCCGACCGGGAGTTCGTGGGCGGACTCATGGAACGCAGGCTGGTTCCGCCGCGCGAGGAAGAGGAGGCTGACTGGTTACTGCTGCTGTGCGCGCTGGTGGAGCGCGACATCGTGCCTGAAGAGGTGGTGCGCGAAGCGCTGGATGCCTGCCTGTTGCTGACGCATGCGCAGCGTTCGACCTGGCTTGATGGCGTGCGCAGCGCCTGCAAACGGCTGCCGACCGAGATTTTCTTGCATCCCGGGGAGGCGCCTGACCAGGCCGAGATCATCCGTGACGATATCCAGCATGCCTTCGCGCGCCTGCTCGACCACAGCTATGCGGCCGAACTGGCGCAGCAACGCCGCCAGGCAGAGTGAGCGCTGCATGATTACCCGACTTTTCGAGCAGGTGAGATCCCGGCCTGAATTGATCATCGTCATGCTGATGGTGATGATCATCGCCATGCTGATCGTTCCGTTGCCGACGGTGCTGGTGGATTTCCTGATCGCTCTGAACATCGTTATCGCGATCCTGCTTTTCATGGGGGCGTTCTACGTCGACAAGATCCTTAACTTCTCGACATTCCCGACCATCCTGCTGATCACCACGCTGTTCCGGCTCGCGCTCTCGATCAGCACCAGCCGCCTGATCCTGACCCAGGCCGATGCCGGCCAGATCATCGCGACCTTCGGCCAATACATCATCGGCGATATGCTCATCGTCGGTTTCGTGATCTTTGCCATCGTCACCATTGTCCAGTTCATCGTCATCACCAAGGGCTCGGAGCGAGTGGCTGAAGTGGCTGCGCGCTTTTCCCTGGATGGCATGCCCGGCAAGCAGATGAGTATCGACGGCGACCTCAAGGCAGGCGTCATCGATGCCGAGGGCGCGCGCGAACGGCGCAGCATCCTGGAACGCGAGAGCCAGCTGTACGGTTCCTTCGACGGCGCCATGAAATTCATCAAGGGCGACGCCATCGCCGGGATCATCATCATCCTGGTGAACCTGCTGGGCGGCATTACGGTAGGGATGGTGCAGCATCATATGGATGCCTCGGAGGCGCTGCAGACCTACACCATGCTGACCATCGGCGATGGGCTGGTGGCGCAGATCCCGGCCTTGCTCATTTCGATCAGCGCGGGCTTCATCGTCACCCGCATCAGCGGCGACGACGCCAATCTGGGGCGCAACATCATGGGCCAGTTGCTGGGGATGCCCTTCGCCGTGGCCATCGCTGCCGTGCTGGCGGTGATAGTGGCCTTCCTGCCGGGGTTCCCGACCGCGGCTTTCCTGGTCCTGGCGCTGGCATTGGGCGTGTTTCTCTACTTTGGCAACCGCCGCAGGAAAGGGATGGATGGGGCGTCCACACCGGGGAAATCGTCCGAGTCGGCGCTCGCGGCCGGCGAAGAGGGACAATCGGCGTCCCGGCAGTTATCCCTGATCAACGATCTGGACAAGGTCGCCCAGGAGACCGTGGAGTTCATCCTGCTGGTGCCGAAGGGGAAGTCGCCGATCTTCGCCGACCAGCAACTGGCGCAGCGCCTGCGCAGCCAGTTCTTCATCGACTATGGCGTGCGGCTACCGGAGTTCATGGTGCGGGAGTCGGCCGTCCAGCAGCACGACAGCGTGAGCCTGCTGATCAACGAGATTCGCACCGAGGTGCTGCAACTGCGTTGGGGCAAGCTGCGCGTGGTCAACATATCTTCGGAGATCGAGCAACTGGGAATCGCTACCGAGATCGTGCCTGATTCCGCGCAACAGGAGGCCCACTGGGTCGATGTCGCGCACCACGAAGCGCTGACGCAACTGGGATTTCAGTTGCGTAGCGCCGAGGACGAACTTTACCAGTGCCTGGCGGCGATCCTGGTCAAGCATGTGCCGGAATTCTTCGGCATCCAGGAAACCAAGAAGATGTTGGACCAGATGGAGTCGCGTGCGCCCGACCTGCTCAAGGAAGTGCTGCGTAACGTCAGCGTGCAGAAGATCGCAGAAGTGTTGCAGCGGTTGCTCTCCGAGCGCATATCGATCCGTAATTTCAAGCTGATCCTGGAAGTGCTGGCGCAATGGGGCGGCCGCGAGAAGGATGTCATCGCGCTGGTGGAACACGTGCGCGGCGCGATGGCCCGTTACATCTCGCACAAGTTTGCCGTGGACAACAAACTGCGCGTGGTGATGCTCTCGGCCGAGATGGAAGAACAGGTCCGCCAAGGCATTCGCCAGAACTCCAGCGGCGCTTTCCTCAATGTGGAACCTGCCGTATCCGATGACATCATCGACAAGTTCGCGATGGTGTTCCAGAGCTTCCCGATCGCGCAGAAGGACCTGATCGTACTGACCGCCGTGGACGTACGTCGCTTCGTGAAGAAACTCCTGGAGGTGCGGTTCCGCGACCTGGAAGTCATCTCGTTCGGCGAGGTCGCCAGCAACGTCGAGGTCAATGTCCTCAAGGTCATCTGACTTATTTTAAGGAAAGGAATATCCCATGATCCCGCAAGACACCTGGGTGAAACTGGTCAGGAAAACATTGGTTGAAAGCGGTTGCAATCCAGCATTGATTCGCCCGCTCGACCCTGGCGCCACCGTGGAGATCACACTCAAGGATGGGCCCCCCTTGTTCATCACTTGCCTGGAGGAGCAGGTCATGCTCTGGAGCGACCTGTGCGAATTCCATGTCAGTCTCGTGAGATTGCGCTCGGAGGCGCTGCAGCAGGAAGTGATGACGCCGTTTCCCTACAGTGCCAGCAAGCAGCTCGCATTGCGCGAAAGTGAAGGAAATTTGCAGCTCTACACCGACCTGGACGACATCGACCTGAGCGATACCAAGGATCTGGGCCAGGCGCTGGAAGCCTTCCTGACCCGCCAATTGCGCCTGCTGGACATCATACGGCAATGAGTTCGCAGCCACTCCGATTGCTGCGCCGCTTCGTGCATCCGCATTGCCTGTCCGGCCCCATCATCGAAGCGCCGTTACGCGACGTCGCGGTAGGCGAAGTCTGCGAGGTGCGGCGCCACTGGCAAGACGATGCCTCGGCCGCGCGCGCGCAGGTCGTCGGCTTTCGCGGCGATATGGCGGTGTTGAGCCTGTTGGGCAATCCGCGCGGGTTGTCGCGCCAGTCGCTGCTGCTGCCCACCGGCGCCTCTCTCACGGTGCCGCTGGACGACAGCGTGCTCGGCGCCGTGCTCGATGCCAACGGCCAGCAGGAGGCCCGCATGGCGCCGGTTGTTGCGTCCGGTCTCGCGCCGCATTGGCGCGCGCTGGATGCGGCGCCGCCGTCCCTGGCGCAGCGCCGGCCCATCAGCGAGGTCTTCCACAGCGGTATTCGCGTGCTCGACGGGCTGATTACTTGCGGCGTGGGCCAGCGCATGGGCATCTTCGCCCCGGCCGGCACCGGCAAGACCAGCCTGGTCTCGATGCTCATGCGACAGGCGCGCGCCGATGTGTTTGTGGTCGGCCTGATTGGCGAGCGGGGACGCGAAGTGACCGAGTTCGTCGAGCAGATGAAGTCCTCCGCCCACTGCGCCCGTAGCGTGGTGGTCTATGCGACCTCGGATGCCTCGTCCATCGATCGCAGCAATGCAGCCTTGCTCGCTACCACGGTGGCGGAGCATTACCGTGACCAAGGCTGCCAGGTCGTGCTGATCCAGGATTCGCTGACCCGCTATGCGCGGGCCTTGCGGGACGTCGGGCTGGCCGCCGGCGAGCCGCCGGCGCGCCGCGGCTACCCCGCATCGGTATTTGAAGCCTTGCCCCGCTTGCTGGAGCGGCCGGGCGTCACCGCCGAAGGCAGCATCACCGCCTTTTACACGGTACTGATGGAAAGCGATGAGGAAGTCGATCCCATTGCCGAGGAAATCCGCTCCATCCTCGATGGCCACGTCTACCTGAGCCGCAAGCTTGCGGCGCGTAACTATTACCCGGCCGTGGATGTGCTGCGCAGTCTGAGCCGTGTGGCTGGTCAGATATGTTCGCCAGGCCAGTTGCGGGCCGCAGGCGTCTTGCGCGAGAAGCTGGCCCGGCTGGAGGAGTTGCAGATGATGCTCGATCTGGGGGAGTACCGTCCCGGCGAGCACGCAGGCAATGATCGCCTGCTGGAGCAGCGGCCCGCGCTGGAGGATTGGCTGCGACAGGGCAGCGGGCAGGTCGTGCAGCACGAGGCCATGTTGACGGAGATGATGAATCTTGCCGCATAAATACCACGCACTGTTGCGGCGCCGCCAGCAGCGCCTGCGGACCAGCTTGCAACACCTGGCAGGCGAGCGCCAGCGGCTGGCCTCGATCGAAGATCACTGCCTCCAGCTCCAGGGCCAGTTGCAGCTCCAGGAGCAATTGGCTGGCGCCGGCGATCTGGAGGGAATGAGCCTGGATCGCCAGAAACTGTTCGGCTGGCTGCGCAGCAGCGCCGTCGACCGTCGCCGCAGCCAGGCCCTGCGCCTGGAATTGGGGCAACAGCAGGAGTCCAGGCAGCAATGCCAGCAGCAAGTCGACACGCAACAGGTGCTGTGCCGGAAGCAGGAACAGCAGCTGGAGCGCTACCGCGAGTTCATGAAGGAAAGAAGCCGCAAGCAGCATTTGCGGCAGTTGGAAACCGAAGAATGTGAAGTGGAGGAAAGATGGTCATGGCCCCGATAAGGATAGCCCATATCCAACCAATGCAGGACGCCGGCAGGCTCGACGAGGGGCTGCGGGACCTGCACGGTCGCCTGGCCGACAAGCGCGATAGGCGCGATGAGCATATGCACGAGCACGACGAGGTGCGCGAAGTCTTGGCCCAGTATGGCCAGTGGATCTGGGGCATGCCGGAGAACCGGCCGCCATTGACGCCGCTGGCGCAGCCCACCAGGGCGAACGGCAGCATCGATGCGCTAGCCGCCATGCCCGAAGAAGGAGGGCAGGGAACGCGCGGCTCGGCGCAGGATGGTGGGGCGAGGATCTTGTCCGGTTCGAAAAATCCACGGCCGTTGGCGCCATTGACGCCGCTGGCGCGCCCCGCGAAGACGGACGGGGGCATCGGCGCGCTCGTTGCCATGCCCGAAGAAGGGGCGCAGGGAACCCGCGGCTCGGCGCAGGATGGCGGGGACATCGGCGCGCTCGTCGCCTTGCCCGAGGAAGGTACGCGGGGAACGCGCGGCTCGGCGCCCGCACGGGCCGGCGCGACGAGCGCGAGTCTCGTTGCGCATGGTGTCTTGTCCGGGCCGGAAAATCCGCCGTCGTTGGCGTCGGGAGCGCAGCTTGCGAAGGCGAACGACAGTGTTGGCGCGCTCGCCGCCTTGCCGGTTCAGGTAGCGCCGGACAAGAAGAGCGCCGAGGGCGGGGCCGATCGGCCAGACGCGGCACAACACATGGTGGCAACACGCAAGCGCGCGACGGGTGTGGCTGGCGAAGCCGCGCCGGCAGTGCACGCAATGCCGGCAGCCGCGCGCGACGCCAGTCATGGCGCAGCCGCGCCGGCGGCCACGGCGCAGCAAGCCCGCGCCGGGCTCGCCACCGGCACCCACCACGTCGCGGAGCCGGCAGCGCCGGCCCGGCAGGAATGGACCTACAGCTTCCGTTCCTGGGGGCAGCAGCATACCGTCAGCGTGACCGCCGGCACCGGCCAGACGGGCTCAGTGCAGATGGCGAACGCGCCGTTGTTGCTGCATCCCGGCAGCGCTTTGGTCGAACAACGCCTGGGGGCGCATGTCGACACCGCCGGCACGCCGGGACCCTGGCTCGTGCAGGAGCGCGAGCAAGGCGAGCATGGGCATGACCGACGGCATGGCCGGCACGCAAGCCAGGATGAGGAGGCTCAGTGAGCCATCCTCGTCTGCCAAACCTGCGCGCCGTGACGATGCGCGAAGCGATGGCGCGCGCGGCGCTGGCGAATTGGCCCCGGCGCAATCCGGCGCTGGCCGGGAAACTGGCCTATGGGCCCGTTCCGAAGACGCCGGCTTTGGTAGCGCTTCAAGCCTTCGCGGATGGCCTGTGCTGGGAGGGCTTTCTCGACCTGGACGAATGGCTGGCCAGCGTGGCGCCCGAAGTCGCCGCGCTGGCGGTGCGCCAGGGCGATGCCACGCAGTATGCGCGCAGCCTGTTCGAGCTTGCCGAGCAGCCTGTGGAGTTGCCCCTGCCCGAGCTGCGGTACGCCACCTTGTGCTTTTCAGGTACGGAACCGGCGCCGTCCTCTCGACTGTTGTCCGTCAAAACCCCGCAAGGGCGCGTGTGGCTGGACCGCTTCCCGGAAGTCTCGGCCATTCCGGCTGCGCCATTGTCGGCGGCTGCCGGTCAGCTGCCCGTGGCGCTGGCCTGGCGCCTGGGATATAGCCGGGTCAGCGTCGCCCTGCTGGCGCGCCTGGAGCGCGGCGATGTCTTGCTGATCGCCACCGAAACTTTTGAACTGAGTAGCGCCGACAAGGCGATTGCGCGCTACAGCATCAATGAAAATGGAGAAATATTCGTGAATTCAGACAACCCTATCGACAATCCGGCTGCCGCGAGCCAGGACGCGGGCAGTGCGTTCGCCATCGGGCACGATCCCGCACCGCACGCCGAGGCCAGCACTACCAGCCTGAGCGAGATTCCGCTACGGCTGGACTTCATCCTGCAACGCCGCGTATACACCGTTGCGCAGCTGGACGCCTTCTATCGTGGCCAAGTGCTGCAGCTCGATCCGCAAGCGGAAAAACAGGTGGAGATCGTGGCCAATGGCATGCGCCTGGCCATGGGGGAACTGGTCGAGATCAATGGCCGCCTGGGGGTGGAGTTGCATGAGCTTGGGGGTAAGCAGGCATTGTCCGGGGCGCCTCGTGTCTAATGACATTTCGCTCATTGGGTTGCTGGCATTTGCCACACTGCTGCCTTTCCTGATGGCGGCCGGCACCTGCTACCTGAAATTCTCCATCGTCTTCGTGATGGTGCGCAATGCGATGGGCTTGCAACAGGTTCCTTCCAACCTGGTGCTCAATGCGGTGGCGCTGATGATGTCGGCCTTCGTGATGCTGCCGGTGGCGCAGAAAGTCTATGACTACCAGCGTGAGAATCCGGTTGATTATTCCAGTCTGGCATCGGTTGGTTCCTTCGTCGACAACGGTCTGGATGCTTATCGCGACTATCTGAAGAAGTACAGCGACCTCCAGCTGACCGAGTTCTTCGATCGCATCCAGTCGGACCGTCAGCTGGAGCAGGGAGACCCGCGCATGCAAACGGAGCGCGTCTCGGTGTTCGCGCTGCTGCCGGCTTATGCGCTCAGCGAGATCAAGAGCGCCTTCAAGATCGCCTTCTACCTGTACCTGCCCTTCGTTGTGATCGATCTGGTGATTTCCAGCATCCTGTTGTCGCTGGGCATGATGATGATGAGTCCGGTGGTGATCTCGGTGCCGATCAAGCTGATCCTGTTCGTGGCGCTGGACGGCTGGTCCATCCTGAGCCAGGGATTGCTGCTGCAATACATCAAGCCGGCGGCGGGAGGCTGACTGATGGGCGATATCGTTTATGCCGGTAACAAGAGCCTGTACCTGGTGCTCATGCTGGTCCTGTGGCCGGTCGTGGTCGCCACTGTGGTGGGCTTGCTGGTCGGCCTGTTTCAGACGGTGACGCAGTTGCAGGAGCAGACGCTGCCGTTCGGCATCAAGCTGCTGTGCGTGAGCTTGTGTCTGTTCCTGCTCTCAGGCTGGTACGGCGAGGTCCTGGTCAATTTCGGGCGCGAAGTCATCCGCCTGGCGCTGAATTGAGGCAAGCGTAGCGGCAACATGCGGACCTCCCTGTTTTTCGACGTACACACCTGGATGTTGGGTGCGACGCTGGGTTTCGCCCGGCTGGCGCCCGTCTTCTTCATGCTGCCGTTCTTCAATAGCAGCGTGTTGAACGGCGTCGCCCGCAGCGCCGTCATCATGCTCGTGGCGCTGGCCTTCTGGCCGGTTCCCATCGAGGCCATGGCGCGCATCGAGACCGCAAGCTATCTTGCGGCCATCGTCCAGGAAGTGCTGGTGGGCGTGATCCTGGGCGCGCTGTTGGCCTGGCCCTTCTGGATTTTTCATGCGGTGGGCAACTTTATCGATAATCAGCGCGGGGCCACGCTGAGCAGCAGCATCGACCCCGCCAATGGCGTGGATACGTCCGATCTGTCCAATCTCTTCAATCTTTTCGCGGGTGTGGTCTATCTGCAAGGCGGGGGACTGATGGCCTTCGTACGGACCATTGGAGACAGCTACCGGCTGTGCGATCCGCTGCAGGGATGCCGGTTTTCCGAGGCGCCCTTGCTGAGCATGATCACCGGCCTGGTCACGCATATGGTGGTGCTGTCCAGTCCGGTGATTGCCGTGATGCTGTTGTGTGAATTCATCCTGGGGCTGCTGTCGCGCTTCGCGCCGCAGCTCAATGCCTTCTCGGTGTCGCTCACGGTCAAGAGCCTGGTGGCCATGGTGGTGCTGCTGATCTACTTCGGACCGATCTTCCCGGACGAGATCCTGCGTCTGGGCGAGATGGCGCGCAGCTTGCCCGACTGGTTCCGGAGCAACTGAGCATGGCCGAGAGCAAGACCGAGAAAGCCACGCCCAAGAAACGCCGCGACGCCGGCCGCCGCGGGCAATCCTTCAAGGCGCGTGACCTGGTGGTGGCCGCGCTGATGTTGTGCGGGGTACTGGCAGTGGTGTGGCTGGGCTCCCTGTTGCGACTGGGGGCGGCCTTCATCGGCGCCACCCGCAGCGGCTTTACGCTGGACCTGCATGACTATGTGGCCGAGGTGCTGTTGTTGGGCCTGCAGGTCATTCTGCCCATTCTGGCGGTGAGCGTGGCGGCCACGGTTTCGGTTTCGTTGCTGCAAAGCCGCGGCATGTTGGCCACGCAGGCCATCAGGTTCGATCTGGGCGTGCTGAACCCGATGAAGGGATTCAAGAAGATCTTCAGCGTGCGCACGGTCAAGGAACTCGTCAAGACCCTGTTGTACCTGGCCGCTTTCTGCGCCGCCATCGTGCTGGTGTGGAACGAACATCGCGAGCAGATATTCGCCCAGGTCCATGCATCGGTCCCGGCCATTATCGCGCTGTGGCGCAAGATGATCGTGGACATGGTGTTGGCGTGCCTGGGCTGCATCGCGGCCATCCTGGTTCTGGATGCGCTTGTCGAATTGTTCATTTACCTGCGCGACCTGCGCATGGACAAGCAGGAGGTCAAGCGCGAGCGCAAGGAGAACGAGGGGGACCCGATGATCAAGGAAAAGCGCAAGGAAGTGCGCATGGAATTGCTCACGGCGCAGGACAAGTACGACATCGAGAACTCGCGCATGGTCATCGCCAACCCGACCCACGTGGCCATTGGCATCTACTTCAAGCCCGAGCTCAGCCCCATTCCGCTGGTGTCGGTGCGTGAGCGCAACCAGCGGGCCCTGGCCGTGCGTCGCTATGCCGAGCAGGTCGGCGTGCCGGTGATCGTGGACGTGCCGCTGGCGCGTCGTCTGTATCGCACGCACCGACTCTACGACATGGTCAGCCTGAAGGAGATCCATGCTGTGGTGCACCTGCTGCTTTGGCTGCAGGAGGTGGAACAGGCCGGCATGGGCGAGGAAAGTTGAGTGTGGCGGAGAAGGAATTTTTTGGAGCCGTCCGCATGCGCGTTTTTTTAATGCGCGGCGCGGACGGTCATTTGATACTGACGTTGTCGTTTGATGACGCGAAAGGAGCAGCAACATGAGTCATCAATATGGCCAGGCCGAAGAGAAAGACCTGGAAGTCATTCTCGATGCGGTCAACCAGGGAGTCACGCTCAAGGAAATCCATGGGATCTCCGACGAGCAAATGGACGGGCTATACCGCCTGGCCTACGACTTCTACCAGCAGGGGCGGCTGGATGAGGCGGAGAAGTTTTTCCGTTTCCTGTGCATCTACGACTTTTATTGCGTCGATTTTCTCATGGGACTGGCCGCGGTCTACCAGTTGAAGGAGATGCACCAGAAAGCCGCCGATTTGTATGCCGTCGCCTTCGCCCAGGGGCATGACGACTACCGGCCGATGCTATACGCCGGCCAATGCCAGCTGGCGATGGGTAAATCGGGAAAGGCCAGTCAATGCTTCAAGGCGGTGCTGGAGCAGGCCGACGACGAGGCATTGAAGGACGCAGCCCAAGCCTATCTGACGGTCTTGAAGCGCTACCGGTCCGGTGGGGCGGCAACCAAAAAACACAAGGAAAAGTGAGATGAGTACGGTCAACGCAAGGGCGCAGGGAAGCATCGATTTCCTCGCCAATCACGTCATGAATGAACGCGCCGGTCAGCTGGGGAAGATACCGCCCACAGTGCTTTGGAAGGCGCAGGAGGTTACCGCGGAACTGGCCGCGGTGGTTGCCGACGCGGCCGCTGAAACTGGCGGCACATCAACGCAGCACCGCGTCCAGGCCGGCGCCATGATCGATCGCCCGCAACTGGCGGCGCCCCGGTCTGGTGGCGGCGCCGCGACCGATACCCGGCAGGCTGGGCAGCTGCTGGCTTCGATGGCGAAGGCGCTGGAAAGCGCCAATCTGAGCAAGCTGGCCTTCAATGCGCATTCGGCCGCCGTGCGCGATGCCGTGCGCAACGCCGGCAGCGCGCGGCTGGCGATGGAATACGAGGCCGCCCAAGGCAAGGTGGCAGAGGCGCTCGATCAGCTCGAAGCGCTGAGCAGCAAGCTGGAGCAATCCGGCCAAGCCCTCGAGGAGGCGCAGCAGGAGCTGCTCAAGGCCGAGGCGCAACTGGCGGCGATGGATCCTGAGGCGCCCGGGTACGAGGCCGTTCGCCAGCATCGGGATGCCTTGCGCGAATCGGTGGCCGCGGCCATGGTTGACGTGACGCATGGCAAGCAAGCGGTGCAGGCTCAGCAGGGCCATGTCCTGGCTTTGCAATCGAAGGTCGACGAGTTGCTGGAAAAGGCCAATGTGCAGAAGGTTGCCGTGCGCGGCGAGACCATGAAGAGCGACGCCAGCAACATCGCCCGCATGCTGCGCTTGATGACGAAACTGGGAGAGCTTCTTTTCAAGGCTGGCGAGACCCGTTCGGAGGCACAACGGGAACTGCTCCAGGTGCAGGCGGACATCCGCTCCAAGAAATTGCTCAAGGATGCCGAGAAGGCCGAGAAGGATCTGGCCAAGGCCGAGGCGATGAACAAGGCGATGGGATGTGTCGGCAAGATCCTGGGCGCGGTGGTGACGGCGGTGGCCTTCATCGGCGCTGCCTTCACCGGCGGCGCCAGCCTGGCCCTTGCCGGCATCGGCCTGGCGCTGATGGTGGCGGACGGGATTTATCAGGCGGTCACCGACAAGTCCTTCATGCAGGAAGCGATGGCACCCGTGATGAAATTGCTGCAGCCTGTGCTGCAGTTCGTCATGGACAAGGTCGCGGGCATCATGACGGGCCTGGGGGTGGACGAGCAGACGGCCCGCATGGCAGCCATGATCGTGGTCTCGGTGGTGATGGCCGCCGCCGTGGTGGCATTGGCGGTGACCGGCGCGGGCAGCGCCGTGGCCAGCGCGGTTTCCAACGTGGTTGGCCGGTTGGGCTCGGTGCTCGGCAAGGTGATGGAAAAGACCATCGGCAAGCTGATTCCGGAGATGCTGAAGAAAGCGGTCACGCAAATGGCGCGCCAGGCATCCAATGGGGCGAGCCGCATGTTCGATGCCGTCAGCCAGCGCCTGGGCTTGTCCACCGATGGGGTCAGCAAGCAGATATATTCCCAGAATCTTGGGCGCCTCGCGGCTGGCGTCAACTTCGGCAAGACCGTCATTACCAGTGGCCTGGATGTCGGCGTGCAGGTGGATAACCGCAAGGTCGCCGAGATTGTCGCCAGCATGAAGCTGACGATGAGCGAGCAGGAACTGATCAACGACATGTCTGCCAATCTGCTCGAAGCCCTCAAGAAATCATTCGAGTCTTCGCAACACTTCTTCGCTTACGCCAGTCAAGTCATCAAGCAATATGCCGACACCGGCGTCGTCGCCGCGCGCGCCGTGCGCGGCGCTCATGCGGCCTGAGCGCCGTACTTTACGAAAAGGAGTTCATCATGGAAATTACATCGCAATCGGCCGTTTTGCGCGCCTCCCTGAATCTGACGGATGTATCCATCCAGGGAAAACAAGCGCAGGACTTGCACCCGATGTCGGAATTTCTCCAGGATCTGGAGTTGGACGATACCGCTCAATCGGCGCAGAGGCGCGAGTCGCTCAAGAATGATCTGGTCGGCATGTCGTCGGAGCAGCGCACCGAGCTCATCGGTATGCTCAAGCAACTGGCCGACGAGACCAAAGGCACGAAGATCGGCCAGATGCTCGACAGCAAGCTGCCTGGCGTGGAGGATGAATCGCGCAAGGGATCGGGTGTGGATCGCCTGTTGGAGCTGCTGTTCATGCTGATGGTTCTGCTGGGGCAGGTCAACACCTCCCGCAGCCATACCGCGGCCGAGTTCGGCAAGATTTCGGTGCAGCAGGCCCAAGCCTCGGGCGCCAATGGCATCAGTGCCGCCAATGCCAACCTGGGAGGGGCGATCAGCGGAATGTTGCTCAGTACGGCTATGTCTGGCGTCGGACTTTTCCAGCACGCCAAGGGTACGACGGAGCAGATAAAAAATCTCTCCAAAAATGGCCGAAGCTTGCGGCAGATGCACCAAGAGAATGCCGAGTTGAACAATGCGCTGAACCGTCAGGCCTCGCCCCTCAATAACGTCAACGCGCCGGGGCACGTGAACAAGCTCAATACCAACGGCAAGATCGCCTCATTGACGGACCAACAGCGCCATCTGACCGCAGAAGAACACGCGGTGCTGCGCCAACCGGGTTTGAGCCAGGAACCACATGCAGGCGAATTGGGGATAGCGCAGTACGAAAATCAGCAAAAGCACGGGCATCAGCAATTCAGCGGCCAGGTCGTCACTTCATTCGGACAGCCATTGTCCAGCACGGCGCAGGCCGGAGCGGGTACCGCCGCGGCTGCGGATAATGCCGTGGCCAAGCGCAACGACGCCGAAGGCGGCGTGGCCACGAATGTACAGCACAACGAAGAGCAGGCAGCGGAACGCTCGCAACAACTGTTGTCCAGGATATTGTCTTTGGTCGATACGGCATCGAATCGAAATCTCAGCACGATTGATTCGATCGTTCAGGCGATCAGGGTCTGACGGACGCGCATATGGAAATCACACAACACGCGCAACGATACATATCGCCCGCCAAGAACGATGCTGTCGACCCCGATTCGGTTGGTCAGGAAAAAATCGAGGCCGGCGAATCGCTTGCCAGCGGCGCTGATGGCACTCGGGCAGCCAGCTACAAGACTTTGTTGGGGGCTGCCCTGGCTATGCAGGCAGCTTTTGAGAAACCCGGCCATGCGCGTACCAAGGTTCATGAGGCGATCCAGTCCGCACTGAAGAGAGGGCCAGCCGGCGGCATAGATCAACGTAAGCTGCCGGCCCTGCGGGAGGCGCTGGCGGACGCCATGCTGAGCGACAAGCTGGACCTTCCGCGCACAAAGGCGGCCGTGCAGCGTTTCGCCGGCCTGATGCAAAACGACGGCGCCGGCGATTCCAATGAACGGCTTCAGTCATTTGGCGCGTCGGCCGGGCCGGGGCAAGCAGGCACAGGCAACAGTCTCAACGAAATATGGAAGCAGTTGTCGGACGCGATTAGCCAGTGGGAAAACGGCAATCAGGACAAATATGCCGCCGCACTGGATCAATACACCAAGATGTACCAGGGAATCTCGGACATCCTCGGCAAATTCGGTCAATGGGTGCATTCCGATAACGAAAACTACATGAAGGTCGACTTCGGCGATATCAAGAAGGCGCTTGAGGGCCTGCTCAAGAAGTACGATCCGCCGTCGCAGAGCCAGCTCATCGCCGGCAAGGCGCCCAGGGGCGGGTTGACCCAGGACGAGGCCAAGGCGGTGTGCAAGCTCCTTGGCCTGGATGAGGGGCAGTGCTGTTACAAGAACTCCGCCGACGGCACATATTGCGTCATCCCCGATCTTAGCCAGGTGCGCAAGATGCGCGATGGCCTGCCTGCGCAGGAAAATGGCCACCGTATTTCGATTGCGTCCTATAACGCATGGAAAGCAGGCTTCGATTCGCAGATGAGTCGCGTGGAGGACAGTTTGCAGGCCCGCGGCCAGAAGGAGAACAATGACTATGGCAATTTCCAGAATTTCCAGAAGACCATCGTTGAGCTCATCAAGTCCATGACCGACATGCTGCGCCAGTTCCTGCAATTCTGATCCATCTTTTAAGGAGTCTTTCCATGTTCCCTTGGATTACTAATGGTGTGTCCATCAACATAGGGGATACCCCATATCAAACGGTTTCGTCGAATACGATGCTGGCTGCGCAGATCGTCGGGCTTGAAAGTTCGAATCGTCGGTATGAGGAGATGAAGACGACCTGGCCGGGTTCGAATTTTGAGCAAACGGGGCCGCAATTTCCCGCGGTTCGTCCTGCCTTTGAGCAATGGGTGATGGGAGCCACGGCAGGCCCGTACCCTGAGCGAAGGGGGACGGCGTCCACGGCAGGTCCGGCCCTTGCGCGAAGGGGGACGGCATCCACGGCAGGTCCGGCCCTTGAGCGAAGAGCGACGGCAGCCACGGCAGCCACGGCAACCACGGCAACCACGGCAACCACGGCAACCACGGCAGGCGCAGTTCTTGAGCAAAAAGGAGCGGGACTCGACCTGAATAAGGCGATGGATTCCCTCTTCACCGACCCCGTCCAACTGCGGAGGGTGCGCGATATGTGCGAACGAAGCACACCGAAAGCGCTTGGCGTTTTCGAGAAAATGGTCAACCGCCTGCTAGATATACGCAAGAGCGTCAATGGATCCGACACTTGTGATGCGCTCACACATGAACTGTACGCCCTGGTAATGCACGAGGGGCTGGGGAAGTATTCGGGTTTTGCCGGCGACAGGTCAGGCAATCTCCATGACGAGGTAGTGAAATTGGGTAAGCGCATTGCCAAGGCCCGGGAAGGCCACTCAAGGAGCAAGTCCTTCTGGAAATGGCGATGAAGCGCGATAGCCGTTTCGAGGATTTCCGCAAGATATTTGCTTGAATCACCAAGGGCATGCCGGGCATGCGGTTCAACTTCCTGCAATTCTGATTAATTTTTTTTAAGTTTATTTTTATGACACCTTTGAGTTCTGTTGGCACGTCCCCTGTTGAAAGCATTTTTATGCGTGGAGCGGATGAGCCGCCTACGCTATTGGGGCAGCAGTTCATTGGCGCCGGCAGTTCGAGCCGTTCGGCGGAAATCCAGGCCAGTAAGCCAGGCGTGCTGAGACTCTTTGATACGGTCCGGGATGAGGCAGTGGCCGCTCTCTTCGACAGCGCCGCCGATGGCGGGAAGGCGCGCCAGATTTACGACGCCGCATACGACGTTGCGCGTACCTCTGTCGAGGACATCGCCCTGGTCTTGTTGGCGCTGCGCCAGGAAGGCAATGACTCCGTCAATTGTGACGAGCTTGGGCGTAAGCTGTGCGCCCTGATGGTCAAGGATAAATTGGGGGCTGGATCGGGTTTTATCGCATACCGCCAAGGAAATCGCTATGACAAGGTGCAGGCCGCGCTTGCTCCCATCAACCGCGCCGTGCAGGGCGACAAGGCGATCTACGACAGGTTCCTGACGTCCCGTCTGGAGCCGGCCCTTCGCCAGTGTCTGGAAGCCGGCTCAGATGGCGCCAGCCAAAACGAGGAACAGCGCACTTTGGAGATATCGACACGCGCAGCCTATGCGGTCGAAAGCATGAGCGCCCCTTCTCTTCGCAAAGTCGGGAGCAGCGAGGCCGATATCCTGCGCGGAGCGGCTACCCGGTTGCGCGTGCTGCTGTACTCGGCCGAACTATACAAATTCCCCGCTGCGGTCGCGGCAAAGCCCCCGACGTTTGCCGATGCGGAAACGAACACGGCAGCCATGCCGCGGCAGGGTATAAGGCGTGGCGATAGCTATGGCTCGGATGGCGGCACGCTGTCCGATCAATCAGACGTAGCGTCTGAGATTGGGGAGGAACGCAATGGGCCAGGCGTATTCTCGCAGAGGGACTCTTCTTCCAAAATTACGATTAACTGGCCCGGAGATCCCAAATTTCCCGAGCAAAAACCCAGTGCCAATGTCAGTCTCAACGTGAATGTCAATGTCAACGTCGAAAACCCTGTTGAGAAGAAAGAGGCGGGGGAACCGGTGCCATCACAGCCCCGCGATAACCTCGCGGGTACGGGCGTTCCTCCAGGAATGGAGAATGTTCGTCATCCGCAGGGTGTAACGGCCGACGCCGGCGATACCAAGGCGCACGGCCCGGCGAGCGAGGCAGCCGCCAGGTTGACGAGTTCATCGGCAGGATCGCCGCCGGATTCTTCGGCCAGTGCCGCAGCTTCCAATTCAGGGTGGGACGAAGTTGTCCAGAAGTACGAAGCTGACCATCGCGGTGAGGAAGACAATGCTGCCGGTTTTAGCAAGTTTGCCCGGGAGTTCGTACGTGACAATCCCGGGAAGTTGAAAGAAATTTCCAAGGAGTTTCAAGCTGTCCGATCCGGGGTGGATGTTTCGGATGAGTTCCAACGGGTGCGCGATAAGTGGGAGAGCCTTGGTGGCGGTGCGCCGGATTTAAAGAATATCGCATTCCAGGGGCCCAATGGCACGCTAAAGCGTGGCGCGTCGACGCCTCATGCACGACTGTCCACGACCAATCGGCCGGTGCTGGTCGGTCCCGCCTTCTATCCGACAAGTCACGAAGAGGGCGCCAACGGGACGGGGGGAGCCGAACCGGTTCCAGCACACTCCGACGAGATCGTCATGCAGGCGAGGCAGGATGTCCAAGGGCCGCAAGTGGCCGTGGTCAAGGCGGAAAACGCCATGGGGCACGGCGCGGTGAACGAGGCATCAGACACAGCGTCGCAGACGGCTTCTCAAGAACGCAGCGCGTCGCTCGAAATACCACAAACATCAGCGCAGCCGGTTTTGCCGCCGAAAGCCGAGGTGCCGACAGACGCGCCACAGGAGGTTTCTTCGTCGGAATCCATGATTGGCTCGCCTGGCGTTTCCGACTCTGGCGTTTCCGACTTTGCCGCGCAACAACGCAATGCCCGCCCTGGCGATCTCAAAGCGGAAATCAATAAGATGCTCGATGAGGCGGAGTCACTTCAGCGAGACAGTGCGCTGTTCAAGGCGCAAGCAAGATCAGCGCAGCCGGTCTTGCCGCCGAAAGCTGAGGTACCGACAGAAGCGCCGCAGGAGGTTTCTTCGTCGGAATCCATGATTGGCACGCCCGACCTTTCCGATTTTTCCTGGCAACAAATCAGTGCTCGCCGTGCGGGTCTCAAAGAGGCAGTCAATAAGATGCTCTATGGGGAAGAGCCATCCCAGGGGATCAGCACGCTGGACAAGGCACAAGAAACGCCAGCGCAGCCGGATTTGCGGCAGAACACCGAGGCGCCGACAGAAGCGCCGCGGGAAGTTCTTTCATCGGAATCCACGGCTAGCTTTCCTGGCGCTCTCGGCACTTCCGTGGAGCAACGGCGCACGACTCCGGCCAGTTCCGAAGAGCTTGCCAAGAAGACAGAGGTTGATGAACCGGTTCCGGCACCCCGCCGCCAGAACAGCGGGAATACGGGCGTTTCGTCCGCGATGGCGAATAACTTCCATCCGCAGCAGGCTGTCATCCAGGCGCTGGGCACGGAGACTGAGGTAGCGGGCACCTATGAGATGCTCACTCCGCTTCAGTTAAGCATGCCGCTCAAGGCGCAAGCAACAGCGGTACAGGTGGATTCTCGGCCGGCAGCCGAGGAACAAGTAGCTGCGTCGTCGCAGGTTCCTTTGGCGGAATCTTCGGTTGGCTTGCCTTACGTTTCCGGTACTGTTGAGGAACAGCGCCTCGATAAGGTCAATCTGGATCATCAGAAAAGCTTCGAACGGCTTGACGGGTTCTTGGACGAGGGGCTGAAGGAAACGAAGAAGATCGATGCGGATCTCCAAGAGATGATCGATGAGTTCGAGTCACTCAAGGAACGCACCAAGCCGGTCGAGGAAGAGAAAGGCTCTGCGCGGTCGGATTTCCAGCCGGAAGCTGAGGTAGCAACAGCAGCGTCGCCAAAGTATGCTGAGCCGGTGCCTGCACCGCGCTTGTCACCCGCCACATTGTCACTGACGCAACCAGAGTTGCTCTTGACAGGGGGGGCGACTATGTTCAGGAACATGCTTCCCAGGAACTTGTCGGAAACCAGTTCCCGGCTCGAACCGCCAGCGGAATCCCTCTCGACGAGGGCCATGGCTACGCTCCGAGCCAGCGCGCTTCGCCAGGACTTCTCGCAAGGAAGCCCGCAGTTCGAACCACGAGCAACATCTTCGCAGGTGAGTTCCCCGCGGGAGCCTTTGGATACCGAGCCTGGCGCTCGCGGCCTTTCCGGGCACCCATTGCAAGCAGGCCCTGTCCCGAGCGTTTCTGAAGGTCGCGACATCGTCGGACGTGACGCCAAGACAATTGATGGCAAGCGTCCCGGGATGCCGGCTTATGTGCCGCTGTCCACGACCAACCGGCCGATACAGATCAGTCCCTCCATCCGTGCGTTCGAAGTTCCCGCTCCCACGTTCCAATATGACAAGTGGAAGGCGGCGGTATCGAGTACACCCAGAGGCCGCGATGGCGCGATCGGAAGTGACGCGCCGCTGCCGGAGGATGCCAATGCGACGCTGGAGCCTGACCAGTTCCAGTCGTTGTCTCCCGAGGGCTACTATAAGCTCGACCAAGGCCATGAGATGGAAGTGCGGGAGGATGGCAGTGTCGAATGGCGGCGATAAAAGCGGGAGGGGCCAGGCGTCGCCTTATCTAACGTGGCCCACGGTCGCCCGGCCGGCGTTGGCCGGCTCCGCCTCGAGGTGGGTGTCCGGCGCCGGGAATGAGCCAGCGGTCGCTGGAGGAACATGATGCCTTGCGGTGAATTTTGCCCCTAAGTGCGCGGCTTTCCGCGGGTATGTTTCATGACCGCCGGGCTGTCGGCCGTACAGGCGTAACCGGTCTATGACCTGGGCGCTGACCGGCCGGATCTGCTGCAGGTCGCGCACATGCGTAAGTCGCAATGCCTGTGGCCGTTCGGGAATGATCGCAAGAGCATTATTTCCATGGGTGACATGCGCCGGGCCCAGCAATTTTGATTAATTTTTTAAAGAGGCTTTGCATGAGCGCTTTGAATAATGTTGATGTATCCCTTGTCTCAATGAAAGCCAGGTATCAGGCGACTGAGCCATCTACGTTAGTGGCTGAGTTGCTCTGTAATGTCGGGAGTACGAGATGTCGGTTCGAGAAATCTTTGGATGAGAGCCTTGATGGCGCTGGCAGTACGAGCCCT
The DNA here is from genome assembly GCF_007828355.1 of Herbaspirillum sp. SJZ099. NCBI lineage: Bacteria > Pseudomonadati > Pseudomonadota > Betaproteobacteria > Burkholderiales > Oxalobacteraceae > Herbaspirillum > Herbaspirillum sp. SJZ099. The sequence goes on along the minus strand of NZ_VIUO01000005.1, from coordinate 197,791 downwards.
TTGTGTAAGGATTTTCTGGAAAAGTACCATGGTGGCCCTGGCGGTTCTAGCCGTTCGTCGGAGGCCGTTTTGGCGAGGTACGCCAGTAGCAACGTCGCTCGCAATAACCGCGCGTTATTGGTTGGGTTTGGCCTGGAAGATGGATCGGACGGTTTCAACCGAGGCGTTCTTGGCCATGCAGGCGAGGAGCGTCCCGGCATGGCGATTTCGTCGGATGGCGCAGCCAATCCAGTCGAACGTCTGATCGCCGATTGGCGTCGCGATGTTCCGAGCAGCGTTGCAGAGCAGCGGCGCGTGACCGAAGACCTGAGCAGCATTGCAGAGCAGCAGCGCGTGACCGATGACCTTCCGAAAGTGGTAGGCGTTGTTCTAAAACCTTTTGCACCGATGGTTGTCGATGCAGAGGCGATGATGAAGACCGTCCAACCAAAGAACGTCATGGGCGACGAGGGAAATGTCTGGCGCGATATCCAGATGGTCGAGATGCGGTCAGCATCGCCTCAGACGGATTCTCAGCCGGAACCTGCAGCCAGCTTGCCTGGCGCTTCCGGCTTTTCCGGATTTTCCGGGCAAAAGATCGAAGGGGGCAATGTCGCCAAATCCAAGGCCGGCAGGAATGTTTCTCCTCTGATCCAGAAATTGACGGCCGATCTTGAGGCCCTCGGTGTCAATGCATCGGATTCGGCACCTGCCAAAAAGATCGGAGGGGGCAATGCCACCAATATCAATGCCGGCCGGAATGGTTCGGATACGATCCAAAGAACGATCGCGAGGCTCAAGGCTCTTGGTGTCGGTGCGCCGGATTCGGCATCCGCCAAAAAGATCGGAGGGAGCAATGTCGCCAATATCAATGCCGAAAGAAATGTTTCGGATGGAATCAGAAACGAGAACCGTGCCTCGAGTGGCAGCGTGCTGCTCAATGACTCAGGCATATTGTCGCTGAGCGGGTCGGAAGGCGATGAATCAGACATATCGTCGCTGGGCGAGGCGGAAAACGCTGAATCAGACATAGTGTGGCTAATGCCGCTGTCGAACCCCATGAATGTCCCCCCGGTTTCTCAGCAACACCTCCAGGACGATGGGCGTATCCCGGAGGGCAGCGGGTTGGGCGAGACAGGAGCAACATCGTCGCAGACAGGGTCTCCGCACGCGCTTGAGGTTGGCTTGCATAGCATTTCCGACTCTTCCGGACAACGAGGCAATGACGATGGGCCGCATCTGGAAACGCGTCAACAAGAGTTCTCAAGCTCTGATCGGATCACTGAAATTCTTCGTGGTTGGCAGCCGGGTGTAATGGGCTCCAAGGGATATCGCTCAGAGGGCAACATGCCGCCCAATGAGCCGGACAGAGTGTCTCTGAGTGGGGAGAAAAGCATTGGGCCATACATAAACCTCAGGAATGTATCTGGGGTGCTCCGGCCATACCTCCTGGAACACTACGATATCTCGATCGGAGAGGGCGGTATCCATCACATCAATGCCGGCAGGAAGGTTTTGAACAGGATCCGAAAATCGTTCAAGGTTCTCTGGCAGCGGATTCGGCACGTATCCCAAAGGATATGGCATCCCAAGGCCACAAACGGCGCGGCCGAACGTGGGCGCTGACACTTTGTACACCGTGGTCCACGACCGCCCGGCCCCGGCTCGGGGAGGGGCGGCGCCGGGGAGTGAACCAGGTGCATTCGCGGGAGGAGCATGATGACTCGCGATGAATTGCGCACTCAGGTGCGCAGCTTTCTGGGGGAATATTTCATGACCGCAGGGCTGCCGGACGAACAGGCGCTATTGGTCGATGACCTGGGCGCTGACTCGCTGGATCTGCTGCAAGTCGCGTACATGCTCAACGACATGTTCGATATAGAGATCGATGCCGAGGCGTTGCCCCAGCTGCTCACGGTGAGCGGCGCCTGCGACGTGGTGGAGCGTTTGCGCGGTAAGACGATTATGGTAACGAGGGAGTAAGCATGATCACCATCGCCGAAAAAGAAGTGCCTGCCAGGGAATTGGCCGGCGCGCAGGCGGATGCGAAGTTTGAACCAAAGATTGAAGCAGCTGCCAAACGGGCTGTCTTGCGGCTATTGAATGGCCCCTTGTGCGGCTGCGAGTACGCGTTGCCGGAAGGCGCGACACTTGTGATCGTGGGGCCGTCGGACAAGCTGATGGAGCAAGGGGGCGATTTCCCAGAAGGCACGATCGTTTTGCCGATGGAGGGCGGTAGCAATTTTGAGGTACTCATTGATGCCGATGCGGGCGATGGCTTTCGCCTGCGCACGCTGCATCCGCAGCCGCAGGAGCGGGCTCAGGACTTTCAGCAGATCTGCCATGTCGGTCCGCTGGATTTCGCGGTGCGCGCTGCGGACAGCGAATGGGAGCCTGGCATCGTTGGCGCCGAAGCATCGCTGGCGGAGGTCGCCGCCACAAAGCCGCGTCGTCAATCCAGGCTGTTGACCGCGCTGGCGGGCTTCATCGTGCTGGCCGCGCTGTTGGCTTCCGGCCTGCTGTACTGGATGCATCTCCAGGGTGAGCGGCGTGTGGCTGATGCGGCGACCGTCGTGGCGGGCAATAGTGGCCAGTATCGCTTGCTTAAAGGGCATGACGATTTGGTTTATCTGTTCGCGCAGAACGAACGAGATGCCTTGTGGGCCCGGCAGGCGCTCGCTCGCGAGGGCATGGCTGCCTCGGTTCAGGTGGCCACGCTGCGGACGGAGGAGCAGCGCATCGACAAGCTGTTGCGGGAAAACTGTCCTTCCTTGGTTTTCCATCGTCTCAAGCTGGACGATCCGGCGCGGCCGCTGCTGATACTGAGCCAGGAGCGCACCCACCTCGACCAGCAGACGCAGAAATCACTGCTAGGCAGCCTGCGCAGTTGGATGCCTTATGCCCAGAGCATCGGCATGGCCAACTGGTCCGATGAGCTGATTGACAACCAGGCCCGCAGCGGCCTGGACCGCTTCGGGATCGACTACCGACGCCAAAGCAATGCCGACAGCGTCACATACACGATCGCCAGCGGGCTGAGCGACGTCGACCTGGCCCGGCTGCAGGAATTCACCGAGGCGTTTTACCACGACTTCGGTCATCGCTATGTCCATTTCTCGGTGGTACTCAAGGACAAGCAATTCAAGGGCAAGTCATTCAAGTATGGCGGCCCGGAGTATTTCAAGCTGACTCGTCAGCATTGGTTTTTCCCACATACACTTTAAACAGGAGGTTTTATATGGCAGATGCAACAACGCCTTACCAAGGCGGCGGATTGATGGTGGAAACGGCAGAGAGCTTTGAGAAGGGGGGCAGTCTGCTCTTTGCCCGGGAGAAGGACCTGCGTAGCCAATTGGCCGGCAACGGCACTACAGGTTCCGGCAGCACCGACCCGGCTTTGCTGGCAGAGTACCAGGCGGTGATTTCCGAAGTCAGTATCTTGCGCAATGCCCAATCGTCCACGGTAAAGGCGTTCAAGGACACGGACGCCACCATCCTGGCTAACTTCCGCTGATATCGGAAGGCCATTCAAGTATGCATCAGACAGTTATTACAGCAATCCAGCCCGGCGACTCCCCGCAGGCGGTCGATATCACGCCGGAAGAGGTCTCGACGACCTCGCTGGACGATCGCCTGCGCGACGCCTATGCCTCCACCTCGGTGCAGGTGCAGGCCGAATACGCTCACATCCTGGCCAAGGCCAACGACCCCGTCTACCTGTCCGAGCCGGGAAGCTTGTTTGCACTGCAGGTGCGCGTGGGTGAATACAGCCAGAAGGTGCAAACCATCGGCGTTATCACGCACAAGGTGACGGGTACCGCTGAGACCCTCATGCGAGCATGAAGCGGCTGGCCATTTCCGTACTGTTGTGCCTGCTGCTGGCGGCCTGCGGGCGCGAAGGATTGCTGCAGGCGCTGGACCAAGGACAGGCCAACGAGGTGTTGGCGGTCCTGTATCGCCACAACATCGATGCGACCAAACGGGACAATGGCAAGAACGGCTACAGCATTGAGGTCGACAAGCCCGACTTTGCGGCGGCCGTCGATATCCTCAAGGCCTATGACCTGCCTTCGCGCAAGACCGTGCAGATCGCCGACATGTTCCCGGCCGACAGCCTGGTGACTTCGCCGCGTGCCGAGAAGGCCCGGCTCTATTCCGGGATCGAGCAACGACTGGAGCAGTCGCTCCTGACCATGACCGGCGTGGTCACTGCGCGGGTGCATGTAAGCTATGACATGGATGCCGGAGAGGGCGGCCGCAAGGCACAGCCCATTCATCTGTCGGCCCTGGCCAGCTATGAAGGGGAGGTCGATTCGCCGACGCTGATCAACGATATCAAGCGCTTCCTCAAGAACAGTTTCGCAGAGGTCGAGTACGACAATATCTCGGTCGTGCTTTCTCGACGAGGCGAGTTGCAGCATGAAGCGCCGCGCTTGGCGAGCAAGCCTGGTCAGCCGCTGCCCGTCATGATCGCTGCACTGGCGGCGGCGATCTTGGGTGTGCTGGCATGGTTGGGCTGGCGCTATCGCGGGCCGCTTGCCAACCTGCGGCCGCAAAGACCATCCGGTAGAGACCAATGAATCTTCAGTTGCCTGATCGGCCTGCGTTGCACGACGCTCCGGCGCGGCTCTTGCTGGATCCGTTGGCCTATGTGCATCCCGATCGCATGCGCCTGGCGGCCGGGTTGGGAAATCCGCGCCAGCGCGCCGTGGTCAATCGCCTGCTGCTGGACCAGGTAGCGACCGTGGGCAGCATCCGGGACGTGCCGGACCATCTCTTGCTGCGGCACTGGCAGCAATGGCCCTACATCTGCGCGCTGCTGGGGGCCCAGGTGCTGAAGGCAGAACTGGTCTGGCGTGGGAGATTGCTGCGCCTGCCGTTGCCGGTGCGCCGGTTCATGGCCTTGTCATGGCCGGTCATGCCGTCCACTCCGATGGCCGCGGGCGGCGCGAGCATGGGAGGCGACTCGCTGCTGGCGGTTCAGGCTACGGGCCTGGCGTTGGTATTGGCATGGCAGCAGCAGGCGCCGGCCGACTTGCAGGCGTGCATGCGGTTATTGTTTCCCCCGGATCTGGACGCTTGTTTCGATGCGCCGCGCCGGCCTGTGACGGTGGGCGAGCTGTTCCTGATTTCTCAAGCAATTGACTATGCCAAAAATTATCCATACCGTCTGTGAAGTCATTCCTGAAGAAGGAGTGCGCATCCGCAGCGCTTATTTGCGCAATAATCTGCGCGCCTCGGCGGTGCTGGACCATGCCCGTCGGGCAGCCGGCGATCTGGTGGCGCAGGCACAGGAGGAGGTCGCCGACCGATACCGGGAGGCGCGCGCCGAAGGTTACGCGGCGGGAATCTTGCAAAGCCTGACGGTGGTGGCGGATTACCTGGCCGACCACGCCGTGCTGGCGGCACGGCTGCAAGAGCGGCTGCGCGATGAAACCGAACGCTTGCTCAGGTGCAGCGTAGACGACCCGGAAGTGGTGATGGCGGCCTTCGAGGAATGCCTGCGCGAGCAGTCCGGCGGCACGGCGGAAAACGTCCCGCTGGAACTGTTGCTGCCCGATACCTTGCGCGCCGGGCATCGCTGCCTGATGGCACGGTTGCAGCAGCGTATCTCGGCGCCGATCGGCATCGACTATCACCCTCACGATCGCTTCGTGTTACGGCATGGCGACTACGTCGCCGAATTCTCTGCGGAGGACTTTGTGGCTAGCGCCAGCTCCCGCGTCATGGCCAGACTACAGTCGCTGCACGCTGCCTGCGCCGCTGCCGCCGACATCGGCCAGGAACGCTTGGCGGCGATGCTCGAACCGGCATCCTCACCTATTCCAAGATCGTCACCGGAGCATCCATGATTTCCCCATTGTCTGGACCCCATCAGAGTATCCTGTCGACCAATGAGCCGTCGCCGGTCAGCCTGGAAAGCCGTCTGGCCAACCAGGCGCAGCCCGAGGCCGAGGATGGCGCCATCGATCAGCTTTATGCGGAGCTGAAACAGCGGTGGGAGGCCAATCCTGCCTTGAGCAGCAATGAGATCATCGATTGCCTGCGCAATTTTGTGGCTGCCGATGGCAGCACGCCCTACAAGGCAATTCCTACCCACATGAAGGCGCTCAGGGCTGTAATGGAGCGGCTCAAGGAAGACGGCGGGGAGGGCAGCGAGGCCTATGCTGCGCTGTACAAAGGCATGGGCCTGGCAGTGGTGTCGAACGGGATTTTCAACAACTTTATGATAAAGATGATCTTGCAGCCGGAAACCCCCGAGGCGTGGTAAGCCATCATTGCGCCACTTTGAATTGATGAGAGCGCGCGACAGGACCAGCGCGGCCAAACCGTTCTTGCCGCAGCAGTTTGCTGATGATCATCAGGGTATACAGCCGCGGGCAAGCGCGGCTGTATTGTTTTGGGAATCGTATTTGTTGTCAGGGAAGGGATGCCAAAACCAGGTTCGAAGGCAGCTCTTCAGTCATCTCGTCCCAAGAAGAGCTCAAGCGTCTTCTCCCTCACTCACTCACTCACTCACTCACTCACTCACTCACTCACTCACTCACTCACTCACTCACTCACTTACTCACTTACTCACTTACTCACTTACTCACTTACTCACTTACTCACTTACTTGCTGCATTCACCGGACTTTGCTGATACATGACCGTACGCGGCTCATATGGCCGTCCATTGATGCGCCGCAAGCCATTGACGAAATCCTGGCTGTGAAAATTCTCGCTGAGGATATCCCGCGAGGCTTCGTAGTAAATCGAGCGCACGCCGAGAAGGCCCAGCACGGTGTGCTCGAAATGGTCGGTCTGGTAGGCGCGATGTTCGAGCATGGCTTTCTCTTCCGGATTTTTTCCGGCAAAAGACTTGGTCCACAATAGCATGGGGATTTCGTAGCCGGTGGCGTCCGAAATGGATTGGCCGGCATGGTTTCTCGTGTGGCCGACTTCCTGGCCGTGGTCTGAGCTAAAGACCAGGCTGGCGTGATCCTGGTGCGTCATCTTCATCGTCAACTGGAGCATGCTGCCGACAACATAGTCGTTGTATGCGATGGCGTTGTCGTATTCATTGCGCAGCTGGCGAATCCACACCGGGCGCTCGGCCCTGGCGAGTTGTTCTGAAATGTGGTCGAGGGCGCCATCGAACTTCGCATATTCCCTGGGGTAGCGCATGTCGTACGTTGGGTGAGCGCCCAGGAGATGGACCACGATCAGCTTTTTCGGGGCGGGATTCTTTAATGCGGCTTCCAAGCCAGGCAGCAGGTTGCCATCGAAATTGTTTTCGCCGCGCCCGGCGCCCTTGTTGATGAAGAGCTTTTCGCTGGCGCGGTTCGACACCAATCCCAGCCAGCCATCGTTGGGGACCTGGTTGGAAATCCAAAACGTCTTGAAGCCGGCTTCCTGGGCCAGCATCAGCACGTCGGGTTTGCGATTCCACTCGTCTGGGTCATCGATGTCGGCCGGCGTGAACATCTTCATTAGCGAAGCCATGGTCGCCGGCTCTGACGACACGACATCCCGGAAAACGATCAGCTCCTTGCGCATCGAGTTCAGCAACGGTGTCGTGTTGCGCGGATAACCGTACAGGGACATGTTGGCGCGGTTGATGCTTTCTCCAATCACCCACACTACGGTGTTGCGATCCGGTCCCGCGTACTGAACCTGCCAGTCGGATTTCTTGGCCATGTTGCGCTCGATGTCCCTCGACATGTTCTCGGCCCGGACTACCTGTGCGCGATAGTCCAGGTAGCGAAGCGGCCAGAACAGGAGCGGATTTTCCTTGGCCATCGTGGGATTGAAGTGCAGCGCAAGGAACACCGTGAGAAGCGCGCCAATGCCGACGAGGCTGCGCCGTTTCAGCGGCGCGGCGCTGGTATCGGGCTCGATGCCGGCAAGTTTTCGTTGGGCCAGGAATGCCAGGAAACAGGATGCGAGAAAGACGAGTGCGGCCTCTACCACGTTGCGCCAGTTGTGCCGAAAGAATTCCCCTGTTTCACTCGGATTCGAGTTGAAGATGGCCTGTAAGACCAGGATCGGATTGGGGCGCAGTCCAAAGTAATCGCGCAAAAATCCTTTCAGCGTCGCATCGAGGAAAAAAAGCAGGAGGATCAGGAACGTGCTCGCCGACAACCAATGGGGGCGCCGACGGAAATAGGGGATGGCGATGAACATTCCCGTAATGCCGGGCAGGGCGCTCGCCATCAGGATGCTGCTCTTGGCCAGCTCATTCGTGCTCACCATGCCAAGCATCCAGAACATGCCCAGGCCGACCAGACCGATGCAAAGCCGATTGCGCAATTGTTTCAATTTTGCTCTTTCTGCCGCCCTCGTCGGCAAATCCGTCATGCGCCTTGGGCGCATCCCTTCGAACCCTGGTTTCTGTTGTGCGGCCTCGTTCTGGAAAGCGATTTATTGTCGGGACGTTGTGCAGTGAACGCAGGCTGCGCGGTATGACACGCTAACCGCTAATTTGTTTCGTTGAAACCGCAAGTCTTGGGATGGGTGACAGGGCGGATCACTTGCCCGACGCAACACGTTGCCCCTGCGCGTCGATGACGGCTTCACCGTCTTCTTTCGTGAAGGCTCCCTGTTGCGGATGCGGCAGGATCTCCAGCACCACTTCGGATGGCCGGCACAGGCGCGTTCCCTTGGAGGTCACCACAAACGGCCGGTTGATCAGGATCGGGTGGGCCAGCATGGCATCGAGCAACTGCTCGTCGGTCAGCGCCGGGTTGTCCAGGCCCAGCTCGGCATAGGGCGTTCCCTTTTGGCGCATCGCCTCGCGCACGCCCAGGCCGGCATCCTGGATCAGTTTGGCCAGGGTTTCGCGCGAAGGGGGATGCTGGAGATAGTCGATGACAATCGGTTCTTCGCCGCTGTTGCGGATCATCGCCAGGGTGTTGCGGGAGGTTCCGCAGGCAGGGTTGTGGTAGATCGTGGTCATGGTGTCATCCTTGTGTGAAATCGGCTTGGAGCCCGTCGGCCGGGGAGCGTCGCCAATGGGAAAGCGGCCGGGGCCGTCTCAACCGCCCAACCGGAGCGCCAGGGCGCATAGCGTCGCCAGCAGCACCGGCAGCGTCAGCATGGCGCCCACCCGGAAATAATAACCCCAGGAGATGTGGATGCTCTTCTTGTCGAGGACGTGCAGCCAGAGCAGGGTGGCCAGGCTGCCGATCGGCGTGATCTTGGGGCCGAGGTCGCTGCCGATGACGTTGGCGTACACCATGGCTTCCTTCACGACGCCCTGGGCGCTGGCGGCGTCGATCGACAAGGCGCCGACCAGCACGGTGGGCATGTTGTTCATGACCGAGGACAGGAACGCGGTCAGCAAGCCGGTGCCGATGGCGGCGCCCCAGACGCCATGCTGGGCGAAGCCATTCAATACGCCCGTGAGATAGCCTGTCAGGCCGGCATTGCGCAATCCGTACACCACCAGGTACATCCCCAGCGAGAAGAAGACGATCTGCCAGGGCGCGCCTTTGACGACTTCGCGGGTGGAGATGATGTGGCCGCGGCCGGCCACGGCCAGCAAGATCAGCGCCCCGACGGCGGCCACCGCGCTGATCGGCACGCCCAGGCCTTCCAGCCAGAAGAAGCCGGCCAGCAGCAGGGCCAGCACCCACCAGCCGGCAACGAAGGTGGCGCGGTCGCGGATGGCTGCGGCCGGCGACTGGAGCTGCGCCAGGTCATAGCTTGCGGGAATGTCGCGCCGGAAGCAGGCGAAAAGCGCCAGGAGCGTGGCCAGCACCGAGACGATATTGACCGGGACCATGATGGACGCGTACTCGGCGAAACCGATCTTGAAGAAATCGGCCGAGACGATGTTGACCAGGTTCGATACCACCAGCGGCAAGCTGGCCGTATCGGCGATGAAGCCGGCCGCCATCACGAAGGCCAGGGTCGCCCGGGGCGGGAAGCGCAATGCCAGCAGAATGGCGATGACGATGGGCGTGAGGATCAGGGCCGCGCCATCGTTGGCGAACAGCGCGGAGACGGCGGCGCCCAGCAAGACCAGCAAGCCGAACAGGAACCGGCCCCGGCCGCCGCCCCAGCGGGCCACGTGCAGGGCCGCCCATTCGAAGAAGCCGGCCTTGTCCAGCAGCAGGCTGCTGATGATGATGGCGATGAAGGTGCCGGTGGCATTCCAGACAATATGCCACACCGCCGGGATATCCGACCAATGGACTACGCCGCAGAGCAGCGCCACGGCGGCGCCGGCACATGCGCTCCAGCCGATGCCCAGCCCCCTGGGCTGCCAGATCACGAATATCAGGGTAAGCAGGAAAATGAGAAATGCCGCAAGCACGTCGGGTCCTTGATGGTGAGTGGGAGGTCGGCGCGCCTGAAAGCGGCCGTTGTAAGGTCAGTTCGATGAAGTCGCCGGCTGGCAGCGCACGCCCGCGGGTGCGCAGGCATTGCCGCCGCAGCAGTTGTCGGTGAGGAAGCCGAGCACCTGGTTCATGGCGGCGTAGTTGGCGGTGTAGATCACAAACCGGCCTTCCTGCCGCGCAGTCACCAATGAAGCGTGCGCCAGTTCTTTCAAGTGGAACGAGAGCGAGGACGGCGCAATGTCGAGATGCTCGCCGATCTTGCTGGCGGCACTGCCTTCAGGCCCGAGCTGCACCAAATGGCGGAAGATGGCCAGGCGCGACTCTTGGGCCAGCGCGGCCAGGGCGGTGATGACGGCTTTGGTTTCCATGGCGGTATTTAATGATTCAACATTTCAATTATTATTGAAATGTTTGGCCGGCGCAAGTCGTTGCCCTTGCTCGCGGTGCCGGGCGCCCCACAACCCGCTGCATCATGCCAAGCATCCCCCTTGAGCCGCCGCAGGTTCCAATGTGGGGCAGGCATGGCGATGCCGCACCACGAAGGACGCGTCTTGAACGCGCCATGGCCCGGATTTGAGGCATGGTGGTCGCCAAACCTGAATACAGATATGGCACGAAAGCTGCATACAGGTTGGGCATGACCACATCAACCGATATCAGCGCATGCATCCTGGAAGCGGTTCTCGCCAGGAAGCTGCTGCCCGGCCACAAGTTGAGCGAGCAGCAGTTGGCCAGCCTGTTCGGCTGCAGCCGCACCATCGTGCGCGAAGCATTGACCCGGTTGGCGGTGCGCCGGCTGGTCACCTCCAGCGTCGGCAGCGGCTGGTATGTCGCGCAGCCCAGCCGGGAAGAGGCGTTCCAGACGTTCGAAGCGCGCCGCGTCATCGAAACCGGCTTGCTGCGCCTGCGCACGGCGCTGGATAAAGCCACGCTGCGCAAGTTGCGCCAGCATCTCAAGCGGCAAAAACTGGCATTGCAAGGCGGCGATATTGCGCAGCGCAGTTTCCTGCTGGGGGATTTCCATGTTTGCCTGGCCGATTGCCTGGGCAATCCGGTGCTGGCTGAAACGCTGCGCGACCTCACCGCGCGCACCACGCTGATCGCGCTGCATCACCAATCCGACGAGGATGCGCTGCACTCATATACCGAGCACACGGCGATCGTCGCGGCCCTGGAAGCGGGCGACCTGGCCAGGGCACAGGCGCTGCTGGACAGCCACCTGGATACCTGGGACCGCAAGCTCCCCCTCGATGGCGAGCCCCATGCCGCCGCCAGCGCCGATCCCGTAGCGCGGCTGCGCCGCATCCTGCAGCCCTTGCCCGCGGGCATCGGTTGGCAGGCCCCGCCGATTTTGCAGCACTGACCGGCACGCCTGCCGCGTCGGGCGGCGGGGTGTTTTCTATTGACGCAGCCAACAGGGAGAGTGAAATGAAAACTTGGAAAATCAAGGTATTGGCCAGCCTGCTGCTGGCCGCCACGGCTTGCGCGGCGACCGCGCAGAGCATGCTGGAGGATATTCAGAAGTCGCGCCAGATCCGGATCGCGGTGCCGACCGACTTCGCTCCCTATGGTTTTGTCGACGCCGACATGCAGCCGAAGGGCCTGGACATCGACATGGCCAACCTGGTGGCGGCCAAACTGGGCGCCAAGGCGGTCCTGGTGCCGGTCACCAGCGCCAACCGCATTCCCTACCTGCAGACGCACAAGGTGGATATTGTCATCTCGACCCTGGGCAAGAACGCCGAGCGCGAGAAGGTGGTCGATTTCACCGCGGCGTACTCGCCCTTTTTCATCGGCGTGTTCGGGCCCAGGGCGATGGCGGTCAAAGGCGGCCCCGACCTGGCCGGCAAGAGCATCGGCGTGACCCGCGGTTCGATGGATGACATGGAACTGAGCAAGGTCGCGCCGTCCAGCGCCACCTTGCGCCGTTTCGAAGACAACAACAGCACCATCGCCGCCTTCGCCGCGGGCCAGACCCAACTGGTGGCGACCAGCGTGCAGGTGGCCGACGTGCTGATGAAGAACAATCCCCAGCTCAACACCGAATTCAAGTTCGTGCTGAAGGTCTCGCCCAATTTCATCGGCCTTCCGAAAAACGAAGACAAGCTGCGGGCCCGCCTCAATGACATCCTGGCCGCAGCCAAGGCCAGCGGCGAACTCGACAAGCTGTCGCAAAAATGGCTGGGACGTCCGGCCGGCGAACTGCCCGAGTAAATGGAGCCCTCTGCGCAAATGGATGCCGCCGGCGACCTGTGTCGCCTGGGCGCGGCGGCGCTGGCCGACGGATACCGGCGCGGGGCGTTCACGCCGGTCGACGCCGCGCTGGCGTGCCTGGCGCGCATCGAGCAATGCCAGCCGACCATCAATGCCATGACCGCGGTGGCCGTCCATAGTGCGCTGGAGGCGGCGCATGCCAGCGCGCGCCGCTGGGCTGCCGGCGCAGCATGGGGAATGCTGGACGGGATACCGCTGACCGTGAAGGACAATCTTCACGTGCGCGGCATGCCGACCACCTGGGGAAGCCGGCTCTACGGCGCCGGCCCGGAGGCGGCAGATGAACTGCCGGTGGCGCGCCTGCGTGCGGCGGGCGCGGTCTTGCTCGGCAAGAGCAATCTTCCCGAGTTCGCCATGCAGGGCTATACCTCCAATCTGCGCTTCGGTACCACCCGCAATCCCTGGGATGTGCGCCTGACGCCCGGCGGTTCCTCGGGAGGCGCCGCCGCGGCAGTGGCTTCCGGCTGCGGCCCGCTGGCGCTGGCAACCGACGGCGGCGGTTCGATCAGGCGGCCGGCGGCGCATTGCGGCCTGTTCGGTTTCAAGCCGTCGGCAGGCCTGGTGCCGCGGCAGGGCGGCCTGCCCGAGATTTTCCTGGAATACGAAAGCGTCGGCGGGCTGGGCCGGTCGGTCCAGGATGTGCGGATCATGATGGAAGTCCTGGCCGCGCACCCGCTGCGCTCGCCGCCCTCCGAGGTCGCAGCGGCGCGCCGCATTCTTTACCTGCCGCGGTTTGCCGGCGTCGAGGTCGATCCCGGTATTGCGGCCAATGCGCAGGCGGTTGCACGCTGCCTGTCCAGGCTCGGGCATGTGGTGGTCGAGCAGGCCACGTTCAATCTGGCCGATGCCGTCAACGAGTTGTGGCCATCCCTGTCGGCGGCCGGCCTGGCGTGGCTGGCGCAGGCACAGCCCGGCGCGCCGGATCGGGCCAACGCCTTTGAACAGCAGTGCGGCGCGGCGGCGCGCGCGACCTTGATGGCCGGCCGTGCGTTGCCCGGCAGCGCGCTGTATGCGCTGCAGCGCGAAGTGATGCTGCTGCGGCGCGCGATGGCGCAGCTGTGGCATGCGCATGATTTCATTCTCACGCCCGCCACGGCCGCCTTGCCGTGGGCGGCGGATGAGGCTTTCCCGGCGATCATCGGCGGCCGGCCCGCCGGGCCGCGCGACCACGCGGTCTTCACCGCGCTGGCCAACGCGGTCGGGCTGCCTGCCATCGTCATTCCCACCGGGCTGGTCGCCGGCCTGCCCACCGGGATGCAACTGATCGCGCCGCACGGCGCCGACGCCGCGCTATTGGCGTTCGCCGAACATATTGCAATGGAACTGCCCGCCCTGGGCATGGCCATGCCGCCATCTCTGGCGCCTGATTGAGGCAGAACCGATGCAAGCACACGACATCGCCCGGCTATTGCGGCAGGCCCGGGAAAGCCGCATTCCCCTGGATTATCGGCAAGTGCCGGTCGACAGCAGAGAGCAGGCCTACGCGGTGCAGGATGCCTGCCTGGATTTCCTGGGGCCTGTCGGCGGCTGGAAGGTCGGGCACAAGGGGGCGGGGCATGAGCCGCACTGCGCGCCGCTGCCCGCGCTCGGCATCCTTGGCGACGGCGCCGCATTCACGCTGAGCCAGTGGCCGCTGTGCGGTGTGGAGGTCGAGCTGGCCCTGCGCCTGCGCGCCGATGTCGGGCCGGGCGAGCTGGCGGCATCGGGCATCGATATCGGCGAAATATTCGACGCCGCAATGCCGGCTTTCGAGATTGTCGAAACCAGGCTGGCGCCATTTCCTAGCCCCAATCCCAACGCGGCATTGGCCGACCTGCAGAGCCATGGCGCCATCGTCCTCGGCCCGGAAATCCCGATCGAATCGATGGGCCGGATCGATTTTTCCGGGCTCGAGGCCAGCCTGGAGGTCGGCGGTGCATTGGTCGCCCAGGCCAAGGGCGGCAACCCCATGCGCGATCTGGAGATGGTCGTCGCCTGGCTGGCCAGGCATGCGCAGCGACGCGGCATGCCCTTGCAAAAAGGTCAGGTCGTCATGACCGGCTCGTGCACCGGCATGCATTTCATTGGAAGTCCGGCCGCGGTGATCGGGCGGCTGGGACGATTGAATGCGGTGATGTGTACATTTGGCGTGTAGCAACCTGGCCAAGGCATGCCGGGGAGGCCGGGCATCCATGGCGTGGTGGCCGAGCCTTTGGGCAGTGAAACGATGCAAGGGGGAGGCGGTGGAGGGCGCGACAGGAAAACGGCGCAAATGGATTCGCTGAGCATTTTTTTGCGAAATGATATATGATGGTCATCATGAAATCGAAAGCCATTGGGCAAAAAACCGCCAGCCGCAAGGAAATCACGCATGAGCGCATCGTTGAGGTCGCCGCGCGCGCGATTCGGCGCAGCGGTTATCACGGCACCGGAGTGGCCGACATCATGAAGGAAGCCGGGCTGACGCACGGCGGCTTCTACGCCCACTTCGCGTCGCGTGAAGCGTTGCTGGCGGAAGCGGCGGATCGTGCCGGCGCGGAAGCCGTCGGTCTGTCGGAACGCATCGCTGCCGCGGTTCCGCCCGGGCAGGCTTTGCCGGCAATGATCCAGGCCTACCTGTCGGCGGAGCATTTTGCCGGGATTGAAACCGGCTGTCCGATTTCCGCGCTGGGTTCGGAAATGCCGCGCCAGGCGCCAGAGGTGCGGCACGCCGCGACCCGCCGCATCAAAGAGATGATCGATGTGGTCGCGCGCGAGCTGCCCGGCTGGGGAACCCCGGCTGGACATGAAGAAGCGCTCATGATCGTCGCTTCGATTGTCGGCGCCATGATCATGGCGCGGGCTGTCGACGACCCCAGGTTGTCTGAAAGTTTTCTCGAGGCGGCACGGAAAAAACTGGCACCGTCCGATTCCTGACTTCAGGGGTACGAGCATGCGTGCCTGTTTTTTTGATTATAAATATGATGATCGTAATATTTTTTGTGGAAAAACCTGGTTTAAAGCCGCCGAAGGCTTGCTGATGAAAGTTGGGAGAACATGATGGACAGGAAAATCGCACTGGTGACCGGAGCCTCTTCGGGGATTGGCGAAGCAAGCGCGTTGCGGCTTGCACAAGCCGGCTATAAGGTTTACGGCACGAGTCGGCGCGGGGCTCAGGGCCAACAGCCGTTCGACATGCTATCGCTCGATGTGACCAGCGACGATTCGGTCGACGCTGCCGTCGACGCAGTGATGAAGCAAAGCGGCCGAATCGATCTGCTGGTGAACAATGCCGGTTTCGGCGTTGCTCCGGCTGCGGCGGAGGAGAGCTCGCTTGAGCAGGCCCGCTCGATCTTTGAAACCAACTTTTTCGGGCTGGTTCGAATGACGCGCGCCGTGGTTCCTCACATGCGCCGGCAGCGTGCCGGGCGTATCCTCAATATCGGTTCGGTGCTGGGTTTTCTGCCCATGCCGTACATGGCGCTTTACTCCGCGACCAAGCATGCCGTAGCGGGGTATTCGGAATCGCTCGACCACGAATTGCGCACGATGGGCATTCGCGTCTCGGTTATCGAGCCTGGTTATATCCATACCCGGTTCGATGTGAATTCCATGGAGCCCGACAATGCGCTCGACCTGTACAGTGAAATTCGCGCGGCCCTGAAACAGCGCGTAAAAGAGCTGGTGAGCGGCGCAGACGGCCCGGAGGTCGTGGCTGACACCGTGCTCAAAGCGGCAAGTGCCCGCCGCCCCATGCTGCGTTATTCCGCCGGCGGGTTGGCGAGGCGCCTGCGCTTTTTGCATAGATTCGCTCCGGCGGCCCTGGTCGATGCCGGTATCAGAAAAGACTTGCGGCTGGAATCATGAAGATACCGGTTCGCTGCCAAATCAGGCGGCGTGACGCAGAGCAGGAAAGCGGTCGATTGGAAAACGCTGCGGAAGCGGAATGTCCTGCCGTCGCCGCCGCGACCCGGCATGCGGCAGCCGCGAAAGCCATGCATCCGGAGGTTGAGGCCATGGCGATTTTCACTGGCGACGACATGCGCCTGCGCGCATATTTGGGAATCATGTGAGAGCGTTTCGATGGCGTCGGCATCGGGAAAATCCAGGCAGTCAATATTTTGCAGCGAGCCATGAAACCACGGCCAGCATGCAGGAACACCTAAACAGAATCGGGAAAGACATCATGAAGGCATTCATCATCAAACGCTATGGCCGCAATAACCGTCTGCATCCTGCCGACATGCCGGAGCCGGATGTGCGTGACGATGATGTATTGGTCCAAGTCCACGCCGCAGGCGTCAATCTGCTTGATGCCAAAATCAGGAACGGAGAATTCAAACTCATTTTGCCCTATGGATTGCCTTTGATTTTAGGTAACGATGTGGCCGGCGTGGTGATCAAGACAGGGGCCAAGGTAAGCCGGTTCAAGCCCGGGGATGAAGTCTATGCCCGCCCAGACAAAGGCAGGATCGGCACATTCGCGGAGTTCATCTCGATGAATGAAAAAGACGTTTCCTTGAAACCGGAATCGATCTCGATGGAAGAAGCCGCCTCGCTGCCGCTGGTCGGTTTAACTGCGTGGCAGGCGTTGGTCGAAAAAGCGGGATTGAAGAAGGGGCAGAAGGTCTTCATCCAGGCCGGCTCCGGCGGGGTTGGGACATTTGCCATCCAGCTGGCGAAGCACCTGGGCGCAACGGTGGCGGCCAGTACCAGTGCCGCCAATGCAGATTGGGTGAGGCGCCTTGGCGCAGATATTGTGATCGACTACAAGCGGGATGACGTTGAAAAGATCTTGTCGGACTATGACGTTGTCTTGCATAGCCAGGATGGCAAGACGATGGAGAAATCCATGCGCATCCTGAAAAAGGGCGGGACATTGGTCTCCATCTCCGGGCCGCCGGATTCGGATTTTGCAAAAGAGATCGGGGCTTCGTGGCTGGTCGCATCGATCATGCGGATTTTAAGCTTTGGCGCCAAAAGAAAGGCAAGGCAGTGCAATGTCAATTTTTCATTTCTTTTCATGCGGGCCAATGGCGAACAATTGAAAAGAATTGCGTCGCTGGTTGATTCCGGCGCGATACGTCCGGTCGTGGATAAAGTCTTTGCGTTCGACGCGGCCAATGATGCGCTGGATTATGTCGAGGCCGGACGTGCCAAGGGCAAGGTCGTTATCAAGGTCAAATAGATGCGCCGCGGGGCGGCAGCCGCAAGAGGCCGTCAGCCCCGGATGGCGGCGCACTTTCCGCGGCCCCGGCCCCGCTCCTGCCCGTCATGATGAGCGGCCTTGTCGGCTTGCCAAGAACGCGGGACAGGGAATCGGCTTGCGCAGACAGGCGGATTCCCGCCGCGCCAAATGATATCGATTAGGGCATTAAGCCCGCGATTTAATTCATTGGAAAGACATCCCCCGAATATTTAATATTCATCCCGGCCTCGCTTTGTCGAGTGGCCTCGGGGGAGGTGGCGCACGTGTCGAGCCAGGACGCATTTCACTCCTGCTGATGAAATGGGGGCTGGTCGTCTCCACGAGATCCCCATTCCTTAACGCCGGTATCGCATCTCCTCCTGGCGCTTCCGACGGTCACACCCAGGTTCGTGTGCGCGCGATCCGGCATTTCGCCAACAATGACCGGATCCGGTTTCGATATCGCTTCGCTGTCGATCCGTTCCTCCCCCCCCAAAAAAAAACGATACAAACCGGAATTTGAGGATGACATGAACTGGTTTTTGAATCTGAATATCGCAAGAAAACTCGCCTTTTCCTTCGGCCTGATGATCGCCTTGACGGTGATGGTCGGCTTGTTCTCCGTCAGCCAGCTCAAGGAAGTGAACAAGGCATCGGCGGAAATCGTCAGCAAATGGATGCCCTCGATCGAGGCGGCCAGGGAGATACAACGTTCGCTGCCGCTCATGCGCATCGCCGAGCTGGAGTTGGTGACGGCGGTGCAACCGGCTGAGCGCGCTGCCGCCAACCAGGCCATCCAGGCGCGCCTGGGCATGCTTGCCAAGCAGCGCGCCATTTACGAGCAGCGCATCTCGGAACCGGAAGAGAAAGCCCAATACGCGCAGTTCAGCAAGAGTTTCGCCGCTTATGTCGAGATGGATAAGCAATTGTCCGAGATGGCGGCCAATCAGCAATACGACGAGACGCGGGCCTTGTTCAACGGCGAATCCGGCAAAGTGTTCCGCAGCATGGTGGCCAATCTTGAGGCGATCGTGAAAATCAACGGCGAAGGCAGCGCGCGCGCCGACCGGGCCGCGTATCGCGTATATACCGTGGCCGAGATCTGGATCTTCGGCTTGCTGGGCGCCACCGTCTTGATCGCATGCGTGCTGGCGTTTGCCGTGGGGCGCAATGTGTCCCGTCCGCTCAAGGCGGCGGTCGAGGTGGCGCAACGGGTGGCCAGGGGAGATTTGACGGTGTATATCCGGCCCAGGGGGCGCGACGAGACCGGCCGTTTGATGGAAGCGCTGCGCGCGATGAACGAGAGCCTGCGCAATATCGTCAGCGAAGTGCGCCAGCGCACCGACACCATCGGCACGGCCACGTCCGAGATTGCCAGCGGCAACCTCGATTTGTCCTCGCGCACCGAACAGCAGGCCGGCTCGCTGGAAGAGACCGCCTCGGCCATGGAGCAGTTGACCTCCACCGTCAGGCAAAACGCCGACAACGCGCGCCAGGCCAACCAGTTGGCCGAATCGGCCTCCGACGTAGCGATCCAGGGCGGCAGCGTGGTCGGCCAGGTGGTGCAGACCATGGAAGGCATCACCGAGAGCTCGCGCAAGATTGCCGACATCATCGGTGTGATCGACGGCATCGCCTTCCAGACCAATATCCTGGCGCTCAATGCCGCCGTCGAAGCGGCGCGCGCCGGCGAGCAGGGCCGCGGCTTCGCGGTGGTGGCGTCGGAGGTGCGTTCGCTGGCGCAGCGTTCGGCCGCGGCCGCCAGGGAGATCAAGGCGCTGATCGACGATTCCGTGGAGAAGGTGGGCGCCGGCAGCAAGCTGGTCGAACAAGCGGGCGCGACCATGACCGAGGTGGTCGCCAGCGTCAGGCGCGTGACCGGCATCGTCGGCGAAATCACGGCCGCTACGCAAGAACAGAGCAGCGGGCTCAATGAGGTCAACCAGGCCATCGCCCAGATGGACCAGACCACCCAACAGAACGCGGCATTGGTCGAACAGGCCGCCGCCGCGGCCGATTCATTGAAAGGGCAAGCCAGCGAGCTGGCGCTGGTGGTCGGGACCTTCAAGCTCGGATGACGGTGTTTGACCGGGCGCATGGCAGCCGTTGCTGGCAGCGCTGGATTGACCTGAATTAGGTCTAAGTTACGACTTGATAAGCCAAAGCCGACCACATAGTATTCCTGCAAGCGTCCGACATGAGGCGCTACGACCGGAGACAAATCTTGGCACGCTGGCACAACTGCGGCACGGAAGACCTCGACGTCTTGCAGACCATCTTCTGGTCGGCCGGCGCATCGCGCAACGCGCTGGCGCAGCGGCTGGCCTATTCCAAGAGCAAGGCCAACGCCATGGTGGCGGCCTTGCTGGACGAGGGTTTGCTCGACGAGGTGGGGCTGCAGGAATCGTCCGGCGGCCGCCGCGCCGAGACCTTGCGCCTGAGCGAGACGCTGGGCGTGGTGATCGGCGTCGACCTGGGCGCCACCAGCATGCAGGTGGCCGTCATGCGGCCGGACATGGCCGTGCTGGCGCGCCACCGCGAACCCATCGACGTGCGCCAGGGGCCGGGCGTGATCCTGGCGCGGCTGCGCGGCCTGATGCGGGAGCTGCTCACGCGCTGCCGGCGGCCGGCGACACAGCTCATCGCCATCGGCGTGGGCGTGCCGGGGCCGGTGGACTTCGCCAGCGGCCAGCTGGTCAATCCGCCGCTGATGCCCGACTGGGACGGTTTTTCCATCCGCGATTACCTGCGCGAGGCGTTCGCCGCGCCGGTGTTCGTGGACAACGATGTCAACCTGATGGCGCTCGGCGAAATGTACCGGCTGCAGCGCAACCTGCCCAATTTTCTGGTCATCAAGGTCGGCACCGGCATCGGTTGCGGCATCGTGTGCCACGGCCAGGTCTATCGCGGCGCCAACGGCTCGGCCGGCGACGTCGGCCATATCTGCGTGGACCAGTCCGGCCCGCGTTGCCATTGCGGCAACCAGGGTTGCGTGGAGGCGATGGCGGCGGCGCCGGCGATGGCCCGCATGGCGGTGCAGGCCGCGCAGCGCGGCGAGAGCGCGCTGCTGGTCGAACGCCTGCAGGCGACCGGCGCGCTGACGCTGGAAGACGTGGCCCAGGCCAGCCGGGCCGGGGATGTGGCGGCCAATGCCATCATCCAGCGCGCGGGCAACCTGGTGGGGCAGATGCTGGCTTCGGTGGTCAATTTCTTCAATCCTTCGCACGTGTTCATTGCCGGGCGGGTCGCCGACATGGGGCCGCTGTTCCTGGCCTCGGTGCGCCAGAGCGTGTACCACCGCTCGCTGGCGCTCTCCACCCGCCATCTTGAAATTCAGTACGCGCCCCTGGCCGACGATGCCGGCGTGGTGGGCGCGGGGGTGCTGGCCATGCAGCAGAGCATGGTCAGCGCCGCGGGAGATGCGCCATGAGCGTGGCCGTCGAATTCCGCAACGTGACCAAGGCATTCGGTCCGGTGCGCGTGCTGCATGGCGTGGATTTCGCGCTGCAGCCGGGCCGCGTGTACGGTTTGCTGGGCGAGAACGGCGCCGGCAAGTCGACGCTGATGAAGATCCTGGCCGGCTACGAGAGCCCGAGCGGCGGCGCGGTGGCGATCGACGGCGCCGTGCGCGCGCCGGGCGGCGGTCCGCGCGCGGCCGAGGCGCAGGGCATCGTGCTGATCCACCAGGAATTCAATCTGGCGGACGATCTCACGATCATGCAGAACATCTTCCTCGGGCATGAGATCCGCAAGGGCCCGTTCCTCGACGACCGCGCGATGCGCGAGCAGACCCGCGCGGCGCTGGCCAAGGTCGGGCTGCCGCTGGATCCCGACACGCGCGTGCGCAAGCTGATCGTGGCCGAGAAGCAGCTGGTGGAGATTGCCCGCGCGCTGGCCCGCCGCGCGCGCCTGCTCATCATGGATGAGCCCACCGCCACGCTGACGCCGGGCGAAACCGAGCGCCTGTTCGCGTTGATGGCCGAATTCAAGGCCGCGGGCGTGACCATCATCTATATCTCCCACAAGCTGGACGAGGTGGAACGGACTACCGACGAGGTGATCGTGATGCGCGACGGCTTGCTGGTGGCGCGGGAACCCACGGCGTCGCTCACGCGGCGGCAGATGGCCAACCTGATGGTGGGGCGCGAGCTGGCCGACCTGTTCCCGGCCAAGCTGCCGGCGCCGGATGGCGCACCGGCGATCCGGGTGCGCGGCATGACGGTGCCGGGCTGGGCCGAGGATATCGATTTCGAGGTGCGGCGCGGCGAGATACTGGGCTTTGCCGGCCTGGTCGGCGCCGGGCGCACCGAATTGTTCGAGGGCCTGCTCGGCCTGCGCCCGCGCGCCGGCGGCGTGCTGGAGCTGGCGGGCAAGTCGGTGCAGATCAGGAACCCGCGCGATGCGGCGCGCCACGGCCTCACCTATCTCAGCGAAGACCGCAAGGGCAAGGGCTTGCATGTGCACTTGGGGCTGCGTCCCAACCTCACGTTGATGGCCCTGGAGCGCTACGCCAGGCCCTGGCTCGACCCGGCCGCCGAACAGGCCGCGCTGCGCGCCGCGGTGCAGGAGTTCGGCATCCGCGCCGGCGCGCTGGAGGTGCGCGCATCTGCGCTGTCCGGCGGTAACCAGCAAAAGCTGGCGCTGGCCAAGGTGCTGCATCCGGAGCCGTCGGTGGTAGTGCTCGACGAGCCCACGCGCGGCGTGGACGTGGGCGCCAAGCGCGAGATCTACCACCTGGTGCAACGCCTGGCGGCGCAGGGCCTGGCGGTGATCGTGATTTCGTCCGAACTGATGGAGCTGATCGGCCTGTGCCACCGCGTGGCGGTGATGCGCGCCGGTCGCCTGCAAACTACGCTGCAAGAGTCGCACCTGACCGAAGAGGAGTTGATCGTCCATGCCACAGGTACCCGCTGAAAACGCCGCCGCCGCGCGCCCCGGCGGCAGTCCCCGCACCGCCGCCATGTCCGCCTGGTGGAGCCGGCTGCACGGGTTTGGGCCGGTCATCGGCCTGGTGCTGTTGTGCATTGCCGGCACCCTGCTCAACAGTAATTTCGCCACCTACGACAACGTGATGAACGTGCTCACGCGCACCGCCTTCATCGGCATCATCGCAGTGGGCATGTGCTTCGTCATCATTTCCGGCGGCATCGACTTGTCGGTGGGCTCGATGGCGGCGTTGATCGCGGGCTCGGTGATCCTGTTCATGAATGCCATGGCGCCCGTGCTGGGTTCGCCCATCGCGGCCGTGGCCGCGGGCATGCTGCTGGCGGTGGCGCTGGGGGCGGTGTTCGGGCTGGTGCACGGCCTGCTCATTACCAAGGGGCGCATCGAGCCTTTCATCGTGACGCTGGGCACGCTGGGCATCTTCCGCGCCTACCTGACTTATTTTTCCAACGGCGGCGCCATCACGCTGGAGAACGACCTCTCCGACATCTACAGCCCGGTGTACTACGCCAATCTGCTGGGCGTGCCGGTGCCGGTGTGGGTGTTCCTGCTGGTGGCGCTGCTGGGCGGCGTGATCCTCAACCGCACCGCCTACGGCCGCTACGTGCAGGCGATCGGCTCCAATGAGCAGGTGGCGCAGTACGCCGCGGTGGATGTGCACAAGGTCAAGATCCTCACCTACATGCTGCTGGGCGTCTGCGTGGGCATCGCCACGCTGCTCTACGTGCCGCGCCTGGGATCGGCATCGCCGACCACCGGCCTGCTGTGGGAGCTGGAGGCGATCGCCGCGGTGATCGTGGGCGGCACGGTGTTGAAGGGCGGCGCGGGCAGCATCGCCGGCACGGTGGTGGGCGCGATCCTGCTCTCGGTGATCAGCAACATCCTCAACCTGACCAGCATCATCAGCGTGTACCTGAACGCGGCGGTGCAGGGCTTCGTGATCATCGCGGTGGCCTTCATGCAGCGCGGCAGGAAGTGAAGCCGGGGCGTTCCCTGAATGATTTCCGTGAATGGTTTCCGTGATCGGTTCCAGTTATCGGTTGCAGTTTGCAGTGTGTTCCCCAACCGGCCGGTTTGCCCGGCCTTTTCATAAGACAACAGGAGACAACGCATGAACAGCAAGCTTTCTTTGAGCCGCCGCCTGGCCCTGTCGGCCATGGGCGTCGCAGCGGCGCTGGCGCTGGCTGGGCCGGCCCTGGCGCAAGCCGACAAGGTAGTGGTCGGTGTCGCCATTCCGTCGGCTACGCACAGCTTCACGGCCGGTATCGTGTACTGGGCCAACCAGGCCAAGAAGGATCTGGAAAAGGCCCATCCGGGCCTGCAGGTCATCGTCAAGACCGCCGGCGGCGCGCCTGAGCAGGCCAACCAGTTGCAGGACCTGGTCACGGTCAACAAGATCACCACGCTGGTGGTCTTTCCCTTCGAATCGGCGGCGCTGACCAAGCCGGTGGCCCAGGTCAAGGCCAAAGGCGTCTATGTGACGGTGGTCGACCGCGGCCTGACCGACGCCAGCGCGCAGGACGCCTATGTCGCCGGCGATAACACGGCCTTCGGCAAGATCCCGGCCGAGTACATCGCCAAGGCGCTCAACGGCCGTGGCAATGTGGTGGCCATGCGCGGCATCGCCACCACGCTCGACAACGAGCGCATGGATGCCTTCAACGCCGTGCTCAAGCAGCATCCCGACATCAAGCTGCTCGATGCCAAGTATGCCAACTGGAACCGCGACGATGCCTTCAAGGTGATGCAGGACTACCTGACGCGCTTCCCGCAGATCGACGCCGTATGGGCCGCCGACGATGACATGGCGGTGGGCGCGCTCAAGGCCATCGAGCAGTCCAGGCGCAAGGACATCAAGCTGGTGTTCGGCGGCGCCGGCGCCAAGGGCATGATCAAGACGCTGATCGACGGCAGCAATCCGTTGATCCAGGCCAACGTGTCGTATAGCCCCAAGTTCATCTACGACGCCATCAAGCTCACCGCCGAGGCGCGCATCAAGGGCGACAAGCTGCCGTCCACGACCATCATCCCTTCGGTGCTGATCACCAGGGACAACGCGAAGAGCTTCTATTTCCCGGACTCGCCGTTCTGATGACCGGCCCGGTCCCGCTCCGATGCGGGGCGGGACGCTTTCCTTGCGCGGCGGCCGGGATCGGGCCGCGCGCTCAACGCATCGCGCAACACGCGCAACAGGAGTCCGGCATATGCCAAGACCCGTCACTCTTTTCACCGGCCAATGGGCCGACCTGCCCCTGGCGGAACTGGCGCCGCTGGCCCGGAAGATGGGCTACGACGGCCTGGAGCTGGCTTGCTGGGGCGACCACTTCAATGTGCAGCAGGCGCTGGCGTCCGAGCAGTATGTCAAGGACCTGCGCGCGCTGCTGGCCCGGCACGGGCTGCAATGCCTGGCCATCGGCAACCACCTCGTGGGGCAGGCGGTGTGCGACCGCATCGACGAACGCCACCAGTCCATCCTGCCGTCCCATGTGTGGGGCGATGGCGACCCCGAAGGCGTGCGCCAGCGCGCCGCGCGCGAGCTGGCCGACACCGCGCTGGCCGCCGCCAGGTTCGGCGTGAAGACGGTCACCGGCTTCACCGGTTCCTCGGTCTGGCATGCCATCTATGCCTTCCCGCCGACCACGCAAGCCTACTGGGACAAGGGCTTTGCCGACTTCGCGCAGCGCTTTGGTCCAATCCTTGATGCATTCGAACGGCACGACATCAACTTCGCGCTGGAAGTGCACCCGACCGAAATCGCCTTCGACATCGCCTCGGCCGAACGCGCCATCGCCGCGGTGAACGGGCACCGGCGCTTCGGCTTCAACTTCGATCCCAGCCACCTGGCCTACCAGGGCGTGGACTATGTGAAGTTCATCCGCCAGTTCGCCGACCGCATCTACAACGTCCACATGAAGGATGTCTGGTGGGGCAAGGGCGATGGCAGCGTGGGCGTGTTCGGCGGCCACACCAGCTTCGGCGACGCCCGCCGGCATTGGGATTTCCGCAGCGTGGGGCGGGGCATGGTCGATTTCGAATCGATCATCGTCGCCCTCAACGATATCGGCTACCAGGGGCCGCTCTCGGTGGAGTGGGAGGATAGCCGCATGGATCGCGTGCACGGCGCCACCGAGAGCGCGGCCTTTTGCCGGCGGCTCGATTTCAAGCCCGCGGCCGGCGCGTTCGACGCCGTGTTTGCCAGGGACCGGCAGGCCTGATCCGGCCGGACCGCCACGACGACCAACACCAACAAGGGCTCCAGGTATGTCCAATCAAAGAAAACTACGCTACGCCATGGTGGGCGGCGGCCACGGCGCCTTCATCGGCGCCGTGCATCGCAAGGCCATGGCGCTGGATGGGCAGTTCGAGCTGGTGGCCGGCGCGCTCTCGTCCTCGCCTGAGCGCGCGCGCGAATCGGGCGCCGCGCTGGGCCTTGCCGACGGCCGCAACCATGGCAGTTGGCAGGAACTGCTGGCCGACGAGTTGCGCCGCGGCCCCGACGAGCGCATCGACCTGGTCAGCATCGTCACGCCCAACCATGTGCATCACCCAGTGGCGCTGGCCTTCGTGCAAGCGGGGTTCCATGTCGTATGCGACAAGCCGCTGGTGCACACCGGAGCCCAGGCCGATGAGCTGGTGGCCGCGGTGCGCAAGGCCGGCACCGTGTTCGGCGTGACCTACAACTACACCGGCTACCCGATGGTGCGCGAAGCGCGCCACCTGGTGCGCAGCGGCGCGCTGGGCACGCTGCGCAAGATCGCCGTGGAATACAACCAGGGCTGGCTGGCCGCCGCGGTGGACGGCGGCAACAAGCAGGCCGACTGGCGGCTGGACCCGCTGCGCAGCGGCAGCGCCGGCACCATGGCCGACATCGGTTCGCATGCCGAGAACCTGGCCGCCACCGTCACCGGCCTGCGGCCGGACGCGCTGTGCGCCGATCTCACCGTCTTCGGCGCCGGCCGCCGCCTGGACGACGATGCGCAATTGCTGCTGCGCTATGCCGAAGGCGCGCGCGGCATCATCGTGGCGTCGCAAGTGGCGGCGGGACTGGAGAACGATCTGCGGCTGCAGGTCTCCGGCACACTGGGCACGCTGGTATGGCGCCAGGAGGAGCCGAACCAGCTGGTCCATTCCCCGCTGGACGGGCCGCGCCGCATCCTGACGCGCGGCTCGCCATGGCTGAGCGAATCGGCCCGGCGCGCGGGCCGGATTCCGGCCGGCCATCCCGAGGCTTTCATCGAAGCCTTTGCGAATGTCTACCTGGGCGTGGCGGCCGACATCCGCGCGCGCGCGGATGGCCGCATCGCCGACCCGTTGGAGGCCGACTATCCCCGTGTGGAAGACGGCAGGCAGGGCGTGCGCTTTATCGAGAAGGTGGTGGAGTCGGCGGCGAGCAGCCGGAAGTGGACGGCGCTGGGGTAACTCCGGCTTGTCCGCCAGGCAGCGGCCATGCAACCCGGGAGCCATGCCGCGCCGTCCATATCGCCTATGAACGCGGTTGCGGATCGTCAGCCTTGCACGTCGCCCGCCAGGATGGCCCGGATTTGCTGTTCAAACACTTCCGGCGGTTGGCCTCCCGAGATCAGGTAGCGGTCGTTTACGACGATTGCCGGGACGCTGTTGATGCCGCGCTGGACCCACAGCGCTTCTTCTTCCCGCACTTGTTGCCGGAACTGGTCCGATGCCAGCATCGCACCCGCCTCCATGCCATCCAGGCCGGCCTGCCGGGCGATATCGGCCAGCACATCCCGGTCTGCGATGTTCTTTCCATCGGTGAAATAGGCGGTGAACAGGGCTGCCTTGAGTGCCGCCTGCGCGCCCCTTTCTTGCGCCCAGGCCAACAGGCGATGGGCATCGAAGGTGTTGTAGACGAGGCTGGCATCGTCCCGGTTCATCGTGAAGCCGACCGCGGCCGCCCTGGCCCGGATCTGCTCGCGATTGGCGCGGGCCTGGTCGGCCGTGATGCCGTATTTTTCGGTGATGTGTTCGAGTTGGGACTGGCCTGCCGCGGGCAAGTTCGGGTTGAGTTCGAAGGGATGGAAGGCGATCTCGGTTTGCGCCGCCGGGCCGATGCGTTCGAGCGCGGTGTTGAGGCTGGCCAGGCCAATCGCGCACCAGGGGCATACGATGTCGGAGACGAAGTCGATTTTCAGGGCGTTAGTCATATTAGTCATGGTGGATGAGCCTCATGCGTGAGACCTGTGGACTGGTCGGCAGGTGGTGTTGATGAATGAGGCTATTGTAAATCCGATGCGCGGATGCCATGCGCGGATGTCATGCGGCGGCCCCGGCGGGGCATGTGCCGCCGGCCGGGGATGGGCAGGGCCATGGATACTCCAGCTGCAGCGCCACCAGGTCGGCGGTGCCATGTCCGTAGCGCGCTGCGATTGCCGTCAGGCTGGTGTCAAGCTGCTTGGCCGGAGGCGCGCCGGCGTCAAGCGGGACTACCAGGTCGGCGCGCGCTTCGTCCATCCGGGCATCGATATGCAAGTCCAGTCCGTCGCGGGTGGGTACCGAGGGGGACGCCCCCAATGCCAGCGCCCGGGAGCGATAGGTGCGGGACCATGGATCGGCCGCTAGCGCCAAGGCGATGCCATCCACGCCGGGCTCGGCCGGAATGCCGATCGTTTCGTGCCGCCATACGGCGGCGCTGTTGGATAGCGCGTTCCAGACATGGGCGGCGCCCAGGCGGTAGCGGTCGCTGTCATGCGCGTCGCCATAGTCGGCCACGCCAAGGCTTGCTGCCAGCGCCTGGGCGGCGCCGCTGCCCCCGATTGCTTCCACCAGTTTCAGGGAAACCGGCAGGGAGGCGGATACACCCGTGGTGGTGACGATGCCGTGGTCGACAACGTAGCGGCGATGGGGCGTCCACCGCAGCGTCGGATGCCTGGAGCGCAACTCCCCGGCGGCATACCAGTGCGTGGTGGCGTTGCGGCCGTCCAGCAGGCCGGCCCGTCCCAGCACTTTGGCGCCCTCGCAAATTCCCGCGATGATGGCGCGTGACGCCGCCTGGCGTTTGATCCAGTCGATGATGGGGCCTTTGCTGTCGTCGTGGTGGAAGGCGGGCACGATGACATAGTCGGCGCCCTCGGGATAGGCAAGGTCGAAGGCCGCGAGGGTGCTTTGCGCGGCGATGGCAAGCGCAGGCATCAGCGCAATGTTGCCGGGCTCGGGGGCGACCACGATGACCTCGGCCAGGCCCGAACGGGCCAGTACCGCCTGAGGGATCATGAGGTCGGTGGTTTCGGTTCCGCGATTGTCGGCAACGATGGCGACCAGCGGTCGCGCCCGTTTCGGCGGGCGCAAGGCCGACATCGGATCATCCCGGTCATTTGATGTTGATGTCGATGTCGATGCCGCATCCAGGCCTCGGCCGGGCGACGCCAATACAATAGTCGCCATCGACATGCCCAAGGCTGTCATCCCGGATAAGAATAATCGTCTTTCCATGCTGCGTCCGTGTCGCCAGAGTGGTGGAGGCAGTATCGTAGGTCGATCATCATAGGATTGCCATGACAAAGAAATCTGATTTTCTGCCAACGCCGGCCCATCGCCATGCTGCCAGGCAGATTGTCTTCGTTGCTTTCGAGGGAACTGAACCGCTCGATCTGACGGGGCCGATCGGCGTATTCACGCGGGCCGAGGAACAGGTTCCCGGTACTTACCGCATCCGCGTGGCATCAGTCGATGGCGCGGCCATCCGTACCCGCTCGCCCTTGATGCTGGCCGGCATCGAGCCGTTGTCCGGCATTTCCGCGGACATCGACACCTTGCTCGTCGCCGGCGGTCATGAACCGGCGATACGCCGCGCCGCCATTGATCCGGCCTTGATCGGCTGGCTGCGGGAGCATGCCGGGCGGGCGCGGAGAATCGGCAGCATCTGTACCGGAGCGTTCGTGCTCGGGGCCGCGGGCCTGTTGGACGGCCGCTCGGTGACGACGCACTGGGCAGCCGTCGAGGCATTGCAGGAATATTTTCCGCAAGCGCGGGTGGACGCCGATGCCATCTACCGGATCGACGGCAGGCTCCACACTTCGGCCGGCGTGACGGCCGGCATCGACCTCGCATTGGCAATGGTCAAGGCTGATCTCGGGCATGCGGTGGCCGCCGCCATCGCCCGCGATCTGGTGTTGTTCCTGCATCGTCCGGGCGGACAACGGCAGTTCAGCGCAACGTTGGCGGGACAGGATGCGGAAAGCGACCTGTTCGCCGATTTGCTGGCGTGGATGCTGGAGCATCCGCAGCACGATTTGCGCGTGGCCGCGCTGGCCGAACGCGCGGCCATGAGTCCGCGCAATTTCGCGCGGCAGTTTCAGCTGAAGGTGGGCAAGACCCCGGCGCGTTACGTATTGGACATGCGGCTCGACCATGCATGCCGCCATCTGGAAAATACCGCATGGACGATTGAGCGCGTGGCGGAGAAAAGCGGATTGAAGAGCGCGGACACAATGCATCGGCTGTTCCGGGAAAAATTGGGAGTGACGCCGTCCGACTATCGGGCGCGATTTGCGGCGGGCGGCCCTGCGCGGTAGGGGGATGCCCTCGGGCCATTGATGAAAATGGGTTCTATAATGGCCGCTTCCGCCTGGCGGGTTTGGGCGGCGCGATATCGGCTCATCCATTAGTAAATCATCAAGAAAAGGGGCATCTCATGCGGGCGCGGCCTGTTTCTGGATTCGTTTGCCATTTGTCATCCGTGGCGATGGTGGTAGCGGCGCTGGCCTGCGCCGCATCAGGTGCGCAGGCCCAGGAGAACCGCTTCGCCGGCATCATGAAGGTGGTGCGCGGCGATGTGCAGGTGCAGCGGCAGGAGCAGAAGCTGCCGGCCCAGGTCGGGGACAAGTTGTATTCCGGCGATCGCATCGTCACCGCCGCCGATGCGGCTGCCGGCATCACCTTGCGCGATGACACGCTGATGTCGCTCGGCCCCAAGACCAGTTTTGTGCTGGAAGACTTCAAATTCAACGAGAGTTCCGGCGACGGCAACATTGCCGTGCGGGTGGCCAAGGGCACCTTGCGCTATGTCTCGGGCCTGATCGGCAAGCATGCGCCGGAGCGTCAGCAGGTGGCCACGCCGACGGCCACCATCGGCATCCGCGGCACCGACTTCATCGTGGAGGTGGGCGATGAATAAGTCGTTGGCCCTGTGCCTTGCCGTGCTGGCGCTGGCCGGTTGCGCCGGCCCCACGGAGCGCTTCGTGCTGCTGCCGCAGCCGGATGGTTCTAACAGCAGCATCGTCGTCAAGACGGCGGCCGGCGAGGCGGCGCTGGCGACGCCTTATGCTTCGGTGGAGAGCGCGTCCGGCAAGATCGGCAAAGCCGCGACCCTGAGCGAGTCCGAAGTGCAGGCGCGCTACGCGCCGGTGATGCAGAGCCTGCCATTGCGGCCGCGCACTTACGAGTTGCTGTTCGAATTGGGCAGCGACCGCTTGACGCCTGCCTCGCGCAAGCTGCTGGAAGAGGCCATCGAGGAGTTCCGCACATTCCCTGCCGGCGAATTCATCCTGGTCGGGCATGCCGACAATATCGGCAGCGATGCCATCAACGAGAGCCTGTCGGTGCGGCGCGCGCAATTGGTCGAGCGCGAGCTGATCCGCGCCAGGATCGCGCCGTTGAGCATCGAGGTGGTCGGCAAGGGCGCGCGCGAGCCGCGCATACCGCAAAAGAAGGGCGTGCCGGAACCGCGCAACCGTTTCGTCGAGATCCGTATCCGCTAAGCGCGGCAGCACAGCCGCGGCGCGTTGCCGGTCAGGACAGCGCCCGCGTGCTCAGCAACTGCATGGCGTCGAGATGGCTCAGGCGCGCCCACTCCTCGCCGCCGCGCGCGACGATGTTGTCGGCGTTTGGCGTGGCCAGCAGGTCGAGGATCTCGGTATCGCTGACGCCCCGGTCGTTGTTGTAGTTGAATACCTTGAGCACCGGGCGCGTCAGGTCCTTGTCGTTTTGCCGGATCACGAAGCCCGAGCGTCCCGATTCCAGCTTGACGATCGAGCCCACCGGATAGATGCCCAGCGTCTTGACGAAAGCCAGGAACATGGCGCGGTCGAAATGACCGGTCCAGGTTGCCATCGAAGAGATCGCTTCGGCCGGATCCCAGGCGTGCTTGTAGCGGCGCTCGGAGGTGAGCGCATCGTACACGTCGCAGATCGCCGCCATGCGCGCGTAAAGCGAGATCGTTGCGCCGCGCAGGTTTTCCGGATAGCCGTTGCCGTCGATCTTTTCATGGTGGTGCAGGCAAACGTCGCGCGCATAGTCGGGCACGTTGGTATCCTGGCTCAGGTATTTGTGGCCCAGCTCCGGATGCTTGCGCACGATCGCGAATTCTTCCTCGGTCAGCTTGCCGGGTTTGTTCAGGATGTCATGCGGGATGAAGGCCTTGCCGATGTCGTGCAGGAATCCGCCCAGGCCGGCTTCGCGGCAGGAAGTCTCGTCCATGCCCAGGGTGCGGCCCAGCGCCACCATCAGCGCGCACACCGCCACCGAGTGCAGGTAGGTATATTCGTCGGCCAGTTTCAGGCGCACCACGCTCACCAGCGCATTGGGGTTTTGCAGCACCGAATTGGCGATTTCCTCGACCACGCTGACGCAGCGCTCCATGTCCAGCACCTTGCCCATGCGTACCTCGGCGAACATGGCCTGGGTCGCCTTCTTGGCGGTTTCGCATAGTTTTTGCGCATCGACCAGCGCCGGGTCCAGCGCCGGCGTTGCCGGCTCCGGGGCTGCGGCCGCTGCGGCGGTGGCCGCGGGTTCGTCCGGCGCGCCATCCTCATCTTCTTCGGGGGCGACGACATCCTTGCCCTTGGCGGTGTCGATCCAGCAATATGCGATGCCGCTGGCGCGGGCCTGCTTCAGTTCGTTGGGATTCTTGATGAGGAACTTGTTCTTCCAGAACGGGTGGTTCATCCACGCGGCATCGTCGAAGCCGGCGAAATACATCCCGAGGACCAGTTCCTCCACTTTGATTTTCTTCAGCATGTCTGCGCTTCTTTCCTCCGGGCGCCGGGGGAAAAGGTATATCGGTTTTTATCGTGTCGGGAGCGGGAGCCCACGCGGACCATCCCGGGATTGCCGCACGCCAATCATCTCATATGGCAGCCCGGAAGGGAACGGGCGGGGCCGCCGCCCCACATCATGTAAAGACGGCGGGGCAACCCCGGGCGATGGCGGCGGGCGGCGCAGCTTGCGGCCATGCGCAAGCATGCGGGAGGAAGGGAAGAAGGGCGGAGCCCGGGAACCGGGCCCGCGAGAACAGAGGGAGAGAGGCCTGTCGGCGCTGCCCGGCCGTGGGCGCTTAGCCGCGCTGCTCCTTGAGGTCGGGCAGGAACACAGTGAGCAAGCCCGCCAGCGGCAGGAAGGCGCACAGGCCGTAGACCCAGGCGATGCCATACAGGTCGGCCAGGTGGCCCAGCAAGGCCGCGCCGATGCCGCCGAAACCGAACATCAGGCCGAAGAACACGCCGGCGATCATGCCCACCTTGCCCGGCACCAGTTCCTGCGCATATACCACGATGGCCGAGAAGGCCGAGGCGATCACCAGGCCGATCACCACCGACAGCGCGCCGGTCCAGAACAGGTTGGCGTGCGGCAGCAGCAAGGCGAACGGAGCGGCGCCGAGGATCGAGATCCAGATCACCAGCTTGCGCCCGATCCTGTCGCCGATGGGGCCGCCGACAAAGGTGCCGACCGCCACCGCGCCGAGGAACAGGAACAGGTAGAGCTGCGAATTCGCCACCGACAGGTGGAAGCGGTCGATCAGGTAGAAGGTGAAATAGCTGGTGAAGCTGGCCATGTAGAAGTACTTGGAAAACACCAGCAGCGCCAGCACCAGCAAGGCGCGCCGCACGGTCGAGGCCGGCAGCGCCTGGGCCGGGCGCGGCCGGGCTTTGCCCTTGTTGGCGGCAAGGTGGCGGCGATACCAGCCCGAGACCAGCGACAGCACCACGATAGCCAGCAGCACGAACCAGGCCACGTTGCCCTGGCCGTAAGGCACCACGATGGCGGCCGCCAGCAGCGGGCCGAACGCCGAACCGGCATTGCCGCCGACCTGGAAGGTCGACTGTGCCAGGCCGAAGCGCCCGCCCGATGCCATGCGCGCGATGCGCGAGGCTTCCGGGTGAAAGGTCGAGGAGCCGATGCCGATCAGCGCCGCCGCCAGCAGGAAGGCCGGGAAGCTGCCGACCATCGACAGCATCACAATGCCGACCAGCGTGGCGACCGCGCCGCTGGGCAACAGCCAGGGTTGGGGATGCCGGTCGGTGTACATGCCGATCCAGGGTTGCAGCAGCGAGGCGGTGACCTGGAAGGTCAGCGTGATCAGGCCGACCTGGGTGAAGCTGAGGTGGTAGTTGGCCTTGAGCATCGGGTAGATCGAGGGCAGCAACGCCTGGATCATGTCGTTGATCAGGTGGGCGCCGCCGGCGGCCAGGATGATGCTCATCACCAGCGGCTGGGCCGCGCCGGCAGGGGGCAAGGATGTCGCGCCGGTATCGGCCGGCGCCGCTGTCGTGGTATCGGTTGTCATTGCGAAAACGTCTTCGGTTGTAGTGTGGGGATGCGCAAGCGTATCATTGGCATCTATTCATTTTCATGACAATTTTTATCGATTAAGTGCCATGGTGGCCCGATTACGTCCCGTCAGCCCCAGCAGCGAGGCCGAAGCGCTGCAATCGGTGCCTTGCCCGGTGGTGGCCTTTTCCCGTGAACTGGCGCATCGCGACTTGCTGAGCGCCCATTCGCATCCGCGCGGGCAAT
Organism: Herbaspirillum sp. SJZ099; assembly: GCF_007828355.1. NCBI lineage: Bacteria > Pseudomonadati > Pseudomonadota > Betaproteobacteria > Burkholderiales > Oxalobacteraceae > Herbaspirillum > Herbaspirillum sp. SJZ099. The sequence goes on along the minus strand of NZ_VIUO01000005.1, from coordinate 163,376 downwards.
TGCTGTATGCGGTCGATGGCGTCATGCAGGTGCGTACGCCGCACGGCGTATGGGTCGTGCCGCCGCAGCGCGCGCTGTGGGTGCCGCCGCATGTCGAGCATGAGATACGCATGCTCAGCCACGTCAGCATGCGCACGCTCTATATCGCAGCCGGGCCGGCCGATGCCTTGGGCGAGCGCTGCCGGCTGCTGGAAGTGTCGGTGCTGCTGCGGGAGCTGATCCTGGCGCTGCTGGCCGAGCCCACCGATTATGCCGCCGGCAGCCGCGGCGGCCATGTGGCAGAACTGATCCTGTCCGAGCTGACGCGCGCGCCGGCCATTCCCATCGAGATTCCCTGGCCGGACGACCGGCGGCTGGTGGCGATTTGCGAGGCCATCCTGGACGATCCGGGCCGGCAGTTTTCATTGGCCGACTGGGCCGGCGTGGGCGGCGCCAGCGTGCGCACGGTGATCCGCCTGTTCCCGAAAGAGACCGGCTTGCAGTTTAGGCACTGGGTGCAGCAAGTGCATCTGAGCGAAGCGCTGGTGCGCCTGTCCCATGGCGAGGCCGTCGGCGTGGTGGCGCAGGCGCTCGGCTACAAGAGCCAGAGCGCCTTCGGCAACATGTTCCGCAAGGCGTTGCGGGCGTCGCCCAACCGATACCTGCTGCGCCAGGAAAAGCGGCGCATGGCGTCGGGCGCGACGCAGGCTTGAGCGAGGACGCCTGGCCCGGCACGACATCACGACGAAAAATGGCGACAAATGTTGCGATACGCTCGCCGCATGATCGTGCCGTTCCAGGGCATTTCATTGGTGTACGTCAGCGCGCTGGCCGATTTCTGCGGGCGCGCCTGCAGCATCGGCCAGCGCAACGGTCGCAGCGCTCCGATACGGGTGGTATCGATACGCGACGGATCGGACATGCACGCGGGCAACAGCCGCCGGAAAAATTATCCCTATTTTTTCCGTCCGCTCTTTTCAACTGTAAAGATTGCTTGCCATCGTCCGTAACCAAGTCATGAGAATCCCGATCAGGGAAATGACATGGCCATCGAAACCGGTATAGCCGTGGCGGCGCGCGAAGCGTTGTCGCGCTTCACATCGCAGGCCTCGCCCGGCAACGACGACGCCGACAATACGGCAAGCACCGGAAGTACGCAGCCAGCGGCGCCGGAAGAGGGCGTGACGCTGACGCTGTCGGCGCAGGGTCGCCTGCTGGCGGCTTTCGCCAGCGTGCTGGACGCGGCGGCGGCCGCGCAGCCGGCATCGTCCTCGGCATCGTCCGCATCGGCTGCGGCATCTGCCGATGCGCTCTCCACCGATCCGCTCCCCATCACGCGCGCCACGCTGTATGCGATCGAGGCGCGCCTGGTGGCCGCGCGCCGCGGCGCCGAGGCCATCGCGCAAGCCGACCGCGAACGTCCGGACTCCGCCGATCCGGCTCGCCTCAGGCAGGCCGAACAAGCAACCGCGTCGCTGTACGGCCGCGCCGCCAATCCCTTTGCCGGGCGCAGCCGCGCCGAACTCTCCACCATCGTCTACGACGAAAGCGGCGCCTATACCGTCAACGAGCGCTATGCCGCGGCCAACCAGCGCGTCGAACTCGACCACCGCTTCTGGGCGCCGATATTCCAGCGCGCCATGACGAGCGGCGACTGGCGTCCGGTGATCGAAGCCGGGTTGGCGTTCTATGCCAGCCTGTCGCCGCTGGAGCGTACTGCGTATCCGCCCAACTATGTGCAATTGATGCAGCAATACCTGGCGCTGGACAGCCTCAGGCCCGGGGCGCCGTTGCCGCCGCAGCAGCAGGCCGACCTGGTGCGCATGCTGGAGTCGCTGGTGCTGCCGTCCGGCCCGCTGGCGCTGGCCGGCGGTGGCGTCCGGGGACTGGCGCTGGCGCGCATTACGCCATCGGCCTTGGCGCTGATGGCCGCGGCGCCGAAGCTGGTGGATATCCTGCCGGTATCGGGCATGGTGCGCGCGGCGCAGGACGATGCCTATCAGACATTGTTGCAGCGCGTGTTCGGCGTGAGCCGGCGCGAGGATGAGCCGATGGTCGCCCGCTCCAGCGGCATGTCGATGCACAGCTGCGACTTTCTTGGTTTCGGTGACCGGCGCTATCTGGCGCAAGCCTATGCCTACGCCGCGGCCAATGGGCTGGCATTGGAAGAGGTGGATGCGCTGGCCGACGACCTGGCCGCCTATCGTTTTTCCCGCGCCAATGGCGGCGATGGGCCGGCGCAGCCGGCGGTGTCGATACGCGCTGTCGCCAGTCCGCAGTATTACCGCATGAGCGATGAAGACAAGGTGCTGGCCCGGCGCATCCTGGGCAGCCGGGCGGCGCGGGATACCGGGCTGGATCATGCCTTCCTCGCCTGGCTGCTCAGTCCGCGCGGCGGCGGCTGGCGCTCGGAGGAAGGGCGCGGCCATGCGGTCGGCTTCTCTGCGCTGGAAAAGCTGCTCGCCGGGCTGGCCGGCGTAGGCATCGGGGAACGGGCCGGCGACGAAGCGTCGCTGGAACCGGACTACCGCTACACGCTGTACCGGATCGGCCTGCAGGATATGCAGGAGTTGCCCGAATTGAAGAGCGCCGGGCCATCGGCCGACAACGCCATCGGCGCGCGCGTGCTGGCATTGGCCGCGCAACTGGCCGCCCTGGCGCGCAGCGAGGCGGCCGATCTGGCGTTCATGGGCAATGCGCTGATGCTGCTGAGGATGTACCGCTTCTCGCTCAGGATGAGCAATGCCGAACAGCGCACGCTCTCCGAACTGGTCTATGCCAGGCTGCGCAAGCGCCGCATCCGCCCGCGCCGCCATAAGCTGTTTGTGGCATGGGGCGAGCGCAGCCCTTCGATGCCGCCCTTGTTCCCCTGAAGAGCGTATTGCATCTCATGGCAGGTTCTCGCGCAGGATCACGCTGATGCGCACCGCTTCCACGCCGGCCAGCGCGTCGCGCCGCTCGCGCAGGTTGCTGAAGATGCGCACGCAATTCATCACCATGTTTTGCGGGTGCTGCGTGAGCACCGCATCCATGGTGCCGTCGATCAGCAGGCCGCGGGTGTCGGGCGTGAGGCCGTGGCCGATGAACACCACTTTCTGGTCGCGCCCGCATTCCTTCAATGCGCGTCCCACGCCGTCGGAGGCGCCGCCGATGTTGTACATGCCGGCCAGGTCCGGATACTGCTCCAGCAGGATGCGCGCCTGCTTGTAGTTGGCGTCGGCGTCGTCGTGGCCTTCGCGCAGGCCCACCACCTGCACTTGCGGGCACATCTCTTCCAGCACATGCTGGAATCCCATTTCCCTTTCCTCGTGGCCGCGATAGCTGAGGCTGCCGGCGATCATGGCGATCTTGCCGGGTTTGCGCCCGCTGCCCGGATGGGCCAGGTCCCGGTTCAGGAAGCGCGCCAGCAGGTAGCCGGCGGTGCGGCCGGCGGCGCGGTTGTCCATGCCGACATAGGCGGCGCGGCGCGAGTTGGAAAGGTCGGAAATCAGCGTCACCACATGCACGCCTTCCTCCACCAGGGTATTGACGGCTTCGCGCACCAGCGGATGTTCCAGCGCCATGAAGGCCACGCCATCGGCTTGCCGCCCGTAATGCAGCAGGCGTTGCGCCAGCACGCGCGGATTGAAGCCTTCGATGTGGTGGCATTTGCAGCGCACGTTGAAGGGCGCCAGATGGTCCTCGGCAAAGCCGATGTAGTCGCCCAGCATCTGCATGTAGCGATTGCTGCGCGGCGGCAGCAGGAACACCAGTTGCATGGGGCGCGGCCGCATGGCCTTGTAGAGATCCGACTCGGGCAGGTAGTCGAGCGCGGCGGCGGCCTTCATCACCTTTTGCAGGGTCGCCGCGCGCACGCCGGGGCGCTGGTTCAGCACACGGTCGACCGTGGCAGTGGAGACGCCGGCGGCGGCCGCGATATCGGTGACGCGCGCGCGTCCCGGGGGAGCGTTGCGAGGAGTGTCGGACATGGCTTGCCTGGATCTTTTAGTTTGCATCAAAAACCATCAAAAAACTGCTTTGACCTCTGGGATTCGGCGGCGATATTCTTCGCCATGCCTTGATTTGACCGGGATATTTTGCTGCGGCGTGCAGGAAAGTCTAAATCAAATCGAATCAGAAAACATCATCAAAACAAGCCGCGCAAGGTCATGCGCCGGATACAACACCAAGGAGACGACGATGAGCAAGCCCGAGCAGAACTTCCGTTCCAGCCGCCGCGATTTTCTGAAGCAGGCTTCGCTCGCCTCCGCGGCGGTGGCGGGCGGTTTTTACGCGGGGTCGGCGCATGCCGCCGAGTTCACGCTGAAGTACGGCAACAACCTACCGATGACGCACCCGATGAATGTGCGCGCCAAGGAGATGGCCGAAAAGATCGCCGCCGAATCGAAGGGCAGGGTGGATTTGCAGGTCTATTCCAACGGCCAGCTCGGCACCGATACCGACATGCTGTCGCAGGTGCGCTCGGGCGCCATCGATTTCTTCACCATTTCGCCCGAGGTGCTGGGCACGCTGGTGTCGGCCGGGCAGATCAGCGGCGTCGGCTTTGCGTTCCGCGATTACAGCCAGGTGTGGGCGGCGATGGACGGCGACCTGGGCGCGTATGTGCGGCGCGAACTGGCGGCGAAGACCTCGCTGTTCGCCTTCGAGAAGTGCTGGGACAACGGCTACCGCCAGGTGACCACCAGTACCCGCCCGATCGCCAAACCGGAAGACTTCAAGGGCATGAAGCTGCGCGTGCCGCCCAGCCCGCTGGCGACCTCGTTGTTCCGCGGCTTCGACGCCTCGCCTACCAGCATCAACTTCGCCGAGGTGTATTCGGCGCTGCAGACCAGGATCGTCGAGGGGCAGGAGAACCCGCTGGCGGTGATCTCCACCGTGAAGTTCTATGAGGTGCAGAAGTTCTGCTCGATGACCAACCATGTCTGGAGCGGTTTCTGGTTCATGGGCAACAAGAAGTCGTTCGAACGCATGCCCAAGGAGCTGCAGGAGATCGTCGCGCGCAACATCAACGAGGCCGGCCTGAAGCAGCGTATCGACGTCAAGGCGCTCAACGAGTCGCTGGTGGCGGATATGAAAGCCAAGGGGCTGCAGTTCAACAATATCGACAACGACGCCTTCCGCGCCAAGCTGCGCAGCGCCGGGTTCTATGCCGAGTGGCACAAGAAATTCGGCGAAGAGGCCTGGAGCCTGCTGGAAAAATACACCGGTAAGCTGGCCTGAGGCGTGCAATATCAACCAGAATAAAAAGGAAGAACATGAGCCGGTTTCTCGGAGAGATCAAACAGCTTGGCTATGTGGTGGAAGACATCGACGCCGCCATGAAATACTGGACCGAAGTGCTCGGCGTCGGGCCGTTCTATTACATGGAACGCGTGCCGCTGAAGAACTACCGCTACCGGGGCCAGGCCTACGATATCCACAACTCGGTGGCGCTGGCCAATTCCGGCGGCGTGCAGGTGGAGCTGATCCAGCAGCGCAGCGATACGCCCTCGATGTATCGCGACTTCATGCGCGGCGGACGCACCGGGCTGCAACACCTGGCGTACTGGACCGAAGATTTCGACCGCGACCTGCAAAGCCTGCTCGACCGGGGATGGAAGGTCGGCATGAGCGGCGAGGTGGGCGAGCGCGGCCGTTTCGTCTACTTCGAGACCGAATACCATCCCGGTACCGTGATCGAACTGTCGGAAGTGGCCGGCCCCAAGGGCAAGGTATTCCGCATCATCCGCGAGGCGGCCGAGCAGTGGGACGGCAGCGAACCGGTGCGCGCCTTCCCCGACCTGGGCAAGATGTGACGATGGGGCCCGCACACCTGGCGCTGCCGGCCGACGGCAGCCGTTTCATCGCCGATTACCTGATCGAGACGCCGCTGGATCCGGCCCAGGTGGCGGAAGTGATGGCGGGCGAGCAGTCCTGCGGCACCTTCGTCCGGGTCGAGGGTGAGACCGACCGCTTGCGCGAACGCGCGCGCGCCGTGGTGATGGGAATCGACGCGTTGGAAACGGTCGCTGAACCCAGCCTGCCCAATGCATGGCAGCAGCGCCAGAAGATCACCGGCCCTTATCGCCGTGCGCGCGTGCGCATTTCCTTCCCGGTGGAGAACGTCGGCCCCAACCTGCCGACCCTGGCCGCCACCGTCGCCGGCAACCTGTTCGACCTGGGCCAGGTGACCGGCCTGCGTTTGCTGGATGTGGCATTACCGCCGGCCTATCGCCGCCAGTTCGATATGCCGCGCCACGGCATCGCCGGCACGCGCCGGCTGGCCGGCGTGGACGGAGTAGATGATGCGCCGCTGCTGGGCACGATCATCAAGCCCAACGTCGGCCTCTCGGCGGAAGAAACGGCGGCATTGGTGGGGCGGCTGTGCGAGGCCGGCGTCGACTTCATCAAGGATGACGAGGTGTGCGCCAACCCTGGCCATGCGCCGCTGGAGCAGCGGGTGCGGGCGGTCATGCGGCGCGTGCGCGATTACCAGGACAAGAGCGGGCGGCGGGTGATGGTGGCCTTCAACATCACCGACGAGCTCGACGCCATGCGTCGCCACGCCGAGCTGGTGGAACGCGAGGGCGGCAGCTGCGTGATGGTGGGGCTGAACTGGTGCGGCTTCTCCGCCGTGCAAAGCCTGCGCCGCAGTACGCCGCTGGCGCTGCATGGGCACCGCAACGGTTTCGGCATGATGTCGCGCGAGCCGCTCCTGGGCATGTCGTTTGCCGCCTATCAGGCGATGTGGCGCCTGGCCGGAGTCGACCACCTGCATGTGCATGGCTTGAACGGCAAGTTCTCCGAATCCAATGACGAGGTGGTGGAGTCGGCGCGCGCCTGCCTGGCGCCCATGGCCGGCGACGACGCCGTCATGCCGGTGTTCTCCAACGGGCAATGGGCCGGCACCGTGCGGCCGACCTTCGATGCCATCGGCAGCGGCGATGTGATCTTCCTGTCCGGCGGCGGCATCCTGGCCCATCCGGACGGCGCCGCCGCCGGCGTGGCCAGCCTGCGCCAGGCGTGGGCGGCGGCGCGCGCCGGCATCGCGCTGGAAGAGTACGCGCGGGAGGCGCCGGAGCTGCGGCGCGCCATCGCCTTCTACGGCGCCAAGCTGAAGTGACGTGATGTGAATACGCGTTTTCTCGACGGCCGGCCCAAGGTCGCCTTCTACGGCGACGACTTCACCGGCGCCACCGACACGCTGGCCACGGCAGCGCTGGCCGGCTTGCGCAGCATCCTGTTCTTGCGCGTGCCCACCGCGGCACAGCTTCATGCGGCCGGGGAACTGGACTGCCTGGGCATCGCCGGCGCCGCGCGTTCCATGGATCCTGGCCAGATGCGCGCCGAACTGGAACCGGTGGCCGCGTTCTTTGGCGAACTGCGCGTGCCGGTGACGCATTACAAGATCTGCTCTACCTTCGACAGCGCGCCGCACATCGGCAGCATCGGCGCCGCCCTGCGCATCTGGCGCCAACGCATCCCCAACCGTTTCGTGCCCATCGTCGGCGGCCAGCCGAACCTGCGGCGCTTCTGCCTGTTCAGCCAGCTCTACGCCGCGGAGAAGGCCGGCGGCGAGGTGGTGCGCATCGACCGCCATCCGACCATGCGCTGCCATCCGGTCACGCCGATGCATGAGGCTGACATGCGTGCGCATCTCCGGCAGCAGGAGTTGGCGGTGGCGGGGCTGCATTATCCGTTGTACGCCGAACCGGCGCAGCTCGATGCGCATGTCGACGCGGCCCTGGACGGCGGCGCCGATGCGGTGCTGTTCGACGTTGCCGGCGAGAGCGACCTGGCCGTGATCGGCAGTGTGATCTGGCGCCGCGCCTTGCAGCAGGAATTGCTGGCCATCGGCGCCAGCAGCGTGGCGCAAAGTCTCGCCGCATGGTGGCGCATCCAGGGATGGCTGCCGCCGGCGACGCCGATCGATGCGGCCCGGATCGGGGCCGCGGCCGGCCCGGTCTTTGTGCTGGCTGGCAGCCTCTCAGGCGCTGGATATCTGGGGGCTGTCGTATCTCGGCAATGTGTCGGCCGGCGTGGCGCTGTGCCGCGCGCATGCCGATGCCGCCCATCTCGACGGCATCGAGCTGATGTTGAAGGGCGGGCAGATGGGGGCGGCCGACCTGTTCGAATTGCTGGCCGGGGGGAACGGCTGAACGCCGTTTGCTATGGAAGCGGCCATGCCCGCAGCAAGATGTTTTCTTGCGCCGCCACCGTCGATGCGCCCAGGGTGCCGTATACCCGGCCGCCATCTGCCTCGCAGCGGCCGGCAAGGAAGGCGTCGGCGCTGGCCGCGGGCGCGTGCTGGAGCATCAGCATGCCTTGCAGCGCCAGCACCAGCTGCTGCACCAAGCGGCGCGCCAGGGCTTCGCGCTGCGTCGGCGGGACCGAGAGCAGCGCTTTCAACGTTTGCACGCGCGCTTGCAGCAGCACATGGTCGGCGGCGGCCTGTTCCAGGCTGTCCAGCAGCAGGGTGAAACCTTGCGCTTCGCGTTCGATGGCGCGCAGTACGTCCAGGCACATCACGTTGCCCGAACCTTCCCAGATCGAGTTGACCGGCGCTTCGCGGTACAGGCGCGCCATCGGGCCGGTTTCGACGTAGCCGTTGCCGCCCCAGACTTCCATGCATTCGCCGGTGAATTCGAGCGCGCGCTTGCAGATCCAGAATTTGGCGGCGGGCGTGACGATGCGTTTCCAGGCGCGCGCCAGCGGATCGTCCGGCGCGTCGAAGGCATGCGCCAGCTTGAGCATGAGCAGCGTGGCCGCTTCGCTTTCCAGCGCCAGGTCGGCCAGCACGTTGCGCATCAGCGGCTGCTCGGCCAGGCGGCGGCCGAAGGCGCTGCGGTGGCGCGCATGGTGGATGGCCTGCACCAGCGCCTGGCGCATCAGCGCGGCGCTGCCGATGACGCAATCCAGGCGCGTATGGTTGGCCATCTCGATGATGGTGGGGATGCCGCGGCCTTCCTCGCCGACCATGATGCCCAGCGCCTCGCTGAACTCGACTTCGCTGCTGGAGTTGGAGCGGTTGCCCAGCTTGTCTTTCAGGCGCTGGATCAGGATCGGGTTCTTGCCGCCGTCAGGCAGCCAGCGCGGCACGAAGAAGCAGGACAGGCCGTTGCCGGTGCGCGCCAGTATCATGTGGGCATCGCACATGGGCGCCGAGAAGAACCACTTGTGGCCGGACAGCAGGTAAGAGGCGCCGCGCCCTTGCGCCTGCATGTCCATCGGCATGGCGCTCGAGGCGTTGCTGCGCACGTCCGAGCCGCCCTGTTTCTCGGTCATGCCCATGCCGATCAGGATCGAGCGCTTGTGCCGGATGGGCAGGTCGCGCCCGTCATGCTCGCGCGCCAGCAGCTGCGGGCGCAATTGTTCGAACAGCATGGGTTCCTGTTGCAGCACCGGGATGGCGGCGAAGGTCATGGTGGTGGGGCAAAGCGAGCCGGCCTCCACCTGCGCATGCATGAAGTAGCCGGCGGCGCGCGCCACATGGGCGCCATCGCCGGGCTGGATCCAGGGCAGGGCGTGCAGGCCGGCGCGGCGCAGCAGTTCCAGCAGCGCATGCCAGGAAGGATGGAAGTTCACCACGTCGATGCGGCGGCCGATGCGGTCGTGGGTCTGCAGCTCGGGCGTATGGCGGTTGGCCAGTTCCGCCAGTTCCAGCACTTCGGCGCTGCCCAGTTCGGCGCCGTGGCTGGCGAGCGCGCAGGCGTGCCAGCCGGCGGCTTCGCGCCGGACGCCTTCGCTCAGGGCGGCGTCGCTGGTGTAGAGGTTGTAATCCCTCAGGTCGGGAACCTGGTTGACGATGTCGTGGGTGTGCATGTTGTCTCCGTGGCGCATCTCGGGTCATTGGCCGAGGATCCCTTTTGCCGTTTTTTGTTTGCCGGGTATCCCTTTGCGCAGTGTAGGCCATGTAGGAGGCGGGCCGCGGGCTTAAATGAATTGGCTATATCTATATAAGCATCTTGTTGGGTTGGCTTGCCAGCACATGATAAAGAGTCATATTAAAATGACTCTTTCGACCAAAGACCGATCCCACCGGGGATTGCGCAAGGAAGCCAAACAGATGTCTTATCCGACCATCGAGTCCACCATCGGCAATACGCCGCTGATCCAGCTGCCGCGTATCGGCGGCGAGGAAGCCAAGCGCCGCAACAACATCATCCTCGGCAAGCTGGAAGGCAACAACCCGGCCGGTTCGGTCAAGGATCGCGCCGCGTATTCGATGATCACCCGCGCCGAGGCGCGCGGCCAGATCAAGCCGGGCGACACCCTGATCGAGGCCACCAGCGGCAACACCGGTATTGCGCTGGCGATGGTGGCTGCCATGCGCGGCTACAAGATGGTGCTGTTGATGCCGGAAAACCTTTCCGAGGAACGCCGCCAGAGCATGGCCGCCTACGGCGCCAAGATCGTGCTCACGCCCAAGAGCGGCGGCATGGAATACGCGCGCGACCTGGCGGAGCAAATGCAGAAGGAGGGTCAGGGCCTGATCCTCGACCAGTTCGCCAATCCGGACAATCCGCTGGCGCATTATGAAACCACCGGCCCAGAGATCTGGCGCGACACCCAGGGCAGGATCACCCATTTCGTCAGCGCCATGGGCACCACGGGCACCATCATGGGCGTGTCGCAATACCTGAAGGAGCAAAACCCCGGGGTGCAAGTGATTGGCGTGCAGCCGGCCGAAGGCTCCTCCATTCCCGGCATCCGCAAATGGCCGGAAGCCTATCTGCCCAAGATCTTCGACAAGTCGCGCGTGGACCAGACCGAATCGGTCAGCCAGGCCGATGCCGAGAACATGGCGCGCAAACTGGCGGTGACCGAAGGGCTGTTCTGCGGCATTTCGGCAGCGGGTGCGTGCCAGGTGGCGGTGCGCCTGTCGCACCAGGTGGAGAACGCCACCATCGTTTTCGTGGTGTGCGACCGCGGCGACCGTTATTTGTCGACCGGCGTGTTTCCGGCCTGATGGAGCATCGTCAGCGGTAATGCATCAAGGCCTCCGCGGCCCAGGCGTTCAGGCTGAGGCCGCGGGCTTCGGCCATGGTCGCGGCATGCGCATGCACTTCGGGAGTGACCCGCAGCATGAACTTGCCGGAGTAGGGCTTTTGCGGCGCTTTGCCGATTTTTTCGCAGGTTGCGAGATAGTCGTCTACCGCCTCTTCGAACGCAGCCTTGAGCTCGGCGACGGAATTGCCGTGAAAGCCAACCACGTCACGGATGCCTGCGATGTGGCCGATGAAGCTTTCGTCTTCATCGCTGTATTCGATGCGGGCTGCGTATCCCTTGTAAGTCATCGTTCCCATTCCCTTATTCCTTTCCCGGATCAACACCGGCATTCTGCAGAAAAAACCTGGCGTCGCGTACCTGATACGGCTTGGCCTCTTTGTGCGGATGCGGCCGGTGAAACGTGCCGATTTCTCCATTGAGAACGAAACGCACGCGGGAGCCATTGCCTTCGATGGTGTCGGCTCCCAACGCCATGAATAGCGCTTCGATCTTGCGCCACTCCATTGATGATGGAAGCGGGTTGGCGAAGAGGGCGGCCAGTGTTTTTTGATGAGCGCTTTTCAGACTGGAAATGATATCAAATTTTGATATCAATTTGCTGGTGCGCCTGTGCGCTCTTCAATACGGATGCGGTCTGCTCAGAACAGAGGGGGGATGGGTTGTACAAACAAAAATGCCGTTCAGTTCTTCACTGAACGGCATTGGCGGTAGAGGCTCCGTTTTCTTATTCAGCGCCGCCTGCGGCCGGCGCGGCCGCGGGGGCGGCGCCTGGCTTCGGCTTGAATTGCTTGTCGCTGATGCGGAATTTCTCGCGGCGGTCGCCCATCAGTTCACGCAGTTCGCGGATCGACAGTTCGCTGACCTCATGCATGCGGATCAGCAGCGAAGCGCCCACCGGCAAGCGGCGGTGGCGGATCTTGCTGATGACTGGCGGCGCCACTTCCAGGGCGCGCGACAAGGCGGCATCGTTTTTCAGGTGCAGCTTTTCGATCAACGCATCAAGCAGGTGGTTCGGATCGTAGTTGACGTTGTCGGAAACGGAATTGGTTTCAGCAGTATCGGTAGTTGTAGTCATGATCGGGACGTTCCATTATGCAGATGTTTGTGAAGGCTTGACCGCCTAAGCATTAATTGTTGGTAAAACTGCAAAACGCGACTAACTCTATCTGAGGCGAAGGCTTTGGGCCTTTTTTCTGCAAGATAAAAGACTAGTCCTATCAAAGAACGACTTCAACACTGGGCATTGAGTTCTCTGACCGGTGCACTTGATTCCTCCGCGCCACATAACTGATTCTATGTCTGCGTAGAAATAATTGCACAAATTTCATGAGGTCAGAAAATACTATTCCACAATAGTTGCAGAAACTCATTTCGAATTTGTAACAGATATTAACAGGAATTTTTCGAGATTTGTTAGTGTTGTTTATCTGACACGACAAACGGTAAGGCATTCCAGCCGGATAGGCCCAGTTTGCGCAAGGTAGCCATGTTTTTCTCGAAAATTGCACTGGCATCGGGGTAGGCTGCGACGGCGCGGTCGATGCTGCTTTCTCGCAACAGGTGCAGGATGGGAAAAGGCGAGCGGTTGCTGTAGTTCTCGATATCGTCCGGTTGCGCGTCGGCAAACTGGTAGGCCGGGTGGAAACTGGCGATCTGCAGTTCTCCATCGAGCTCCAGGCGCGCCAGGAGGCGGTCTGCCCAGTCCAGGAAGTCGTTGTACTCCAGAAAGTCGGCCAATGCGAGCGGGATGATCAGCAGCGTGGTATCGATCTGTTCGGGATCGGCCTGGGCCAGCAGTTCAAGCTCCTGTTCCAGCTCCCGGGACAGCGCCTCCCATTCGGTGGCATGGCTGACCTGGTAACGGATCTGCTGCTTGACGTGCACGGCCTTGGCGAACGGGCACAGGTTCAGGCCGATCACGGCCTGTTCCAGCCAGGCCTGGGTGAGGGCGACGACATCGGCGTCGCTGCGCGGGGAAGATGGGGTGTCCATGCGATATTGTCGCATGGCCGCCGTGGCGCATAGTGGCGCATAGTGGCGAGAGGAGGCGAGAAGTGACGTGAAGGGGCGCGAAACTCGCCGCCCATTCGCCGCGCGGATGGGCTATGCTTGCCAACCTTTGGCGGCGGCGATGGCAGCCGCTGCACCATCCGTATCCGTCTACCTCGAGATTTCCCCATGGCGCTCAAATCCACCATCTTCAAGGCCGACCTGCAGATCTCCGACATGGATCGGCACTATTACGAAAACCATGCGCTGACCATTGCGCGCCATCCGTCCGAAACCGATGAGCGCATGATGATCCGGGTGCTGGCTTTCGCCCTCAACGCCAGCCAGGCGCTGGCCTTCGGCAAGGGCTTGTCCGATACCGACGAGCCCGACCTGTGGCAGAAGGACCTGACCGGCGCCATCGAGCTGTGGATCGAAGTCGGCCAGCCCGACGACCGCGCCATCCTCAAGGCCTGCGGCCGTTCCGGGCGCGTGCTGGTATACAGCTACAGCAGCGTTTCCAACATCTGGTGGAACCAGACCGGCAGCCGCGTCGAGCGCGCCAAGAACCTCAAGGTGGTGAATATCCCGGCCGAAGCCAGCCAGGCGCTGGCGGCGCTGGCGCAGCGTTCGATGCAATTGCAATGCACCATCCAGGATGGCCAGGTGTGGCTGGGCGCCAATGAGAACATGGTGCTGATCGAACCGGAGACGATCAAGGATTTCGCCTGAGGCGCCCATCCCTTGTTCGCGTTACCCGGTCGTCCTGGCGCAAGTCAGGGCTTGGCGCCGCACAACCGCCATGGCGGCATGCCGGCAGCCGGCGCTTCACGCCTGCAGCGCATCGGCCCGCCGTTGCAGGTGATCCAGCAGCCGCTGCCCTTCCGGGGTGTTGAACCAGGCGGCGTGGCCCAGCAGGTAAGTATCGTAAGCCAGCGCGGCGTTCTGCGGCGAATGCGTGACGCCATGGAAGTAATCCAGCTCGGCCAGCGCGAACTCGGCATGCACTAGCGGCAACAGCGCCGCCAGCGCGCGCGTCTGGCGCGCCGTCAGCGGCAGCTGCGAGGCATAGCCGTCCAATAGCGCATCGAGCAGGTCGAGGTGGATCAACTGGTCGGGCCGGTGCGGGATCGCCAGCCATTCGACGATGTTGCGTTCGATCGCGGTGGCCACGTCGTGCAGCGCGCAGGTGCGGTCCGACAGCCCGAAGTCCAGCACCGTCTGCGCCTGCGCCAGTGCGCTGCCGTCGCTCCACAGCAGGTTCGATGCATGCCAGTCGTTGTGCGTCCACAGCGGCGTCATCTCATCCAGGTAGGGTTTCAGGCGGGCATGGAACGGCAGCAGGTGCTGTGCCACTTCACCGCGCCAGGGCCGGTCATGCAGGTAGTCGGCGATCGCCGGGCGTTGCTCGATGTAGGCCTGCAGCGGGCGCACCGGATCTTCCTGCGAGAAAATCGTGAAGCTGGAAATCAGCGGCCGCGCGGCGCGCGCCGGCGCATCGTAACCTTGCGAGGCCTGGTGCAGCCGCGCCAGCATGGCGCCGGCCGAAAACGCATGGGTACGGCTGGAGAACGGCGTCCATGACATGGCGTCGCGGTACAGGTCCACGCCCGGCGCCAGCCAGAACACTTCATAGGTCCAATGCTCGTCGGCCAGCGCGCTGGCGCCGTCCACCGTCCGCAGCGCGGTGCTGACCGGCAGGCCGTTGGCGTGCAGGTGCGCCACGAAACGGTGCTCCTCGGCCAGCGCGGCGATGTCGCGCACGCGTACATGATGGCGCTTGATAAAAATCTCGCCGGCATCGGTATGCATGACGCAGGCCGCCGAGAACGGGCGCGGGCTGTGCCACTCCAGGCGCTGCGGCGTGCCGGCCTGCGGATAATGCCGCAACACGCGCGCGACCTCGGCCGAGGTCAGCGCGGGCCAGTCGGAAATCACCGTCTCGGCATTCATGCCGTGGCTGATGACGCGCGTGAGGTGGTGGGAAGCCGCGTCCATGATGTTCAGAAATCGTATTGCAGCGACAGGCGCGCGGTGCGCGGCGCGCCCAGGTGCAGGTAGCTGTCGCCCAGGTATTGGCCGGCATCCTTCCAGTAGCGCTTGTCGAAGAGGTTGTCGACGTTCAGGCGCAGCGTGGTCTCATGTCCGGCCAGGCGCAGCTTGTAGCGCAGGCCGGCGTTGAACACGTGCACGGCCGGCAGGCTTACGCTGCCGTCGCGGGTGGCCGGCTTGCTGCCGCTGTAAAGCCAGCTGCCCATCACATTCAGGCCCTCCGCGCCGGGCACCGCATAGTCGGCGTAGACCGCGCTGCGCAGGCGCGGCACGTTGACCGCCTGCTGGCCATCGTAGGCGGCGGTGCCGGTATCGCTGGCGCGCGCGCGGGTGACGGCCATGCTGGCGCCGACCTGCAGGCGCGGCGTGAGCTTGCCGCTGGCGCCGAGTTCGATGCCGGTGTTGGTTTGCTGGCCTTGCTGGACGTAGGTGAAGCCGAAGGGGCTATTGTCGGGTTGTTGATATTCGTAGGCCTTGCGGATGCGGAACACTGCGGCAGTCAGGTTCAGGTCGGGCGAGACGTCGTATTTGACGCCGGCTTCCAGTTGGCGCGCCACCGAGGGCGGCAGCGTGGTTGGGTAATTGCTGACCCAGAACGGCGCCGAGGTACCCAGCGACAGCGTCTCTGCATAGCTGCCGTAGATCGACATGTCGTGCATCGGCTTGAAGATCAGCGCCAGTTGCGGCAGGAAGATATTGCGGCCGGTATGGCGGGAGATGCTGCCGTCGCTGTTGAACGCATCTTCGTTGAGCCACACCTGGCGGCCGCCGGCGATGGCTTGCCAGCGTTCCGAGAACTGCAGGCGGTCGCTGAAGAACAAGGCCTTCTGGCGGCTGTCCAGGTTGCGGTAGGCCGGGGCCGGCGTATCGGTCGAGGCCGGCAGAGCGGGCGTGCCGGTATAGATGTTGCCGCTGCCGACCCAACTGCTGATGCCGTCGGACTTGTCCACCACGCGGCGCGACATGGCCGCGCCCACGGTCAGCTCGTGGCGCAGGAAGCCGGTGGAGAATTTGCCGGTGACGGCGGCCTGCACTTCATCGTTGCGGCGTGTGTCGTCAGGGCTGCGATAGTCGTACACATCGAAATCGCCGTTGGCCGTGAAATACGGCGAAGCGCCGCTGCCGTAAGGGAACGCCAGGTAATCGTCGATCACCGCGCGGCTGCGGCCGGCCGTGATGTAGCCGCGCCAGTCGCTGTTGAATTCGGTGTCCAGGCGCAGGTTGTAGTTCAGCGAGGTATCGCGCACCGGCTGCGCCCAGGATTGCGGCGTGAGCATGGTCGAGGGCGACACGCCGGACGGGATCGTAGCGCCGCCCAGCAACTGGTAGCCGGCCACCGAGCGCTGCGACTTTTGCTGGTATTCGGCATTGAACTGCAGCAGCGTCCTGGCGCTGATGGCCCAGGAGGCCGCCAGCGAAGCGAAGTCGCGCCAGCCGTCGGCGTGGTCGACATACGAATGGATGTCTTCGTGCGCGGCATTGATGCGCAAGCCGAACTGCTTTTGCGCGCCGAACAGGGCGCCAAGGTCGGTGGCGAGGTAGCGCGAACCGTTGGAGTCGGTGCCCAGCATCACCGAGCGCACGTCGGCAGGGCGCTTGGTGACATAGTTCACCAGCCCGCCGGCGGCGACCACGCCGGCCTGCAGGCCGGCCACGCCCTTCAGGAATTCCACGCGCTCCTTATTCTCCAGCGCGATGGTCTGTTCGCCGGCCACGGTCAGGCCATCGATGCGATAGGCGCTGGCCGGATCGAGCGTAAAGCCGCGCACGCTGAAGTTTTCGTAATAGCCCACCGGCGCATAGTTCTCGCCGATCGACGCATCGTTCTTGATGACGTCCGACAGCAGGTGCGACTGCTGGTCGCGCATCTGCTGGCCGGTGACCACCGATACCGAGGCCGGGGTGTCGAGCAGCGGCGCGTCGTCGAAGCCGGCGACGGCCGCCGAGCGGGCGCGCGTTTCCGATTTGCCGGCGCCGCTGGCGGTGACGTTCACCGTCGGCAGGCTGTCGCCGGATTCATCGCGGCCGTCGGCGGCGCGGGCGGCGCTGGAGATGCCAAGGGAAGTGCCGGCCAGCGTCAGCATCAGCGTCGAGGCCAGAGGAGCAATACGTTTCATCTTTACTGAGGTCATGAAGCGCCGGGGACGTTGCCCGGCGCCGTTTGTTATCGGATCTGGATTCGGATCAGCGGTTGCGCGCGGCGGCGACGGCGCGACCCAGTTCGGCCACCGACATCGCGTAGAAGTAGCTGCGATTGTAATGCGTGATGGCGAAGAAGTTATTGGTCGCCAGCCAGTACTCGGTCGGGCCGGTGCCGTTTTGCAGGTCGACCAGGCCGAAGCGCATGCCGGCCGGCAGCGTGGGGGCGCTCACGGTCGCGCCGGCGGCTTGCAGTTGCTCTTCGGTGTATTTGGCTTCCAGGCCCTGGTTCAGCAGGCCTTCCCACTGGCGGTTGTCGGACGACACCGTGGCCGGGAACGCCACCGGCTCGCCGCGCTGCCAGCCATGCACGGCGAGGTAGTGCGCCACGCTGCCGATGGCGTCCACCGGCGAATTGCGCAGGTCGATCTTGCCGTCGCCGTCGAAATCGACCGCATATTCGCGGATGCTGCCCGGCATGAACTGGGGCCAGCCGATGGCGCCGGCGTAGGAGCCGCGCAGCGACAGCGGGTCGATGTGGGCGTCGCGCGCCAGCAGCAGGGTGTTTTCCAGCTCGCCGCGGAAGAAGGCCATGCGGGCATCGCGGTTGGGCGTGTTCGGATAGTCGAAGGCCAGCGTTGTGATCGCATCCATTACGCGGAAGTTGCCGGTGTTGCGGCCGTAGACGGTTTCCACGCCGATGATGCCGACGATGATTTCCATCGGCACGCCGTACTGCGCCTCGGCGCGCGCCAGGGCGACGCCATGGGTGTTCCAGAACTCGACGCCGGCGTTGATGCGCACCGGGTCGATGAAGCGCGCGCGGTAAGCCGCCCAGTTCTTGGGTTTGTTGCTGGGCGCCGGCTTGATCAGCTGGATCGCGGTGTCGAGGTAGCGCGTCTGCGCCAGCAGCTTGTTGAGTTCGGCGCGGTCGAAGCCGTTGCGCTCGACCATCTCATCGATGAAGCGCCTGACGTCCTTCCACTCATTGAAATTGACGAACTCGCCCTGTTCTTCCGGCAGGGCCTTTTTTTTCACCGGGGCCTTCCTGGCCTGCTGGGCCTTGGGGGCCGTCTTGCGCTCGCCTGGCTTGGCGTGCTGCTTGTCCTTGGCCGGCTTGCTTTTGTTCTGGGGCTTGGCCGGCGGCGTCGCGGACTGGGCATGCAGGGCCGGCGGCAAGGCACACAAGGCGGAAAACAGCAGGGCGGAGGTCAGGACGGGCAAGCGGCGAAGCGATGTGATCGGCATGAGGCGGCAGTCTGGAAGGAGGGGCGAAACAAGCCTGGAAGTATACCGCATCGGGCCTCGCGCCCCGGACTGGTGCGTGGCCGGCCAGCCGCCGCCGCGCAGCGCGATGTACACTAGCCGCATGAGACATGTTCGGGCCAGCCGCTATCTTGGGCTTGCCTGCCGGATACAAGAGCAACAATGACTACCGCCTTCTATACGCACGCCGATTGCCAGCGCCATGAAATGGGAGACTGGCACCCCGAGACGCCGGCCCGCCTGCAGGCCATCGAGGACCAACTGATCGCCAGCCGCATCGACCAGTTCCTCGACCGCCGCGACGCGCCATTGGCCGACCCGGCCGAACTCGAACGCATCCACAGCGCCGCCGCCGTCGACCGCATCCGCGAGCACAGCCATGCGCTGGCATTGTCGGGCGAGCCGTATTACTCCCTCGACGGCGACACGCTGCTCAACCGCCACAGCTGGCAAGCGGCATTGCGCGCGGCCGGCGCGGCGCTGGCGGCGACCGACGCGGTGCTGGCCGGCGAACTGGATAACGCCTTTTGCTCGGTGCGCCCGCCTGGCCACCATGCCACGCCCGACCAGGCCATGGGTTTTTGCCTGTTCAACAACGTGGCCATCGCCGCGCGCCATGCGCTGGATGTGCATGGGCTGGAGCGGGTGGCGGTGGTGGATTTCGACGTGCACCACGGCAATGGCACCGAGGACGCCTTCGCGCACGATGCCCGCGTGCTGATGGTGAGCTTCTTCCAGCATCCTTTCTACCCGTTCTCGGGAGGCGGTCCGGCCGAGCCGCATATCGTCAACGTGCCGGTGCCGGCCTATACCGACGGCAACGCGGTGCGCCAGCTGGTGACCGACAAATGGCTGCCGGCGCTGCACGCGCATCGCCCGCAGATGATCTTCATCTCGGCCGGTTTCGACGCCCACCGCGAGGACGACATGGGCCAGATGGGGCTGGTGGAGGCGGATTACGCGTGGATGACGCGGCAGATCATGCAGGTCGCCAAGGAGCATGCGCAGGGCCGCATCGTCAGCTGCCTGGAAGGCGGCTACAACCTGTCGGCGCTGGGGCGCAGCGTGGTGGCCCACCTGAAGGTGCTGGCCGATCTGGACTGAACCGGCTCAAGCCGCCTCAAGCCGCCTCAAGCCGCTTCATAAGCCGCGATGATCGTATCGGCCACCGCCCGCACCCGTGCGGTGCGGTTGAGGTCGCTGTGCAGCACCAGCCACATGTCGTACGGCTCGTTGCGCTCGGGCCAGATGCGCACCAGTCCGGGCATGGAGTCGCCGACATGGTCGGGCAGTTCGCCCAATCCCATGCCGGCCGCGACGCATTCGGCCAGCATCAGGCCATTGCTCACTTCTATCGCAATGTTGGCATTGGCACTGGATTCGCCGCAGACCTGGTCGGCCATGTGCGGCGCCAGCGTGCGCTGGTAGGCCACCACGTCGTGCCCCTTGAGCGCGGTGCCGGGTTCCGGCAGGCCGCGCTTTTTCACATACGCCTTGGAGGCATAGATGCCGGTGTATAGGCGCTTCAAGTGGCGCGCGATCAGGTCGGGGCTGTCGGGGCGAACGGTGCGTACCGCGATGTCGGCTTCGCGCTTGGTCAGGTTGGTGATCTGGGTCGAGGTGGAGAGCACCACGCGGATATTCGGATGCGTCTCGCGCAGCTGGTGCAGGGCCGGTATCAGGAAGTGGCGCGCGGCGCTGTCGGTGGCGGCCAGGCGCACCACGCCGCACAAGCGCTCATCGATGCCTTGCATCTGGCGCAACAGCTGCTCGGCCCCTTGCTCCATGCGCTCGGCCGCGCCGGCCGCCAGTTCGCCGGCAGGCGTGGGAACGTAGCCCGAGGGGGTGCGCAGGAACAGGCGCGCGGCCAGCGATTTTTCCATCGCCGCCAGGCGCCGGCCCACCGTGGCCTGGTCGATCTCCAGCTGCTCGGCTGCCGCGCGCAAGGTGCCCTTGCGGTAAAGCGCCAGGAATACCCGCGCATTGTCCCAATCCATCGCTGCCATCATGTGGTCCTTCCATGTGTTCATCATGCAAATTTGCATCAGAGTGCCGATCTTATACCTATTTATTGCATCATGACGGAAGCCTACAATCCGTTGATCGCGCGCATGTCGCGCTATCGCCGAAAGAATCTGATGTCATCCGTGCAATGTTCCAACCCGGCCGTCGCTGCCGTTCCTGTCGTTCCCGCCCCCCGCGCCGGCATGCTGCCGCTGGTGGCGCTGGCCATCGGCTTTGTCATGGCCATGCTGGATGTGACCGTGGTCAACGTCGGCCTGTCCAATATCTCGGAGAACCTGGCCGCGCCATTGTCCACGCTGGTGTGGATCGTCGACGGCTACACGCTCACCTTCGCCGCCATGCTGATGGTGGGCGGCGCGCTGGCCGACCGTTTCGGCGCCAAGCGGCTCTACCTGACCGGCCTGTTCCTGTTCGTGGCGGCGTCGCTGCTGTGCGGCGCCGCGCCCAACGGCCCGTTCCTGGTGGCGGCGCGCCTGCTGCAGGGTTTGGGGGCGGCGTTCTTCATGCCCAGTTCGCTGAGCCTGTTGAGCCACGTCTACGAGGACGACCGGGTGCGTGCCCGCATGCTGGGCGTGTGGTCGGCCACCGTGGGCCTGTCGGCCGCGGTCGGCCCGCTCCTGGGCGGGGTATTGATCCACTGGCTGGGCTGGCGCAGCGTGTTCCTGATCAACGTGCCGGTGGGCATCGTCGGCCTGCTGATGGCGCGTTCGCTGATCCCGCAGGCGCCGCGCCATGAGCGCGCGCTGAACCTCTACAGCCATGTGGTGGGCGTGGCGATGCTGGCCGGCGTGTCCTTCGTGCTGATCCAGGGGCCGGTGTACGGCTGGGGTTCGGCGCGCATCATCGCCGGCATGGCGCTCACGCTGCTGGCGGCCGTCGCGCTGGTGCGGCATGAGCTGCGCGGCATCGCGCCGCTGCTGCCCAAGGCCCTGTTCGCCACGCCGCAGTTCGCCGCCGCCAACGGCATCGGCTTCCTGATCAACTTCAGCGTCTACGGCAACCTGTTTTATTTGGCGCTGTTCCTGCAGCAGGGACGCGGCGCCGATGCGTTGCAGACCGGTTTGCAACTGGTGCCGATGATGGCGGTGATCTTCATCGGCAACCTCACTTCCGGCCGCATGTCGGCGCACTGGGGGCCGCGCGTGCCGCTGCTGCTGGGGTTGTCGGCGGGCGCCGTCTTTACCGCGCTGGCCATGGGGCTCACGCCAGCCACGCCGTACTGGCTGCTGGCGCTGGTTTGCGCGGCCGCAAACCTGGGGGTAAGCACCGCCATCCCGGCCATGACCGCGGTGGTGATGCAGGTGGCCGGACGCGCGCACGCCAACAGCGCCGCCGCCGCGCTCAACGCCAACCGCCAGATCGGCGCGCTGGTCGGCGTGGCGGTGATGGGGGCGGTGCTGCATACCTTCGACGGCTGGGGCGTACGCAATCCGCTGGCCTTCGGCATGATGGCGGCGGCTTACGCGCTGGCGCTGTGGCTGGTCTGGCGCTTTGTCGGGGTTGTCGGAAAGGAATTGGCCGCACGCGGCGCCTGAACGCCGCGTTTGCCGGGAAACCCGCCCGCATCTGTTGCGCGGCGGGTTCTTTTTTGGGGGCTGGGTGCGCGCAAGCCGTAAAATAGCGGCTTATCACTCAAGTGCAAGAAAGAAGAATCCGCATGTCCATCCAATGGTTCCCTGGCCACATGAACGCCGCCCGCAAGAAGGCGGCCGAGGCAATGGAGAAGGTCGACCTGGTCATCGAAGTGGTCGATGCCCGCTTGCCCCAGGCCAGCTGCAACCCGATGATCGAGCAGCTGCGCAACGCCCGCCAGCGGCCCTGCCTGAAGATCCTCAACAAGACCGACATGGCCGACCCGGCCGCGACCCAGGCCTGGATCAACCACTACAACAGCCAGAAGGGCGTCACCGCGGTGGCGCTGTCGTGCAAGAAGCCGTCCGACGTGGCGCGTGTGCCCAAGCTGGCGCTGCAGGTGGCGCCGCACCGCGGCACCGTGCTCAAGCCGCTGCGCATGATGATCATGGGCATCCCCAACGTCGGCAAGTCCACGCTGATGAACGCGCTGCTGAAAAAGCGCGTGGCCGCGGTGGGCGACGAGCCGGCCGTGACCAAGACCCAGCAGCGCCTCTACCTGGGCAACAACATGGTGCTGATCGATACCCCCGGCATGCTGTGGCCCAAGATCGAACACCCCAGCGACGGCCTGATGCTGGCCGCCAGCCATGCGGTGGGCAGCAACGCGCTGATCGAGGAAGAGGTCGCGACCTTCCTGGCCGACCTGCTGCTGCAGCGCTATGCGCAACTGCTCAAGGCGCGCTACGGCTTCCAGACCGAGGGCATGGATGGCGTGGCGGTGATCGAGGGGGTGGCGGCCAAGCGCGGTTTCCGCCTCAAGGGCGGCGACTACGATTTCGAAAAGGCCGCGCATACCTTCCTGCAGGACTACCGCAGCGGCGCGCTCGGCCGCATCTCGCTGGAAACGCCGGCCTCGCGCGCCGAACTGCTGGCCAGCTACCAGCCCACCGACAATCCCGATGCGCTGTCGGAAGACGACGAGGATGAAGAGGAAGAATACGACTGGCGCAACGCGCCGGATCCTCGCGGCAGCCGCGATTAGATCAGGCCTGAGCGTCGCCCCATGAAAAAAAGCCACCTTGGTGGCTTTTTTTCATGGGCGTCCGGCAGCGCCGGACGCTTTAAGCGATTACCCGATTACCTGGTGACTGATTACCACGAGGTGATCACCGAACCCTTGTACTTTTCCAGCACGAACTTCTTCACTTCCGGGCTGTGGTAAGCCTTGACCAGCTTGGAGACCCAGGGCTTGTCCTTGTCGGCGGTGCGGATGGCCAGCACGTTGGCGTAGGGGCCGGTCGAGGCTTCCACGGCGATGGCGTCCTTGGTCGGCGACAGGCCGGCCGATTCGGCGAAGTTGCCGTTGATCACGGCGGCGTCGAAGTCATCCAGCGAGCGCGGCAGCTGGGCGGCGTCCAGTTCGATGATCTTGACCTTCTTCGGGTTCTCGACGATGTCCAGCGGGGTTGCCTTCAGGCCGGCGTCGGCCTTGAGCTTGATCACGCCCTTGGCTTGCAGCACCAGCAGCGCGCGGCCGCCGTTGGTCGGGTCGTTGGGCACGCCGACGCGGGCGCCTTGCTTGAGTTCATCCAGCGACTTGATCTTCTTGGAGTACACGCCCATCGGGAAGGTGATGGTGGTGCCCACGCTCACGAACTTGTAGCCGCGATCCTTGATCTGGGCGTCCAGGTAGGGCTGGTGCTGGTAGGAGTTGGCATCCAGGTCGCCGCCGGCCAGCGCCGCATTGGGCTGGATGTAGTCGGTGAATTCGATGATCTGCAGCTTCAGGCCATCCTTCTCGGCCAGCTTCTTGACCTGTTCCATGATCTCGGCGTGCGGGCCGGCGGTCACGCCGATCTTGATCGGCTTGTCCTGCGCCAGCACGGGCGCGGAGATCAGGCTGGCAGCGATACCCAGGCCTGCGACGAATTGAATCAACTGACGACGGTTCATGACTTTCCTTTCAAGCTTTTTTAATGATCGCAGCGGGTAGCTGCGGTTTGTCTTCCATACTGCGCGCTGTGGTTTAGCGATGGCTCAGCTTGCGCACCAGCAGGTCTCCCAGGGACTGCACCAGCTGCACGAAAACGATCAGGATCAGCACCACCGCCACCATCACTTCCGGCAGGAAGCGCTGGTAGCCGTAGCGGATGCCCAGGTCGCCCAGGCCGCCGCCGCCGATCGCGCCGGCCATGGCCGAATAGCCGACCAGGCTGACGAAGGTGATCGTGAGACCGGCGACGATACCAGCAAACGCCTCGGGCACCAATACCTTGTAAATGATTTGCCCGGTGGTCGCACCCATGGCTTGGGCCGCTTCCACCAGGCCGCGGTCGACTTCGCGCAGGGCCGACTCGACCAGGCGCGCGATGAAGGGCGCGGCGGCAATCGTCAGCGGCACGATGGCCGCGGCGGTGCCGATCGAGGTGCCGACGAAAAAGCGCGTGAACGGGATCACCGCCACCAGCAAAATGATGAAAGGCGTCGAACGCACCGCGTTGACCAGGAGGCCGGCGATGCGGTTGAAGGCCGCGTTGGGCAGGATGCCGTTGCGGTCGGTCAGGTGCAGGGCGATGCCCAGCGGCACGCCCAGCACCGAACCCAGCACGCCCGAGATGCCGACCATCATCAGGGTTTCGCCGAAGGAGCTGATAAACAGATCGATCAATTCAGATGACATGGTTCAGCTCCTCCACGACGACGCCCTGCGAGCGCAGGTATTGCATTGCATTGTTGATGTTTTCCTGGGTGCCGTTGGCGAGGATCGCCAGCGAGCCGAAGGCCTGGCCCTGGATCTCGTCGATCTGGCCGTGCAGGATGTTGAAGTCCAGGCTGTAGCGGCGCACCGCTTCCGACAGGTGAGGCTGGTCCACGCCCGAACCGGTGAAGGCGAAGCGGAACAGGTGGTCGGTGCCCTTGGTGGCGTCATTTTCCGCTTCGGCCTTGGCCAGGCGCGCGCGCAGGCGCTCCACCACGCCCTTGGGCAGCTCATGGGCGATCACGTCGCCGATCAGGGCGCGTGTGACTTCATGCTTGGGCTGGCGGAATACATCCAGCACCTCGCCCTGTTCGATCACCTGGCCGGCTTCCATCACCGCCACGCGGTCGCAGATGACCTTGATCACTTCCATCTGGTGGGTGATCAGCACGATGGTCAGGCCCAGTTCCTGGTTGATCTTGCGCAGCAGCTCCAGGATCGAACGGGTGGTTTCCGGGTCCAGCGCCGACGTGGCTTCGTCCGACAGCAACACCTTGGGATCGTTGGCCAGGGCGCGGGCGATGCCCACGCGCTGTTTCTGGCCGCCCGAGATCTGCGCCGGATAGCGGTCCTTCAGCGCCGACAGGCCGACCAGTTCCAGCAGCGGCTCGACCTTCTGCGCGATCTCGGCCTTGGATTTGCCGGCCAGCTCCAGCGGCAGCGCGATGTTGTCGTACACCGTGCGCGAAGAAAGCAGGTTGAAGTGCTGGAAGATCATGCCGATGCCGCGGCGCGCCTCGCGCAATTGTTGCGCGGAGAGGGCGGTCAGGTCTTGGCCGTCGAGCAGGATGCGGCCGGAAGTGGGGCGGTTGAGCAGGTTCAGGGTGCGCACCAGGGTGCTTTTGCCGGCGCCGCTGCGGCCGATGATGCCGAAGACTTCGCCCTTGCGGATCGACAGATCGACATTGCGCACCGCCTCGACACTGCCAAAGCGCTGGGTAACAGCTTGGATTTCGATCATGATGGGAATAGAAATGGCAGCGGGCCCGTGCTTCCGACCCGCCGCCATGGGAGCCTTCGCTGTTCAGGAAGACGCCGCAGGCGGGGACAAAACCACAAGTCTCCACTGCCATCGATATTTTTATAAGAAGCCGCTATTTTAAGGCGGCGGGGTTATAAGGGGAAAATAAATTTTCGCTTATGCATATAACCCA
Organism: Herbaspirillum sp. SJZ099; assembly: GCF_007828355.1. Classification (NCBI taxonomy): domain Bacteria; kingdom Pseudomonadati; phylum Pseudomonadota; class Betaproteobacteria; order Burkholderiales; family Oxalobacteraceae; genus Herbaspirillum; species Herbaspirillum sp. SJZ099. Next base: position 137,450 of record NZ_VIUO01000005.1, on the reverse strand, counting down.
GGCGTCTTACGACGCCCCCCAAAGAGCAGGCCGCGCATGGGTTTGCGCGGCACCGGGCAACGCCGGGGGAGGGCATTTTTCCATGCGGCGAGATTGCATCCCGTCAATGATGCGGGGGGCGACGATGCCGGCGATTGCCCTCGCCGTACCGGTCTTTGCGGCCTCGTTCCGCCTTCTCGTCCATTGACTGGATTGCTTGCTTCTTTTCAGGCTTCCCCATCTCCACCGGCTCCGGCCCTCCCCAAACGCGAGCCAGGTGCGTCAATACCTTAATTATTTCTTTTCTTGAAATTATCACTTGCAGACGACGGCATTTTTCAATGTTTTGGTAAAGATTAAAGTGCATGTGCGGCCCGGAAGGCAGCCAGATTCTTCCGGCGCTACCGGCGCCTTATGCCGATTCATGCAAATGCAGCGAGGCGCAGAACAAGACCAAATTTGCATCAAGCCGTCTGAAAGAAAGTAAGAAAGCACATCATGAATACCCGTCATCTCCTCATCGCCCTCGCACTGGCCGCCACAAGCGGCGCCGTGCTGGCGCAAAACGTTTCGGTCCAAGCCCAGAACGTGCAAGGCAAGACCCGCGCCCAGGTTATCGAAGAACTCAAGCAGGCCCGTGCCGATGGCACCCTGACCGTGAGCGACTACGACTACCCCAGGCTGCCCGCTTTCGTTTCCACCAAGACCCGTGCGCAAGTGATCGAAGAATTGAAAGTGGCCAATGCCCAGGGCCTGGTCACGGTCGGCGACGCCGACTACCCGAAGCTGCCGGCATTCGTCTCCACCAAGAGCCGCGCGCAAGTGCAGGCCGAACTGGTCGAATACCAGAAGCATCCCGATCCGCAGGGCCTCTACCGCGGCTATTGATGGATCGCTCCGGGCGGCGCGAGAGCGCGCATTGCGCGCGCCGCCTGTGCGCTTGACGTTCATTGCAACAAGAGGATCCCATGTATTCCTTCAGCGCCAAGCAACTGGCCAGCCGGCTTTCCGAGCTCATCGAGCTGGCCGATATCGATGAAGTCGTCATCACCCGCGACAGCGGCGAGAACCTGGTCATCGTCAAGGAATCGGTCTGGCGGGCCATGCAGGACACGGCCCACCTGTTCGCCACCGATATCAATTCCGACCGCCTGCTGCGCAGCCTGCAGCAGTTGCGCGCCGACTTGCTGTCCGAGCCGGAGGTCGAATGAAACTGCTGATGACCCCATTGGCACAGGAAGACTTCGCCTTCTGGCGCCGCCAGGACAGCGAATTGGCGCGGCGCATCACCCGCTTGCTGCGCAGCCTGCGCGATGGCGCCAATCTGCCGGCGCAGCAGGTGGCGGTCTTGCCGTTGCGCTTGCCGGGGCTGAACTCGGTGCGCCTGTCATCCGAGCATCGTCTGGTATTCGAGCGCCTGCGCGACCGTATCGTCGTGCACCAGTGCCGGTTCCACTACTGAACCGCTGATACGGGTGCTTTGCGACGGGCTGGAGCGGCCGTGCGCAGTATCGACTGCGTGCGCTGGCCGGGGCCGGGTGTTCATGTGAGAGAGGCCCATTCTCCAGGCTTGTCCTCCTGCGGGACGGTTGGCGTTTTCCTTGCGCCTGCCGTGTGCCGCAGGTTTTTGCCGACCGCGTTCTGTGCGGGAACGAGAAATAAGATGTTGTTTATTTGCATCGTTTCTTGGTTTCATCCTGCCGAATGAATCGCGAGTCGGCATTTTTTGTTTGCATTGTCATGTTGCTTTATAGTTGCAATAAAGAGACATTAACAATACAAAAAACAAGAAAAATAAAAAGTTAAATTGTTTGTGGAAATAAATTTTGATTAAATAAATTAAGTCTTCTTGATGTTTCTTTCTGGAAGCCTGGGTGTCTTCCCTGTCTGGACAGGTAGCGGAACCACCAATAATCAAATAGCAATTCAACAACTTTTGGAGTTCCTATGAAAAAGTCCCTCTTGGCACTGGCAATGCTGGGCGCCTTCGCCGGTGCCGCACATGCGCAAAGCTCGGTCACCATCTACGGCATCATCGACGCCAGCCTGTCGTACAACAGCAAGGTGGCAACCACCGGTACCGGCAACGGCAACCGCACCGGCATCGACTCCGGTGCGATCAAGGGTTCGCGCATCGGCTTCAAGGGCAGCGAAGACCTGGGCGGCGGCTTGAAGGCGCTGTTCAACCTGGAAAACGGCTTCACGCTGGATAACGGCGCCGCCGCCCAAGGTAACACCCTGTTCGGCCGCACCGCCACCGTCGGTCTGTCGGGCAACTTCGGCGCCGTGCTGCTGGGCCGCCAGAAGGACTTCACCGACGACATCGCCGCCTTCACCTCGGTCAACGACTTCGGCGGCATGGTCAGCCAGGTCCACGCACGCGACCTGGACCGCACCAACGGCGAACGCGTCAACAACTCGATCCGCTATAACACCCCCAACGTCAACGGCTTCTACGGCAGCCTGATCTACGGCTTCGGCGAGCAGGCCGGCGAGAACACCTCCGGCCAGTCCTTCGGCATCGGCGGCGCCTACTCCAACGGCCCGTTCAATGTCGGCGTGTCGTACTTCCAGGCCAAGAAGGCCGGCACCGTGGCCTCCAGCGACGTCAACTCCAGCAACGCCACCACATGCACCAACGGCGCCGGTTCCTCGGGCGACACTTGCCTGAAGACCTGGACCCTGGCCACTTCCTACCAGTTCGGCCCGGCCAAGGTATACGGTTCGTGGTCGCGCGTGAAGCTGCCGCTGGCCACCGGCGGTTCGGCTTCCTCGTTCTCCGCAGCGTCGGCCGCCAGCTATACGGCTGATTCCACCGGCCAATACCTGGTGGGCGGCGTCAACAACGAGAAGAACGACATCTTCGACGTCGGCGTCAACTACGGCCTGAGCCCTGCGCTGTCGCTGCTGGGCAGCGTGCAGTACACCCGCGCCGACTTCGTCAATGCGTCCAACGGCCGCCTGATCCAGTTGAACCTGGGCGCCAAGTACGCACTCTCCAAGCGCACCAGCCTGTACGCGATCTACCGCAACCTGCGCGCTTCCGACACCTACAGCCCGGGCGTGACCAACGGCCAGGCTCCTGGTTCGGACAGCAGCCAGAACGCGTTCAACGCCGGCATCATCCACAACTTCTGATGATGCGCGCATGAGCGCGAGATGAGCCAGCCACGGCGCCGCCTCCACCGCTGCAAGCGGATGCGGCGCCGTCGACGACTCCCTGTAGTATCCGCAGTGCCCGCAGCGCCCCAAGCTTTCCCCGGCGGATGGCCTGCACGGCCCGCGTTCCTTTTGGGACGCGGGCTTTTTGCGTTTTGGGCCACGGCTTGTGCGGCTTCCTATAATGTCAGTCTGATCCAACTCCGGGGACTTCCCATGCATATCGACTGGGCGCATTTCACGCCGGCATTCTCGCTGGCCGGCGGCATCGCCATCGGCCTGGCAGCGGCGGCCTTGATCCTGCTCAACGGCCGCATCGCCGGCATCAGCGGCATTCTCGGCGGCTGGTTGCGGGCGGGGGCCGGCGAACGCTCATGGCGCGCGGCCTTCATCGCCGGACTGGTGGCCGCGCCGCTGGCGGCAGCGGCCCTGGGCTGGCAGGCGCCGTTGCATATCGATGCCGGCTGGCCGGCGGTGATCGCGGCCGGATTCATGGTCGGACTGGGCACGCGCTATGCCGGCGGTTGCACCAGCGGCCATGGCGTGTGCGGGATATCGCGCGGGGCGCTGCGCTCCATCGCGGCCACGGCGACTTTCATGGCGGCGGGGTTCGTCACCGTGTTCGTGCTACGGCATGTCCTGGGAGGCTGACATGCGTGCGCCTGCCATCCTCGTTTGCTTCGCCAGCGGTTTGCTGTTCGGGCTCGGCCTGATGTTGTCCGGCATGGCCGATCCGGCCAAGGTGCTGGGCTTCCTCGATCTCGCCGGCCACTGGGATCCCTCGCTGGCTTTCGTCATGATCGGCGCCATCGGCGTGGGCGTGTTCGCCTTCGCCGCGGCGCGCCGGCGCAAGTCGTCCTGGCTGGGCTTGCCCATGCAACTGCCTGCGGCTGCCGGCATCACGCCGCGCCTGCCGGCGGGCAGCGCGCTGTTCGGCATCGGCTGGGGCGTGGCCGGTTTTTGTCCGGGGCCGGCATTGGTGGCGCTGGGCATGGGGGAGGGCAAGGCGATCGCCTTCGTGCTGGCCATGCTGGCCGGGATGCTGGTCTTTGAATGGCTGGAAGCGCGCCGGCATTAGAACAGAGTCAGCCGGGCCGTTGAAAACAAAAATCCCCGCAGCGTTGCCGCTGCGGGGATTTTTTTCGGTCGTCGGCCGCCGCACGGGGCGACGGCCAGCGGGCCGACGGCAATTACATCATGCCGTCCATACCGCCCATGCCGCCCATACCACCCATGCCGCCAGGCATGCCGGCCGGCTTGTCTTCAGCCACTTCTGCCACCAGTGCGTCGGTGGTCAGGATCAGGGCTGCCACGGAAGCGGCGTTCTGCAGGGCCGAACGGGTCACCTTGGCCGGATCCAGCACGCCCAGTTCAACCAGGTCACCGTAGGTGCCGTTGGACGCGTTGTAGCCGAAGTTGCCGGTGCCTTCCAGCACCTTGTTGATGACCACCGAAGGTTCATCGCCGGCGTTGAACACGATCTGGCGCAGCGGTTCTTCGATAGCGCGCAGGACGATCTTGATGCCGGCTTCCTGGTCGGGAGTGTCGCCCTTCAGGTTCTTGATGTTGGCGCGGGCGCGCAGCAGGGCCACGCCGCCGCCAGGCACAACGCCTTCTTCAACGGCTGCGCGGGTTGCGTGCAGCGCATCTTCGACGCGGGCCTTCTTTTCCTTCATTTCGACTTCGGTGGCAGCGCCAACCTTGATCAGTGCAACACCGCCGGCCAGCTTGGCCACGCGCTCTTGCAGCTTTTCACGGTCGTAGTCGGAAGTGGCTTCTTCGATTTGCGCGCGGATTTGCTTGACGCGTGCCTCGATGCCGGTAGCATCGCCGGCGCCGTCGATGATGGTGGTGTTTTCCTTGCCGATTTCAACGCGCTTGGCTTGGCCCAGTTCAGCCAGGGTAGCCTTTTCCAGGGTCAGGCCGACTTCTTCGGCGATCACTTGGCCGCCGGTCAGGATGGCGATGTCTTCCAGCATGGCCTTGCGACGGTCGCCGAAGCCAGGAGCCTTGACAGCGGCGGTCTTCAGGATGCCGCGGATGTTGTTGACCACCAGGGTTGCCAGCGCTTCGCCTTCGACATCTTCAGCGATGATCAGCAGCGGACGGCCAGCCTTGGCGACTTGTTCCAGCACCGGCAGCAGGTCGCGGATGTTGGAAACCTTCTTGTCGAACAGCAGGATGAACGGGTTGTCCAGGGCGACAACTTGCTTTTCCTGGTTGTTGATGAAGTACGGCGACAGGTAGCCGCGGTCGAATTGCATGCCTTCGACGATTTCCAGTTCGTTTTCCAGCGACTTGCCGTCTTCAACGGTGATTACGCCTTCCTTGCCGACCTTGTCCATGGCCTTGGCGATGATGTCGCCGATGTCCTGGTCGGAGTTGGCCGAGATCGAACCGACCTGGGCGATTTCCTTGCTGGTGGTGGTGGGCTTGGCCAGGTTCTTGACTTCGCCGACGATGGCGGTGACAGCCTTGTCGATGCCGCGCTTGAGGTCGGTCGGGTTGAAGCCTGCCGCAACGTACTTGAAGCCTTCGCGAACGATCGCCTGGGCCAGCACGGTAGCGGTGGTGGTGCCGTCACCGGCGTTGTCGGAGGTCTTGGAAGCGACTTCCTTGACCAGCTGGGCACCCATGTTTTCCAGCTTGTCCTTCAGTTCGATTTCCTTGGCGACGGAAACGCCGTCCTTGGTCACGGTCGGGGCGCCGAAGCTGCGCTCCAGAACCACGTTACGGCCCTTGGGGCCCAGGGTCACCTTGACTGCGTTAGCCAGGATGTTGACGCCGTTGACGATCTTGGCGCGTGCTTCATCGCCGAAAATAACTTGCTTTGCTGCCATGTTGGATTCTCCAGAAATTCGGTTGAATTCGTTTCACCGTGGTGGCCGCCGCCTGGGCGGCCGGTGCATCTGCACTACCTGTGCGGCAGCCTGGCGGCTGCCCGGGCCGGGAATTACTTCTCGACGACGGCGAACAGGTCTTCTTCGCGCATGACCAGCAGTTCCTGGCCATCGATCTTCACAGCCTGGCCGGAATACTTGCCGAACAGGACGCGGTCGCCGACCTTCACGGCCAGTTGGCGAACCTTGCCGTCTTCCAGGATCTTGCCGTTGCCAACAGCCAGGACTTCACCCTGGTCAGGCTTTTCGGTCGCTGCATCAGGCAGAACGATACCGGAAGCGGTCTTGGTTTCCTGGTCGAGGCGCTTGACGATAACGCGATCGTGCAAAGGGCGAAGATTCATGAGAACTCCTTAAAATTCAATAAGTTGGTCTTGATTGCGGCAATGGCTGCAATGGTTTTTCTTCCAAATGCAGCAAACGTCACCGCATGAAAAAGGGGTATCAGCCAGGGAGGATTGTTAGCACTCTCCCGTGACGAGTGCTAAGTATAGGGACGGAGGGGGGAATTTTCAAGGCGGGGTTGCTGACTTCGCCCCTCCAGCACCGAAAAATGCTGGCCGCAGGGAAGATGATGGAAGATAGAGTTGCCTGAAATCAATGACTTAGCCGGTTTCTGTGGATGACGGCCTGGCTTCAATTTGCTCCGACCGGGCTTCGCCGCATACCTGGCGCACCACCTCGCGCAACCACCGGTGCGCGGGATCGAGCTCCAGCCGCGGATGCCACATCTGCGAAATGGTGATCTGCCCGGTGGCCACCGGCAGTTCGAAGACGAAGGTGTTGACCAGGCGTTCGGCGGCCAGGTAGGAGGCCGGCACCAGCGCCACCAGGTCCGAGCCGCGTGCCACGGCCAGCGCGGCCGGGAAGCTCGGCACCATGGCCAGCACCTGGCGTTCCACGCCGGCCGCGGCCAGGGCTGCATCGACCGGTCCGTCGGTGCGCCCGTGCCGCGAAGCCGCGACATGGCCGAATTTGACGTAGCGCAGCAGACTCATCTTGCCTTTCGCCAGCGGGTGGCCGCTGCGCACCACGCCGACGAAGTGGTCGCGATACAGCGCCTGTATACGTACTTCCGGCCCCATGTCGCTGACTACGCCGATTTCCAGGTCAGCCGTTCCTTCCCTCAGATAGTTGGGACTCTTGTCGACCTTGGGCGCGAAATATAGTCGCACCAGCGGCGCTTCGGCATTGACCGCGCCGATCAGGCGCGCGCCCAGGGCTTCGACGAAGCCTTCGTTGGCGCGGATGGTGAAGGTGCGCCGCAGCGTCGCCAGGTCCGGCTCCGGCGCGGCCGGGCGCAGTACCGACCGCGCTTCGTGCACCACGTTGCGCGCGCGCTCGCGCAAGGCTTCGGCGCAGGGAGTGAGCACCATGCGGCGTCCGGCCCGAACCAGCAAGGGGTCGTCGGCTTCCGCGCGCAGCCGGGCCAGCGTGCGGCTCATGGCCGAGGCGCTCAGTCCCAGGCGGCGCGCGGCGCCGGCCACGCTTTCTTCGGTCAGCAAGGCATCCAGGGCGATGAGCAGGTTGAGGTCGGGTTCGGACATATGTTCCATCCTAAATAAATGCAGTGTTTGCCGCCAAGCGCCAAACACTACACCAAGATATGGCGTTTGGTGCAGTTATCAGTTGCAATCCATGCGCCTTCCGCCATGCATGCCGTCTCGCTATAGTCTGTGCATCATTCTTTGAGCGGAGCAAGCGGACATGGAATTGTTTTCAGACCAGCCAGGCGATGAAGGGCTGCCGGGGGCCGAGCGCCGCCTGGCGATGATCGCCGTGATGATGGCCACCACGATGGCGGTGTTCGACGGCACCATCGTCAATGTGGCCTTGCCGCAAATCACCCGCGAGCTGGGGGCCACGGTGGGCTCTGCCATCTGGGTGACCAACGGTTACCTGCTGGCCATGGCGATGACGCTGGCCACTTTCGCCTCGTTGTCCAGCCGGGTCGGTTTCCGGACCTTGTTCAGCGCCGGGCTGGCGGTGTTCACGCTGGCGTCGCTGGGCTGCGCCTTGTCGCCCACGGTGGAGGTGCTCATTGCCATGCGGGTGCTGCAGGGCTTGGGCGGCGCGGCCATGCTGAGCATCGCACCGGCCATCCACCGCACGGTGTTTCCCAACCGCCTGCTGGGGCGCATCCTCGGCCTCAATGCCGTGCTCATCGCCACCAGTACGGCGGTGGGGCCGGCCCTGGGCGGAACCCTGCTGGCGGCCCTGAGCTGGCAATGGCTGTTCGCCATCAATGTGCCGCTGGGACTGGCGGCGGTATGGTTGTCGCTGCGCGTGATACCGGGCGCCCGGGTGCGCACCGGCGAACCCTTCGATATGGCTGGCGCGGTACTGTCGGCCATCGCCATGGGCGCCATGATCCTGGCGGCGGAGGCCTGTGCGCAGTTGGCCCACGGCGCGCAGGCGGGCCAGCCCTTGCTGGGCGCCGTCGGGTTCGGGCTGGCCAGCGTGGTCGCGGCGGTGGCCTTCGTGCGGGTGCAGCGGCGTGCGCGGCAACCCTTGCTGCCGCTGGATATCTTTGCCTCGGTGCGGTTCTCGCTGGCGGCCCTGACCTCTCTGGCCTCGTTCGTGGGGCAGGGCATCGCCTTCGTCGCGCTGCCGTTCCTGTTCCAGAATGCGTATGGCTACAGCGCCTTCGAATCGGCCTTGTTGTTTACCCCGTGGCCGATCGGCATCGTGCTGGTGGCGCCGCATGCCGGGCGTCTCGCCGACCGCCATTCGCCGGCCTTGCTGTCGACCGCCGGTCTGGCCTTGTTCACCGTCGGCCTGGCGCTGCTGGCCTTGCTGCCCGACCAGGCGCAGGCCTGGGACATCGGCTGGCGCGCGCTGGTCTGCGGCATGGGCTTCGGTTTCTTCCAGAGCCCCAACAACCGGGAAATGCTGGGCAATGTCTCGCGCGAGCGCAGCGGCAATGCCTCCGGCGTGCTGGCCATCATGCGTACCTTCGGCCAATGCATGGGCGCGGCCTTGCTGGGGATCGTGCTGTCGGTCTACACGGCCGCGGCGCTGTCGCAAGGCCATGCGCAGATGAATGCGGCCGAAGATGCGGTGGCGATCCGGGTGGCCTTATGGGTGGCCGTGGCGGCGACGGCGGTGGCGACCTTTGTCAGCATTAGCCGGATTCGCGCCGCGCGGAGCGCGCTCAGCGGCTGAACCGGAGGCGCCGCAAAAAGGAATTGCAATGGCTGCGTCCCGGGCATATAGTTGCAGCGTACAACTAATTGGGAAGCGACGTGGCCAGCAATCCTCAAATTGTCGAAGGCATCCGGGCGGCATCGCGCGCCTTGGTGCGCGAACTGGGCTTCATGGGCGGCGACTTCGCCGGCACCTCCCTGTCGCCTTCCGCCGTGCACACCCTGATCGAACTGGATCGCACGCCCGGCATGAGCGCCGGCGAACTGGGCGCCATGCTGCGCCTGGAAAAATCCAGCGTCAGTCGGATGCTGCACAAGCTGATTGCGGCGGGCGACATCGTCGAGGCCGTGGATGAGGCGGACGCCCGGGCCAAGAAACTCTACCTGACCGCAGCCGGCCAGGCCCGGGCGCGCGCAATCCATGCGTTCGGCCGGCGCCAGGTGAATACGGCCCTGGCCCGCCTGGGGCCCGGCGAAGACCAACTGGTGCTGGATGGCCTGCGCCTGTACGCCGGCGCCTTTGCCGACGATGCGGGATCGCCATCCGCGCCGCCATGCAAGATCGTACGCGGCTACCAGCCCGGCATCATCGCCAGGATCACGCAGATGCACGCCCTGTACTACGCGCGCACGGCCGGTTTTGGCCAGCATTTCGAGTCCGTGGTGGCCAAGGGGCTGGCCGAATTCTGCGACCGCCTGGCCAATCCCTCCAATGCCATCTGGGTCGCGATGCGAGGCGCACAGATGGTTGGTTCGATTGCCATCGATGGCGAAGACCTGGGCGGCAATATTGCCCACTTGCGCTGGTTCATCCTGGACGACACCGCGCGCGGCGCCGGCCTCGGCCGCCAGCTGCTGGCCGCGGCCCTGGCGCACGCCGACGAATGCCGGTTCGATGCAACGCACTTGTGGACGTTTTCCGGCCTGCAGGCCGCACGCCATCTCTATGAGGCGAATGGATTTTCGTGTGTTGAAGAGACCCCCGGCAGCCAGTGGGGGCGGGAGGTCATGGAACAGCGCTTCGTCAGGAAGCGCCCGCGGCCTCCGTCGCCAGGCCTGAATGCGCTTTCCCCCGGAACGCGGGCAACACGGGACTCACAGCGGCGGTAGCCGTTGGCCCGGATATTTGTCTTTCATCCCCATCATCCGTTATCTGTTCCAGGAGCCAAACATGGACGCCAAGAGCATGCTTTCCCGCATCGGTTTCGTTGGCGCCGGCCGCGTGGCGCAGACCCTGGCAGGCGCATTCTCCGGCGCGGGTTATCCGGTCGTCGCGGTGAGCAGCCGCAGCGCGGCCAACCTGGCGGACTTTCGCGCGCGCTGCCCCGCTGCGCAAGTCATGGAGACGCCGCAGGAGGCGGCAGACAAATCGACCATCGTGTTCCTGACCGTGAGCGACGACGCCATCGCCCCGGTTTGCGCCGGTGTGCGGTGGCGGCCCGGTTGCGCAGTGGTGCATTGCTCCGGGGCCACCGAGGTCGCGGCCCTGGCCGCCGCTGCGGATGCCGGGGCATGGGTTGGCGGCTTTCATCCGATGCAGATGTTCGCCAATCCGGACGTCGCGCTGGCGGGGCTGCCGGGATGCACTGTCGGTATCGAGGCGCAAGGCCCGCTGTTGGAGGCGCTGCGGCAGTTGGCGCAAGCCATTGGCTGCGTGCCGTTTTCCCTGCCGGCCGGGGTACGTCCGCTTTACCATGCGTCGGCCTATTACGTCGGCCCGTTCCTGATCGCGCTGCTCAAGGAAGGCGCCGAACTCTGGGCGCGCTTTGGCGCCACCGAACGACAAGCCATGGAGGCCATGCTGCCCCTGTTGCGGGGCACCGTGGCGGCGGCGATGGATGGGGGGCTGGCGCGCGGAATGGGCGGCTGCGTGGCGCGCGGCGACATCGGGACGATCCGGAAGCATCTCGATGCGCTTGAGAGCATCGACCTGGCGATGGCCAATCTGTACCGGGAGCTGGCCGTGCGCAACATCCCGCTGGCCGTGCAGCGCGGAACGCTGCCGCCGTCCCGGGCTGCGGAAATCGCGGCGTTATTGCAGGGTGCGCCGGCCCAGGAGCCGGCGGCATGATCTTCCTTCAAGCTTGGGTATCCTTGGAGGGAAACGGGCCGCCAGCCGGCATTTCAACGCCGGCTTTGCGGAAGTTGCTTGCGCCTCAGGTGCGCAAGGCCATCTCCGGATAGCTGCCGAAACCATCCGGCCACGGCGTCAGGATTTCATAGCCGCTGGCAGTCACGACGATCATATGCTCCCACTGCGCCGACAGCGATCCGTCGGCGGTGATCACGGTCCAGCCGTCGTCAAGCTGGCGGGTATGGCGTTTGCCGGCGTTGAGCATCGGTTCGATGGTGAAGATCATGCCTTCCTTCAGCGGCAGGCCGGTGCCGCGCTGGCCGTAATGCAGCACCTGCGGTTCGTCGTGGTAGACGGTGCCGATGCCGTGGCCGCAATATTCGCGCACCACCGAGAAGCCGTCGCGCTGCGCCACCGACTGGATCGCGTGGCCGACGTCGCCCAGCGTGGCGCCGGGGCGCACCGCCATGATGCCGGCGCACATCGCCTCATAGGTGGTCTCGACCAGTTTCTTGGCGGCGGCGCTCGGCTGGCCGACGAAATACATGCGGCTGCAGTCGCCGTACCAGCCATCCTTGATCACGGTCACGTCGATGTTGATGATGTCGCCATCCTGCAGTGTCTGGCGCGAAGGGATGCCGTGGCAGATCACCTCGTTGACCGAGCTGCAGATGGTCTTGGGGAAGCCGTGGTAGCCGATGTTGGCGGGCTTGGCCTTTTGCACCTTGACGATATGGTCGTGACAGATGCGGTCCAGCTCGTCGGTCGTGACGCCGGCCTTCACATGTTCGGCCACCACTTGCAGCACTTCGGCAGCCAGTTTCCCGGCCGCGCGCGCCTGGGCGATTTCGGCGGGGCCGCGCAGTTTTACTTTTCTCATGCGTACTCTTTCCTTGTCTTGCGGGGCGCCGCGGGCGCATCCTTTCCTTTTGCCTTGTCCTGGCCTGCCGGGGCGCGCCCGGCATCGGCCAGTTCCCGTATCGAGAGCACGCCGCCATGCTCGCGCGCCAACTGGTCGTGCACCAGCATTTGCGAGATCTCGCTGTGGGCCAGCCCGGGGTGCAGTTCCGAGAGCATGCCCAGCAGCATCCAGTGCTCGGCCTGGGCGTTGATGGAGCGGTTCAGGGCGCTGCTGGCGATGCGCACGTTATCGTGCATCTGGTCCGATATCTTGACGATTCCCATGGTGCAGTGAATATATGTTGTGTATACGTTTCGTATATTCTAGCCGTTTCGCGGGATTTTCGCAGGAAATTTGCACGCGGTGCATTTGCAATATAAAAAAGCCCGGCCGACAAAGTCGGAACCGGGCTTGAAGGTACTACCGAGGAGAGGTTACCGGACGCGCGTCACCATTCGGCGAAGCTGCCGTCCTTGTGGCGCCAGATCGGGTTGCGCCAGCGGTGGCCGACTTCGGCGCGCTGGCGCACGTAGTCTTCGTTGATCTCGATGCCCAGGCCCGGGCCTTGCGGGATCTTGACGTAGCCGTCTTCGTAGGCGAACACATCTTTGTCCTTGATGTAGTCGAGCAGGTCGTTGCTTTCGTTGTAGTGGATGCCCAGGCTCTGTTCCTGGATGAAGGCGTTGTAGCTGCCGGCGTCGACCTGCAGGCAGGCGGCCAGGGCGATCGGGCCGAGCGGGCAGTGCAGGGCCAGCGCCACGTCGTAGGCTTCGGCCATGGCAGCGATCTTGCGCGTTTCGGTGATGCCGCCGGCGTGCGAGACGTCGGGCTGGATGATGTCCACATAGCCTTCGGACAGGATGCGCTTGAAGTCCCAGCGCGAATACAGGCGCTCGCCCAGCGCGATCGGGGTCGAGGTCAGGTGGGCGATTTCCTCGAGCGCTTCGGCGTTTTCCGACAAGACCGGCTCTTCGATGAACATCAGCTTGTACGGCTCCAGCTCCTTGACCAGCACCTTGGCCATGGGCTTGTGCACGCGGCCGTGGAAGTCCACGCCGATGCCGATGTTGGGGCCGACCGCTTCGCGCACCGCCTGCACGTTGGCCAGCGTCAGTTCGATCTTGTCGTGGCTGTCGATGAATTGCAGTTCTTCGGTGCCGTTCATCTTGACCGCGGTAAAGCCGCGCGCCACGGCGTTCTTTGCCGCCTCGGCGGTGACCGAGGGGCGGTCGCCGCCGATCCACGAATACACGCGGATAGAGTCGCGCACCGCGCCGCCCAGCAATTGGTGCACCGGCACCCCGAGCGCCTTGCCCTTGATGTCCCACAAGGCCTGGTCGATTCCGGCCAGCGCGCTCATGTGGATGGCGCCGCCGCGGTAGAAGCCGCCGCGGTAGAGGATGGTCCAGTGGTCTTCGATATTGCGCGGATCCTTGCCGACCAGGTAGTCGGCGAGTTCATCGACTGTCGCCGCCACGCTGTGCGCGCGGCCTTCGACCACCGGTTCGCCCCAGCCGACGATGCCCTCGTCGGTCTCGATCTTCAGGAAGCACCAGCGCGGCGGGACGATGAAGGTGCTGATCTTGGTGATTTTCATTGCTTTGTCCGTTCAGGGTAAATCTGCCAAGGCCGCTTCCGAGCGGCCAGGTCGTTGAAGTAATGGCGAGGCGCGCAATGCCTCAGGCCAGCGCCTGCCAGGCGGCGGTGAAGGCTTGCGCGCGCTGGCGCACCTCGTCGGCCGACAGGCCCGGCGAGTACAGCGCCGAACCCAGGCCGAAGCCGGAAGCGCCGGCTTCGCGGAACGCGCCCATGCCGTGCGGCGCGATGCCGCCGACCGGCAGCAGCGCAATCTCGCGCGGCACCACGGCGCGCCAAGCCTTGACCACCTGCGGGCCGAGCTGCTCGGCCGGGAACATCTTGAGCACGTCGGCGCCGGCGGCCAATGCGGCGAAGGCTTCGGTCACGGTCGCCACGCCCGGCGCGCAATACAGGCCTGCGCTTTTGGCCGCGCCGATCACCGCGCCGTCGCTGTGCGGCATGACGATCAGTTCGCCGCCCGCGGCCTTGACCTGTTCCACCTGCGCCGGCTTCAGCACGGTGCCGGCGCCGACGATGCAGTCGGCCGGCAGGCTGCGGCGCAAGGCGGCGATGCTGGCCAGCGGCTCGGGGGAGTTGAGCGGCACTTCGATGATGCGAAAGCCGCTGTCATACAGTGCCGCGCCGATGGCTTCGGCCTCGGTGTGGCGCACGCCGCGCAGGATGGCGATCAGGCCGGTGCGGCGCAGGTTGTCTTCGAGTAGCTGGGGATGGCTGTTCATGTTGTCCTTGTTGATGCGGATGGGCTTTAGCCGACCAGGCCGGCATGCTGCGCCAGTATCCACAGGCCGGCTTCGGTGGCCTGTTCGGCCTCGCTGACCGGTCCCATGCCGTACAGCTCCAGCGCCAGCCGGTAGCGGCGGCACAGGGCCGGGTCGCCGATCAGGCCGATGCGTTGCGGATGATGGCTGGCCATGTCCTTGAGCGCGGCGATCTCGTGGCCGATCAGGAGGCCTGACAGGTAGTCGGGCTGCGCTTGCGGCTCCAGTTCGCCGGTCAGCCCGAGCGTGCGGCAGCTGAAGATGTTGGAGAGCACGCCGGCCAGGCCTTCGGCGCTTTGCGCCACCCGGGCGCCGCGCATGAAGGCGGCATCGTCAGGCACGTCGGGCTTGTGCATGGTGCGGCCGAGGATGGTGTGCGCCGACAGAGCGCCATAGACTTCGCCGGTCATGAAGGTATCGAAGTGCTGGATGCGGCCATGGGTGACACGCACCCATTTCGAATGCGTGCCGGGCAGGCCGATCAGCAGCTCGTCATCGCGCCATTGTTGCAGCGCGCCGATGACCTGGGTTTCTTCCCCGCGCATCACATTGGGCAGCGCCGATACCTGCAGCAGGCCGGGCACGATGTAAAGCGGGCGCGCCAGGCCGGTGTCGATGCGCAGCAGCTTGCGGCCGATGCGGTCGGGCGCCAGCGGCACGGTCAGGTAAGGCGCTTCGCGCCAGCCCTGCTTGCTGCCCACCATGCCGGCGGCGATCAGCGGCGCATCCGGCGCGGCCGCCATCCAGTCGCCGCAGGCCGCTTCCAGCGCGCTGCGAAAGGCCAGCGCGGGATTGGCCGCGGCGCCCTCCACCACCGGCAGGTTCATGATGCCCCAGGGATGGCCGCGGCGTTCGGCCACGCTGCCGTGGGCATCGAAACGGTAGCAGCGCAGCGAAGACGTGCCCCAGTCCAGCGCGATCAGGGCGCAGTCGTTCTCGGTTGGCTTGCTCATCGGGGCCTCACAGGTCGCACACCGAAAAACGGGTCAGCAGCACCATGTCCTCGCCCGGCGCGAGGTCGATCAGGCCGGGACGGTTCGGCATGTGGAAGGCGTCGATCGGGTGCGTGATCGGTTCCAGGCAGAAGTAGCCCAGCCCCGGCGGCCGGTACAACAGGGTATAGCCGCTGCGGTCCTGGGTGTGCATTTGCAGGCGCAAGCCGCGCGCGGGGTCTTCGATCATGGCCAGGCCATCCCAGCCTTCGTAGCAGTTGTCGATCAGCGGGCCGTCCAGCGCCGCCGGGCGGTTGTAGTCCCAGCCCGGCGGCAACTTGCGGGTAAAGCCGGTGGGAATGGGATCGGCGCCGGACATCCATGCGCCGCGCGAGCGGAATTGCAGGCGCGTCCTGGCGTCGCAGAGAAAATAAGGATGCAGTCCCAGGCCGAAGGGCAAGGCCGCGTCGCCGGCATTGGTCACGCGCAGTTCTATCTCCAGCGCATTGTCGCGCAGCGTGAACAGCTGGCGGGCGTGATAGACGTACGGGTTGCCGTCGAAATGCCGGGAATCGAGTTCCAGCGTCATGCGGTCTTGCGCATGCGAAGCGACCCGCCAGGCTTGCAGCCAGCTGTCGCCATGGATCGGGTAGGGCTCGCCGGCGCGGTTGGGTTTGACCGGGTACTGCTTGCCGCCGAACGCGAAGCCGCCTTCGGTGATGCGGTTGGACCAGGGCAGCAGCGGAAAGCAGGCCGTACTGTAGAGGTCGCGCGAAGCGGCATCCCAGGGGCGCAGCAGCGGCAGCCAGCGGCTGCCCTTGTGCCAGTCCCAGGCCGCGATGCTGCCGCCCAGTTCAGGCATGACATGCAGGCGCTGGCGGCCGGATTGCAAGGTGTGGATTTCCGGCAGCGCCTGGGCGCTGGCACGGGTGGCGTCGGTTGCGCGGGAAGGCATGGTGTCTCGTATGTTGTTATGAAATGCGACGGATGGAAGGCATCGTGTGCCTACCCCGGCAGAAGCCATCCCACAAGAAGATAAAGGGTTAAGCGCCGCTGATAAAACGCCGCCGGCAGCGTTTTGTTAGCGGCTTCAAGAACCTGTTCGCGATCTCGAACAGGTTCCTGGAAACGCCACCCTCATCTCTTCATGCAATGCGCTTCAAAAAAAACAGGCCGATGCTATCACCGGCCCTCCACGCGGAATAATGAAAAAAAGAGCGCTAGCGATATCAAAATTGTGAGCGGCCGGTTGTTGAAAACTGTTTTCGCGCGGCTCGCATCTTCTCCCTTCAACGATGCGCGAAACGATATCGGATTCCATTAAAAATTCATTGGATAGATATTTTTCGCTCTCCTAATATTGAGCGCGAATTGACGGGATGGGTTTTTCTCCAATTCGAGACCGAACGCGGGGCCTGGAAAAGTACATAACACGCACCAACAAGTCAAAAGTACTGCCGGCGCAGCGCACGCACTTCTTGCACATAACAAGGAAATCCGAGGATTTCCAGCCAACGGAGACAAACAATGAAAATCAAGAGAAGAGCGCTTCTGGGCGCAGCCATTTGCATGAGCCTGGGCAGCACCATCGCGGGCCTGCCCGCATTCGCGGCCGACAAGCCGCTGACCATGGGCTTCTCGCAGGTGGGCGCCGAAAGCGAATGGCGCACCGCCAACACCGTGTCGATCAAGGACGCGGCCAAGCAGGCCGGCGTCAACCTGAAGTTCGCCGATGCGCAGCAGAAGCAGGAAAACCAGGTCAAGGCGATCCGCTCCTTCATCGCGCAAAAGGTCGACGTGATCGCCTTCTCGCCGGTGGTCGAATCCGGCTGGGAAACCGTGCTGCGCGAAGCCAAGGCCGCCAAGATCCCGGTGATCCTGACCGACCGCGCCGTCAACGTCTCCGACAAGTCGCTGTACGTGACCTTCATCGGCTCGGATTTCGTGGAAGAGGGCCGCCGCGCCGCGCGCTGGCTGCTGGAGCGCGCCAAGTCGCTGCCGGCCGGCGACATCAACATCGTCGAGCTGCAAGGCACCGTCGGCTCGGCCCCGGCGATCGACCGCAAGGCCGGTTTCGAGGAAATCATCAAGTCCGAGCCGCGCCTGAAGATCATCCGTTCGCAGACCGGCGACTTCACCCGCGCCAAGGGCAAGGAAGTGATGGAAGCCTTCCTCAAGGCCGACGGCAAGAAGATCAACGTACTCTACGCGCATAACGACGATATGGCCATCGGCGCCATCCAGGCGATTGAAGAAGCCGGCCTGAAACCGGGCAAGGACATCCTGGTCATTTCCATCGATGGCGTGAAGGGCGCGTTCGAGGCCATGATGGCCGGCAAGCTCAACGTGACCGTCGAGTGCAGCCCGCTGTTGGGCCCGCAGCTGATGCAGATCGCCAAGGACGTGAAGGCCGGCAAGGAAGTGCCCAAGCGCATTACGACCGAAGAAGGCGTGTTCCCGGCCGAAGTCGCGGCCAAGGAATTCCCGAACCGCAAGTATTGAGCGTGGCGGCATGATGCGCTGATGCCGTTGCAATTCCCCTGTCATCCCGGCGCAGGCCGGGATCCAGTGGCTTTCGTCGTGTCTCGATGGCTGTTGAACGACGCTGGATCCTGACTTTCGTCAGGACGACGGGGAATTGCGGTTTGGCGGATCTGGTTTCTTATGGCAGGAGTTGTGATGACGATGGCTGTCGGGGCGCAGGCGCGCCCCATGTTGGAACTGAGCGGTATCCATAAGGCTTTTGCCGGCGTAAAAGCGCTGACCGATGTGGGTCTGCGCTTGTTTCCCGGGGAAGTGCATACCTTGATGGGGCAGAACGGCGCGGGCAAGTCCACGCTGATCAAGGTGCTGACCGGCGTCTACGAACCCGATGCCGGGCGCATCGCGCTGGACGGGCGCGAGATCGCCCCGGCCTCCACCCTGCAGGCGCAGGAACTGGGCATCAGCACCGTCTACCAGGAAGTCAACCTCTGCCCCAATCTCTCGGTGGCGGAAAACATTTTCATCGGCCGCTATCCGCGCCGCTTCGGCCGCATCGACTGGAAGACGGTGCACGCCGAGTCGCGCCGCCTGCTGCAGCAGCTGCAGATCGAGATCGACGTGACCGCGCAGCTGTCATCCTATCCGCTGGCGATCCAGCAGATGGTGGCGATTTCGCGCGCGTTGTCGGTGTCGGCCAAGATACTGATCCTGGACGAGCCGACTTCCAGCCTCGACGAGGCGGAGGTGCAGCAACTGTTCAAGGTATTGCGCCACCTGCGCGCGCAGGGCATGGCGATCCTGTTCGTCACCCATTTCCTCGACCAGACCTACGAGATATCGGACCGCATCACGGTGCTGCGCAACGGCGTGCGCGAGGGCGAATATCCGGTGGCGGAGTTGTCGCGCCTGGAGCTGGTCAACAAGATGGTCGGCGCGGTTGCGGTCGACCAGCGCAAGGTGGAAGCCGGCGCCGAGGCGCTGGCCGCCGAACTGTCGGCCGATGCCGCGGGCAAGGGCGAGGTGTTCCTGCAGGCGCGCGGTTTCGGCCGCAAGGGGATGCTGGCGCCGCAGGATCTCGATATCCGGCGCGGCGAAGTGTTCGGCCTGTGCGGCCTGCTCGGCTCGGGGCGTACCGAGATGGCGCGCCTGCTGTTCGGCGTCGAGCGCGCCGACAGCGGCACATTGAGCATCGGCGGCCGCGATGTCAGGCTGGCCGTGCCGCGCGACGCCATCGCCGCCGGTATCGGTTTCTGCTCGGAAGACCGCAAGAAGGAAGGCGCGATCCTGGAACTGTCGGTGCGCGAGAACATCATCCTCGCGCTGCAGGCGCGCCAGGGCCTGTTCCGTGTGCTGCCGAGAAAGCGCCAGAACCAGCTCGCCGCCGACTACGTGAAGTGGCTCGGCATCAAGACCGCCGACCTCGAAACCCCGATCGGCTTGCTCTCCGGCGGCAACCAGCAAAAGGCGCTCTTGGCGCGCTGGCTGGCCACCGACCCCGGCATGCTGATCCTGGATGAACCCACGCGCGGCATCGACGTGCGCGCCAAGCAGGAGATCATGGATTTCGTCATCGCGATGTGCCGCAAGGGCATGGCCATCCTGTTTATCTCTTCCGAA
Organism: Herbaspirillum sp. SJZ099; assembly: GCF_007828355.1. Taxonomy (NCBI): domain Bacteria; kingdom Pseudomonadati; phylum Pseudomonadota; class Betaproteobacteria; order Burkholderiales; family Oxalobacteraceae; genus Herbaspirillum; species Herbaspirillum sp. SJZ099. The sequence goes on along the minus strand of NZ_VIUO01000005.1, from coordinate 117,901 downwards.
ATCCCGGAAGTCATCCGCTGCAGCGACCGCATGCTGGTGCTGCGCGACCGCCACGCCTGCGGCGAATACAAGCGCGGCGAACTCGACGAGCATTCGGTGCTGCAGGTGATCGCGGGAGAGGCCGCATGAGCGCATCCATGGATTCCAAACTAATACCTGACGCGGCCGCCGGATCGGGCGGACTGCAAGCCTTGCTGGGCTGGGCCGGGCGCCATCCGCTGCTGCGTCCGCTGGCCGCGCTGGCGGCATTGCTGCTGATCGACTTTTTCCTGGTGCCGGGCTTCTTCCGGCTGGAGATCAAGGACGGCCACCTCTACGGCGCGCTGGTCGACATCGTCAACCGCGCCGCGCCGCTGATGCTGGCGGCGCTGGGCATGACGCTGGTGATCGCCACGCGCGGCGTGGACATTTCGGTGGGGGCGGTGGTGGCCATCTCCGGCGCGGTCGCGGCATTGCTCATCGGCGGCAAGATGGTGGTGGTCGACGGCGTCTCGCAATACGTCAGCAACGTGCCGATGGCCTGGGCGCTGGCGGCGGCGATCGGCGCGGCGCTGCTGTGCGGCGCCTGGAACGGGCTGCTGGTGGCGGTGCTCGGCCTGCAGCCCATCATTGCCACGCTGATCCTGATGGTGGCCGGACGCGGGCTGGCGCAGTTGCTGACCGACGGCCAGATCATCACGGTCTATTACAAGCCGTTCTTCTTCATCGGCGGCGGCTACCTGTTCGGCCTGCCGTTCTCGCTCTATATCGCGCTGGGCATGTTCGTGCTGCTGGCGGTGCTGATGAGGAAGACCGCGCTGGGCCTGTTCATCCAGTCGGTCGGCATCAACCCGGTGGCGTCGCGCCTGGCCGGCATCCGCACCGCCGCGCTGATCTTCTTCGTCTATATCTTCTGCAGCTTCTGCGCCGGGCTGGCCGGGCTGATGGTGGCCTCCAACATCAAGAGCGCCGACGCCAACAATGCCGGCCTGCTGCTGGAGCTGGACGCCATCCTGGCCGTCACCCTGGGCGGCACGTCGCTGGCCGGCGGCAAGTTCAGCCTGGTGGGCAGCGTGATCGGCGCGCTCATCATCCAGACCCTGACCTACACCATCTATTCGCTGGGCGTGCCGCCCGAGGTGAACATGGTGGTCAAGTCCCTGGTGGTGTTCCTGGTCTGCCTGTCGCAATCGCCGGAATTCCGCCGCATCTTCAAGGCAGCCAAATCATGAGCACAATCGATTCCCTGCGCCGCGCTTCCCATGCGCCGTGGTTCACTTCGGCGGTGACAGTGGCGTTGCTGGCGCTCATGCTGCTGCTGGGCGCGGCGGGCTATGACGGCTTCCTGTCGCCGCAGGTGATGCTGAACCTGCTGATCGACAACGGCTTTTTGCTGGTGGTAGCCATCGGCATGACCTTCGTCATCCTGTCCGGCGGCATCGACCTGTCGGTGGGATCGGTGCTGGCGCTGTCGACCATGGTCGCGGCCTGGCTGCTGCAGACGGCGCATTGGCATCCGCTGCTGGTGATCGTCACCGTGCTGGCGCTGGGGGCGGCCTTCGGCGCGGCCATGGGCGCGCTGATCCATTACTTCAAATTGCAGGCCTTCATCGTCACGCTGGCCGGCATGTTCCTGGCGCGCGGCCTGTGCTACCTGATCAGCATCAGTTCCATCACCATCGACGATCCCTGGTTCGTCGCCATGTCCCAGACCCGCATCGAGTTCGGCGAGCTGTTCATCTCGCCCAGCGTGGTGGTGGCGCTGGCGATGCTGGCGCTGGGCATCTGGCTGGCCCACTGCACGCGCTTCGGCCGCGCGGTGTACGCCATTGGCGGCAGCGAGCAATCGGCCCTGCTGATGGGCTTGCCGGTGGGCCGCACCAAGGTGCTGGTGTATGCCTTCTCCGGCTTTTGCGCGGCGCTGGGCGGCGTGCTGTTTTCGTTCTACATGCTGTCGGGCTACGGCCTGCACGCGCAGGGCGCCGAGCTCGACGCGATTGCCGCGGTGGTGATCGGCGGCACGCTGCTGACCGGCGGTTACGGTTACGTCGCCGGGACGCTGACCGGCGTGCTCATCCTTGGCGTGATCCAGACCCTGATCGCTTTCGACGGCACGCTCAGCTCATGGTGGACCAAGATCTTCATCGGCGCCTTGCTGTTCGTATTCTGCGTGGCGCAGAGGGTGATCTCGCTGGGCGCCTTGCGGGGCAAACCGGTGGCCGCGGAGAAGGCGGCGGCAGCGGGCTGAAAAGGAAGGTTTTCCGGAACGCGTTTGACGCCTGTTTGTAAAACGGATTCAGATAACTTAAAAGTTCTTTACATAGGGAGAAACATACTGAAAAGCATATCCATTACGCTGAAAAAATCATTAGAAATGTATTGGTAAAGACATTATTGTAGAGGCCGCAAAACATGAGGCCTGAGCTTCTGCATGAGCCGGGTTGACGAGTCGGATGATCGCGGCAGTGCGCGGCGGTGTTTTGAGAAGAACAACACGCCATTTATAAACTGGAGACATACAACATGAAGATCAAATCGGTATTGACCGGGCTGGCGCTCGGCCTGGGCGTCACCCTGATGTCCATCAGCGCGCAAGTGAGCGCACAGAGCAAGGCGCTGGTCGGCGTGGCCATGCCCACCAAGTCCTCGGCACGCTGGATCGCCGACGGCAACAACATGGTCAAGGTCCTGAAGGAAAAGGGCTACAACACTGACCTGCAATACGCTGAAGACGATATCCCCAACCAGCTGTCGCAAATCGAGAACATGCTGACCAAGGGCGCCAAGGTGCTGGTGATCGCCGCCATCGACGGCACCACCCTGACCGACGTGCTGCAAAAAGCCGCCGACAAGGGCGTCAAGGTCATCGCCTATGACCGCCTGATCCGCGGCTCCAAGAACGTCGACTACTACGCCACCTTCGACAACTTCCAGGTCGGCGTGTTGCAGGCGCAGTCGCTGGAAAAGGGCCTGGGCCTGAAGGATGGCAAGGGTCCGTTCAACATCGAACTGTTCGGCGGTTCGGCTGACGACAACAACGCCTTCTTCTTCTACAACGGCGCCATGTCGGTGCTCAAGCCTTACATCGACAGCGGCAAGCTGGTGGTGCGCAGCAAGCAGATGGGCATGGACAAGGTCGCCACCCTGCGCTGGGATGGCGCCACCGCCCAGGCCCGCATGGACAACCTGCTGTCGGCCTACTACAGCAACGCCAAGGTAAATGCGGTGCTGTCGCCGTATGACGGCATCTCGATCGGCATCCTGTCCTCGCTGCGCGGCGTCGGCTACGGCACCCCGCAACAGCCGTTCCCGTACGTGTCCGGCCAGGATGCGGAAGTGCCATCGGTCAAGTCCATCATCCGCGGCGAACAGTATTCGACCATCTTCAAGGACACCCGCGAACTGGCCAAGGTCACCGTCGGCATGGTCGATGCGTTGTTGGGCGGAAAACAGCCGCAGATCAACGACACCAAGACCTACAACAACGGCGTGAAGGTCGTGCCGTCCTTCCTGCTGAAGCCGGTGGTGGTCGACAAGAGCAACTGGAAGGAAGTCCTGATCGGCAGCGGCTACTACACCGAAGCGCAGGTCAAGTAAGCCGGCCGGGCTGCGGCCTTGTGTTGCGGCCCGCCGTTCGATTCAATATATGAGGCATGAATCAGCATAGTCCCGCCCCCTGTGCGGGACTATTGCGTTCAAAAGCAGGTGCAGAACAAGAGGTCAGCATCATGAACAACATTCTCGAAATGCGCGGCATCGAGAAAACCTTCCCTGGCGTGAAGGCGCTCAACAACGTCAACCTGGCCGTGCGCGAAGGCGAGATCCACGCCATCGTCGGCGAGAACGGCGCCGGCAAGTCGACGCTGATGAAGGTGCTCTCCGGCGTCTATCCCCACGGTTCCTATTCCGGCGACATCGTCTACAAGGGCGACGTGCGCTCCTTCAAGGACATCCGCGACAGCGAACACCTGGGCATCATCATCATCCACCAGGAGCTGGCATTGGTGCCGCTGCTGTCGGTGATGGAAAACCTTTTCCTCGGCAACGAGCAGGCCCGCGGCGGCGTCATCGATTGGGAGCATTCCTACGTGCGCGCCAAGGAGCTGCTGGCCAAGGTCGGCCTGAAGGAGTCGCCGCTGACGCTGGTGAACAACCTGGGCGTGGGCAAGCAGCAACTGATCGAGATCGCCAAGGCGCTGTCCAAGGAAGTCAAGCTGCTGATCCTGGACGAGCCGACCGCCAGCCTTAACGAGAGCGATAGCGATGCGCTGCTGGAACTGTTGCTGGAACTGAAATCGCAGGGCATTTCCTCCATCCTGATCTCGCACAAGCTCAACGAAATTTCCAAGGTGGCCGATTCCATTACGGTGCTGCGCGACGGCGCCACGGTGGATACCTTCGACTGCCGCGCCGAGCCGATCAGCGAAGACCGCATCATCCAGAACATGGTCGGGCGCGAGATGGCCGACCGCTATCCGCAGCGCGACCCGCAGGTCGGCGAGGTCATCTTCGAAGTGCGCGACTGGCGCGTGCACCATCCGGTGCTGGCCGACCGGCTGGCGATCAAGGACGTCAACATGAGCGTGCGCGCCGGCGAGATCGTCGGCATCGCCGGCCTGATGGGGTCGGGCCGCACCGAGCTGGCCAAGAGCATCTTCGGGCGCGCCTACGGCAAGAAAATCACGGGCAAGGCTTTCCTGCACGGCAAGGAAGTCGACCTGTCCACCATCCAGAAGGCGATCCGGCACGGCATCGCCTACGTCACCGAAGACCGCAAGGGCGACGGCCTGGTGCTGGAAGAAGACATCAAGAAGAACATTTCGCTGGCCAACCTGGGCGGCGTGTCCGAGCGCACCGTGATCGACGAGGCGCGCGAGTACAAGGTCGCCAACGATTTCAGGGGCCAGATGCGGATCCGCTGCTCCAGCGTGCTGCAGAAGGTGGTCAACCTGTCCGGCGGCAACCAGCAGAAGGTGGTGCTTTCCAAGTGGCTGTTTTCCAGCCCGGAAGTGCTGATCCTGGACGAGCCCACGCGCGGCATCGACGTCGGCGCCAAGTTCGAGATCTACAACATCATCAGCAAGCTGGCCGCCGAGGGCAAGTGCATCATTATGATCTCGTCGGAAATGCCGGAGCTGCTGGGCATGTGCGACCGCATCTACGTGATGAACGAAGGCCAGTTCGTGGGCCAGTTCGAGCGCGGCGAGGCCAGCCAGGAAAGCATCATGCGCGCCATCATGCGCAACAAGCGGATCTGAGTATCCGGGCACCGAAAAGAATCGAAGCATCCAAGGAGCACCTACATGGAGACCATGAACATGAGCAAGAAAGAGTCGCTGGCGGCCAGCGGCACAACGATCACGATGGCCGAAAAGAAGGATTACGCCGGCTTCCTGAAGAACAATATGCGCGAGTACGGCATGCTGCTGTCGCTGGTGGCGATCATGGCGTTCTTCCAGATCATGACCGACGGCACGCTGATGCGCCCGCTGAACCTGACCAACCTGGTGCTGCAGAACAGCTACATCGTGATCATGGCGCTGGGCATGCTGATGGTGATCGTGGCCGGCCACATCGACCTCTCGGTGGGTTCGGTGGTGGGCCTGATCGGCGCGCTGGCGGCGGTATTGATGGTGGATTACGGCTGGGACTTCGTCACCGCCTCGGTGGTCTGCATCATCGCCGGCGCGGTGATCGGCGCGGCGCAAGGTTACTGGATCGCTTACTTCAAGATCCCGTCCTTCATTGTCACGCTGGCTGGCATGCTGGTGTTCAAGGGCATGGCGCTGGCCTTGCTGCAGGGCCAGTCGCTGGGCCCGTTCCCGCCGGCGTTCCAGATGCTGTCCTCGGGCTTCATCCCTGAGCTGACCGACAGCGCGCAATTCCGCACCACCTCGCTGATCGTCGGCGTGGTCGCCTCCATCGTGCTGATCGGCATCAAGATCCATGGCCGCCGCAAGCAGACCAAGCACGGCATGGAAGACGAACCGCAACTGTTCTTCCTGATCAAGAACTGCCTGTTCGCTGCCGCCATCATCGCCTTCAGCTATTTGCTGGCGACCTACAAGGGCATGCCCAATGTGCTCATCATCATGTTCGCGCTGATGGTGCTGTACACCTTCATCACCAACCGCACCACGCTGGGCCGCCGCGTCTATGCGGTGGGCGGCAACGAGAAGGCGGCCAAGCTGTCCGGCATCAAGACCGAGCGCGTTTCCTTCCTGACCTTCGTCAACATGGGCGTGCTGGCGGCGCTGGCCGGCCTGATCTTCGCGGCGCGCCTGAACACCGCCACGCCCAAGGCCGGCCTCGGTTTCGAGCTGGACGTGATCGCGGCCTGCTTCATCGGCGGCGCCTCGGCATCGGGCGGCGTGGGCAAGGTCATGGGCGCGGTCATCGGCGCCTTCATCATGGGCGTGATGAACAACGGCATGTCCATCATGGGCATCGGCATCGACTACCAGCAGATGATCAAGGGCTTCGTGCTGCTGATGGCCGTGTGCTTCGACGTCTATAACAAGAACAAGTAAGGCCGGGAAAACACGGGGCGATCCGCGATGGTCCGCCCCGTGTTTTCAATCACCATCTTCAAGAGATCAGGAAACCAGGAATTCCACAATGAGCAGTGACGACAAGAAAGACAAGAGCCGCAAGCTGCGCTCGGCCGGCTGGTTCGGCACCGCCGACAAGAACGGCTTCATGTACCGCAGCTGGATGAAGAACCAGGGCATCCCCGACCACGAGTTCCAGGGCAAGCCGGTGATCGGCATCTGCAACACCTGGTCGGAGCTCACGCCCTGCAACGCCCACTTCCGCAAGATCGCCGAACACGTGCGGCGCGGCATCATCGAGGCCGGCGGCTTCCCGGTGGAGTTCCCGGTGTTCTCCAACGGCGAATCCAACCTGCGCCCGACCGCCATGCTCACGCGCAACCTGGCCAGCATGGATGTCGAGGAATCGATCCGCGGCAACCCGATCGACGGCGTGGTGCTCCTGACCGGTTGCGACAAGACCACCCCGGCGCTGCTGATGGGCGCGGCCAGCGTGAACGTGCCGGCCATCGTGGTGACCGGCGGCCCGATGTTGAACGGCAAGCACCAGGGCCGCGACATCGGATCCGGCACCGTGGTGTGGCAATTGTCCGAGCAGGTCAAGGCCGGCGAGATCACCATCCATGACTTCATGGCGGCCGAGGCCGGCATGTCGCGTTCGGCCGGCACCTGCAACACCATGGGCACCGCGTCGACCATGGCCTGCATGGCCGAGTCGCTGGGCGTGTCGCTGCCGCACAATGCAGCGATCCCCGCGGTCGATGCGCGCCGCTATGTTCTCGCGCACTTGTCCGGCATGCGCATCGTCGACATGGTGTGGGAAGACCTGACGCTGTCCAAGATCCTGACCCGCAAGGCGTTCGAAAACGCCATCCGCACCAACGCCGCCATCGGCGGCTCCACCAATGCGGTGATCCACCTGAAGGCGATCGCCGGCCGTATCGGCGTGGATCTGGAGCTGGAAGACTGGACCCGCATCGGCCGCGGCACGCCGACCATCGTCGACCTGCAGCCTTCGGGCCGCTACCTGATGGAAGAGTTCTACTACGCCGGCGGCCTGCCGGCGGTGATGCGCCGCCTGGGCGAAGCCAACCTGTTGCCGCACCCGGATGCGTTGACCGCCAACGGCAAGATCATGTGGGACAACGTCAAGGATGCGCCGATCTACAACGATGAAGTGGTGCGTCCGCTGGACAAGCCGCTGATCGAGGATGGCGGCATGTGCATCCTGCGCGGCAACCTGGCGCCGCGCGGCGCCGTGCTGAAACCGTCGGCGGCGTCGCCTGAGCTGATGAAGCATCGCGGCCGCGCCGTGGTGTTCGAGGACTTCGCGCACTACAAGGAACGCATCAACGATCCCGCGCTCGACGTCGACGCCAGCTGCGTGCTGGTGATGAAGAACTGCGGTCCCAAGGGCTACCCCGGCATGGCCGAGGTCGGCAACATGGGCCTGCCGCCCAAGGTGCTGGCCACCGGCGTGAAGGACATGGTGCGCATCTCGGACGCGCGCATGAGCGGCACCGCCTACGGCACCGTGATCCTGCATGTGGCGCCGGAAGCCGCGGCCGGCGGCCCGCTGGGCATCGTGCAGGACGGCGACTTCATCGAACTCGACGCCTATGCCGGCAAGCTGCAGCTCGACATCAGCGATGAAGAGATGGCGCGCCGCCAGGCCGAGCGCGCCGCCAGGCTGGCCGAGCAGCAACCGGCGATGGCCGGCGGTTACCAGTCGCTGTACGTCGACCGCGTCTTGCAGGCGGACCAGGGATGCGACTTCGATTTCCTGGTCGGTTGCCGCGGCGCCGCCGTCCCCAAGCATTCGCACTGAGTACGCAATCGGAACAATCGAACATTGCGCCGGCCTCGCCATGAGGCCGGCCACCAAGGAGAAAAGATGAGCGGCAATGCACAACTGGCCAGCTTCCCCAGCCTCAAGGGAAAGCGGGTTTTCATTACCGGCGGCGGCACCGGCATCGGCGCTGCGATCGTCAGCGCCTTTGCCGAGCAGGGCGCGCACGTGGCCTTCGTCGATCTCGCCAAGGAGCCCAGCGAGGCCCTGTGCCATGAGTTGGCGCAGAAGGGATTTCCCGCGCCGCTGTTTCGCCATTGCGACCTGCGCGACATCCCCGCTTTCCAGAAGATCATCGCAGATCTGCAAGGCGAGATCGGCGACTTTGACGTGCTGGTCAACAACGCCGCCAACGACGAGCGCCACAAGCTGGAAGACGTGAGCCTGGATTACTGGAACGACCGCATCGCCATCAACCAGCGGCCGTCGTTTTTCGCCGTGCAGTCGGTGGTGCCGGGCATGAAGCGCCGCGGCGGCGGTTCCATCATCAACTTCAGTTCCATCAGCTGGCACCAGTCCAGCGGCGGTTTTCCGGTCTACACCACGGCCAAGGCCTCGACCCTGGGCCTGACCCGCGGCCTGGCGCGCGACCTCGGCCCGCACAAGATCCGCGTCAATACCGTGACGCCGGGCTGGGTCATGACCGAGCGCCAGATCAAGCTGTGGCTGGACGAGGAAGGCAAGCAGGCGATCGCGCGCAACCAGTGCCTGCCGGGCGAACTGCTGCCCTGGCACCTGGCGCGCATGGTGCTGTTCCTGGCGGCCGACGATAGCGAGATGTGCACGGCGCAGGAATTCATCGTCGATGCCGGATGGGTGTGACGGCGTTGGCCGGATATCGACACTGATATCCCGGCCATTGCGCCAATGAAAAAGAGTCGCCCGGATGACGTAATGCCGTTCAGTTAAGCACTGAACGGCATTTGTGTTTGTGGAGGTTTGTGCAGTCCAGACTCCGTTCGCCCTGAGTAGCTGCGCAGCAGCGTATCGAAGGGCAGGCAAGAGCGCCAACGCTGGCACGCTGGCTTCGATACGGCCCTGGCGGGCCTACTCAGCCCGAAGGGGTTCTGTGATGAGTTAGTCTGAACTGAACGGCGTTAGCTCGGATGGCGATTCTTTTTTATTTCGGGAGTTGGCAATGCGGTGGGCAAGGGCTGCAAGTGTGGCGCCGAAGCCGCACTCGATGCAGCATTTCAGCTTGGCTTACTCTTCCTTACATTTCTTAAAAAAACTCGGCGCCGCAGCGCCGCCGCCCGGCAGCATAATGTTTCGCGAAGAAGGGCCGGGCCAGTCAGTAGATCATTTTCGCGACTTCGCGAATCGCCTGCAGCAGCATGGTGGCGCCGGGAGAGAGCAGGTTGTCCTGGCGCGTGATGATGCCGAAGCCGGCCATGCGGCAGGGCAGTTCGATGGGCAGGATATCCATCAGGCGCGCCTGGGTGTAATAGCGCGCCACTTCGGTCGGCATGGCATACAGGAAATCGGTCTGCTGCAGCAGGCTGGTGATGAACAGGATGGCGGTGGTGTCGACCACATTGGACGGCGGCGCCAGGCCTTCTTCGCGGAACATCTGGTCGCAGCGCGCGCGCAGGATGCTGCCCTTGGGCGCCAGGATCCAGGGCTCGTTGGCCATATCCGACAGCTTGAGGTTGGGGTGCGCATGCAGCGGGTGGCCTACGCGCGCCACCGCGCACACGGGCTCGTCGGCCAGTTCCTGGTAGTGCAGGCCGTGTTTGGCTTCTTCATCGAGAATGCGGCCGATGATGAAATCCAGTTCGCCGTGCAGCAGCCGCGACAGCAGGATGTTGCTGCTTTCCACTTCCACGCCGATGCGCAGCATCGGCGCGTGTTCCTTCACGCGCGCGATCGCCGGAGGCAGCAGCGCCATGCCCGGCGACAAGATCACGCCCACATCCACCTGGCCCGACAGGCCCGACTTCAGCGCCACGATATCTTCATGCGCCTTGGACAGGCTGGTCAGCGCCATGCGCGCGTGGCGGATCATCGCCTCGCCGTAGATGGTGGGCCGCATGCCGCGCGGCAGGCGTTCGAACAGCGAGACGCCCAGCATGTCTTCCAGATCCTTGAGCTGCTTGGAGGCGGCCGGCTGGGTCATGTTCAGTTCGCTGGAGGCGCGATGGATGTTGCGTGTGTCGTCGAGGGCGATTAACAGCAGGAGTTGGCGTGTCTTCAATCGCGCCCGGAGAAACCAGTTGGGGTCACTGTTTTTCATATGCCTCCGTGGAGCCTTTGTTTTAAATTTTTTACTTGGAATTTTTTGCTGCGGACGATGATATCAAATCGCATATCGGAATTGCGAAAGAATTCATTGGAAAGACATGAACCGAATACTTAGTATCTAGCCACATTCCAAGCGCGCAAAAATAAACGAACGCAGCGTTTGGGATGGGTAGAGAAGGTCGGGCAGCACCATAAACAAAAAGTTGGAAGACTGTCAGGATCGAGTCAGGTTCGGATGGTCAAGAGTGCGAGCTTGCACGACCAAAGCCCACCGACGAAAAAAATTTAAACAGCAATATCCACGGAGACTATTCATGAAGCAAGTGAAGCCATCCTTTATTGGAGCAAAGACCCTGTGCGCGCTCGCGCTTCTGGGGGCATTTTCGGCGCAGGCGCAAGCACAGACCAGCGTGACCATTTATGGTCGTATTGTTGCCGGCGTTGATTTTCAGACTAATGCAGGTCCCAATGGCCAGGGCACCAAGTGGAGCGCCGCCAACAACCAGTGGGGCACCAGCATGATCGGCTTCAAGGGGACGGAAGACCTGGGTGGCGGCAACAATGCCTTCTTCCTGCTCGAGTCGGGTTTCAATTCGACCAAGGGCGGCGTCAACGGCACTGATACCAGCTCGTCAGCGCTGTTCAATCGCCGTTCCTACGTTGGCTTGGGTGGTTCCTACGGCTCGGTCAAGTTGGGCAAGAACCTGTTCATCAACAACGATATCTGGTTCCTGGATCCGACCGGCCAGCAAGCTATCGGCACTTCCGTCCTGGTGAATCAACGCAACTGGCCAGGCGCCAGCAACGTGATCGAATACGCGAGCCCCGACTTCGGTGGTTTCACCGTGGGTTTGCAAACCAGCCTGGGTGAGAAGCCTGGTTCCTTTAGCCAAGGCGTGGACAATTCCGCGGCGGGCGGTTCCAGCGATGGCCGCAAGGACGGCATCTCGCTGGCCTACCAGAAGAACGGCCTGGAGCTGCGCGCGATCTATGACGTGGTGCGCGATGCCAATGGCAAGTACACCAATGTCTGGGCTCACTCGAAAGAGCTGATCCTGGGCGGTACCTACAAATTCGACAAACTCAAGATGTTCGTCGGTTATGAAAACCTGCGTGCTCCTGATGCTACCGCTGGCGATCCGGATCGTGCCAACCATTACTGGATTGGCGCCAATTACGATGTGACTCCGCAGTTCCAGCTGGTTGGCGCTTTCTTCCGCGTCAATGCCAATAATGGCACTGCAGGTGCAGCAGACAGCAAGTCGGGCGGCGGCGGCAGCGCCAACCTGTACATGGCGGGTATCAACTATTTCCTGTCGAAGCGCACGATGCTGTACGTTGATGTGGGTACTGTGCGCAATAGCGGCAATGCCTCGCACGCACTGGAGTGGGGCAGCAATACCGGTGTTTCTGGCCTGAGCCAGACCGGCGGTTACTTCGGTATCGCCCATTCGTTCTGATGTAGCAATCCTTCCTGAGGTGGTCTTGATGTAGTTTGAGGGCAGGCGCAAGCCTGCCCTTTTTTGCTTGTTACGATGACGATGTCGGCAGCGACAATTGGATATGCGCGCGTTTGCCAGGCCGGCAGGCGCGCTTGTGGATGATGCAATGTGAGGACGTGGCGATGAAAGCGCAACTGGTGGTCGATGGGCGGCATGAACTGGGCGAAGGCGTGTTGTGGTGCGAACGCACGCAATCGGTATTCTGGACAGATATCCACGCCTCGCGCCTGTGGAACCATCATCCGCAAAGCGGCGCAACGCGCAGCTGGGGCATGCCGGAGCGGCTGTGCTGCTATGCCTTCACCGCCGACGCCCAGCAATTGCTGATCGGGCTGGAGTCGCGCCTGGCTTTCTTCAACCTGCTCACCGGCGTGATCGCGCCGATCTGCCGCATCGAGGACGATTTGCCGACGACCCGGCTCAATGACGGTCGTTGCGACCGCCAGGGCCGCTTCGTGTTCGGCACGCTCAATGAAGATCCCGGCCGCGCGCCGATCGCCAGCTTCTATCGGCTCAACACCGACCTGGTGCTGGAGCGCCTGCCGTTGCCGGGCATCGCGATTTCCAACAGCATCTGCTTCAGTCCGGACGGTCGCTTGATGTACCACTGCGACACGCTGCAAAAGCGCATCATGTGCTGCGACTACGACACGCTCACCGGCGCCGTCGCCAACCAGCGCGTGTTCGCCGACCTGTCGGCGCAGCCGGGCAGCCCGGATGGATCGACGGTGGATGCCGACGGTTTTGTCTGGAATGCGCAATGGGGCGGTGCGCGCGTGGTGCGTTTCGCGCCCGACGGCAGCATCGACCGCATTGTTGAAATGCCGACCGCGCAGCCGAGCTGCGTGGCCTTCGGCGGTGCGCAACTGGACCGCTTGTATGTGACCACCGCGCATGAGGGCATGTCGGCCGGCCAGCGCGCCGACGATGCCTTGGCCGGGGCCTTGTTCACGGTGCCGCTGGCCGATGTGCGCGGCTTGCCGGAAGCGCGTTTCGGCGGCTGAGCTTGCGGCGGCCGGAGCGCGGCGCGTCAGGCGCCGAAGCTGGAGTCGCCCATCAGCCGCGACAGCCGCGCCGAGATTTCCTGCACGATGCCTTGCACTTCATCCAGGCTGGGGTTGACCTTCTTGTCGATGCGTTCGATGTAAGGCACGTTCAGCGCCGCCAGCATGCGGTTGTTGGCGCCCATGACCGGATAGGACAGGTTGACCACGCCGCGGATCTGGCGGCTGTCCATGCGCGAATGCCCGCGCTTCCTGGTGTCTTCGATCTGGCGCATCAGCTGCGCCGGTTCGATCTCCTGTTCGCCGTCCATGCGCACGTGGGCGGCCAGCATGCGGGCGCGTTCGGCGTCGTCGCGGAAGGCCAGCAGCACATGGCCGGAAGCGGTGTCGGTCAGGCTCACCAGCGCGCCCACCTTGAGGCCGAAGGCCCAGCGTTCGGGGCTGTCGACCTGGGCCACCACTACCACGCGGCCGGCCTCGTAGACCGTCAGGTGGGTCGACTGCACGGCGCGGTTGGCCAGTTCGGTCATGTGCGGCAGGGCGGTGCTGACCAGCGAGCGGATCGGCTGGTGGTGGTGGGCCAGCTCGAACAGCTTGAGCGAGAGCCGATAGTGGTCGTTGTCGGCAATCAGGTAGCCGCGCTGCTCCAGCGTGACCACCATGCGGAAGATTTCATTGACGCTGCGGCCGAGCTGCCTGGAGAGCTGGTTCAGCGTCAACATCTGCTCGGAGCGGCTCAGCAGTTCCAGGATGTCCAGTCCCTTGTCCAGCGCGGGCGCCGCATAGCGGTTCCTGGCGCCGCCGGCGGCGACATCGTCGTCGGTCTCCGATGCGGTCTGGACGGCGGCGGATTCCGGCGTCGTGATTTTTCTGGTTCTGGGCATGGCGGCCTGGCCTGTTGGATTGCCTGTCTCGGGCGGGTTGGACGGATGATTTTCCGTCGCAGATTTTAGAAGATTTTATAGGGCATCAAATTTTATTTGTAAAAGTATTTTTTATTGATTGTGGATGGATGTCGCGTTGACATCTCCATTTCGATATCGGTAGCGATTGAAACATCATCGGTTCGATGCGACGGCAATGGGAAAATAACAGGTATTCTTTGTAACTCATATATGAAAACAAATTTTATTTGTGAGTTATTTGGCTGCCGCCGGTAACCCATACGGACTGACGATGACCAAGATCACTGCCATGCGCGTCCTCGACGTGCGTTTCCCTACCTCGCAATCGCTGGACGGTTCGGATGCGATGAATCCGGACCCGGATTATTCCGCCGCCTACGTCATCCTCGATACCGATAACGACCAGCTCAAGGGCCACGGCCTGACCTTCACCATCGGCCGCGGCAACGAGATCTGCTGTGCCGCCATCCGGGCCATGGAACACCTGGTGGTGGGCCTGGAGCTGGAATGGATCGCCGCCGACATGGGTCGCTTCTGGCGCCACGTCACCTCCGACAGCCAGTTGCGCTGGATCGGCCCGGACAAGGGCGCGATCCACCTGGCCACCGGCGCGGTGGTCAACGCCGCGTGGGACCTGTGGGCCAAGGCCGAAGGCAAGCCGCTGTGGCAACTGGTGGCCGACATGTCGCCGCAAGAACTGGTGCGCGCCATCGACTTCCGTTACCTGACCGACTGCATCACGCCCGACGAGGCGCTGGCGCTGCTGCGCGAGCAGGAAGGCGGCAAGGCCGAACGCATCCGCACGCTGCAGCAGGAAGGTTATCCCTGCTACACAACCTCGGCCGGCTGGCTGGGCTATGACGACGCCAAGCTGCGCCGCCTGTGCCAGGAGGCCATCGACCAGGGGTTCAACCATGTGAAGCTGAAGGTCGGGCGCGACCTGGCCGACGACAAGCGTCGCGTGACCATCGCGCGCGAAGTGCTGGGGCCGGAGCGCAAGCTGATGATCGACGCCAACCAGGTGTGGGAAGTCGACCAGGCCATCGACTGGGTCAACCAGCTGGCCTTTGCCCGGCCCTGGTTCATCGAAGAGCCGACCAGCCCGGACGATGTCGAAGGCCACCGCAAGATTCGCGCAGGCATTGGCGCGGTCAAGGTCGCCACCGGCGAGATGTGCCAGAACCGCGTGCTGTTCAAGCAGTTCATCATGCGCGGCGCCATCGACGTGGTGCAGATCGACTCCTGCCGCCTGGGCGGCGTCAACGAAATCCTGGCGGTGATGCTGATGGCCGCCAAGTACAAGCTGGTGGTGTGTCCGCACGCCGGCGGCGTGGGCCTGTGCGAATACGTGCAGCATTTGTCGATGATCGACTATGTCTGCATCTCGGGCAGCAAGGAAGGGCGCGTGACCGAATACGTCGACCACCTGCACGAGCATTTCGTCGACCCTTGCGTGGTCAGGAACGCGGCCTACATGCCGCCCAGCCGGCCGGGATTCTCGATCGAGATGAAGCCGGAGTCGCTGGAGCAATACCGCTTCCGCGGATAAGCCGCCACAGGCGGCAAGCATATCCACCGGCAAGCGAACCGATAAAAAGCAAACGGAGACAGAAGTGGATCTGAACCTGCAAGACAAAGTGGTGATCGTGACCGGCGGCGCTTCCGGCATCGGCGGCGCGATCACGATGCAACTGGCGGCCGAGGGCGCCATTCCCGTGGTGTTCGCGCGCAGCGAACCGGAGGCCGATTTCTGGCGCCGCCTGCAACAGTTGCAGCCGCATGCCGCGCTGTTCCGGCTGGAGCTGCAGGACGACGCCGCCTGTGGCGATGCCGTGGCGCAAACCGTCAAGCGCTTCGGCCGGCTGGACGGCCTGGTCAACAATGCCGGCGTCAACGACAGCGTCGGCCTGGATGCCGGGCACGACGCCTTCGTCGCCTCCCTGCAGCGCAACCTGATCCATTACTACACCATGGCGCATTACTGCGTGCCGCATCTCAAGGCCACGCGCGGCGCCATCGTCAACGTCTCGTCCAAGACCGCCGTCACCGGGCAGGGCAACACCAGCGGCTATTGCGCTTCCAAGGGTGCGCAACTGTCGCTCACGCGCGAATGGGCGGCGGCCTTGCTGGCCGATGGCGTGCGCGTGAACGCGCTGATCCCGGCCGAGGTGATGACGCCGCTGTATGAAAAATGGATCGCGACCTTCGACCATCCGCAGGAAAAGCTCGACGCCATCACCAGCAAGATCCCGCTGGGCAAGCGCTTCACCACGTCGGAGGAAATGGCCGACATGGCGGTGTTCCTGCTGTCGGGACGGTCGTCGCATACCACCGGCCAATGGATTTTCGTCGATGGCGGGTATACCCATCTCGACCGCGCGTTGAGCTGAGGCCGCCATGCGATACCTGCTGGCACTGGACTTGAAGGACGATCCCGCGCTGATTGCGCAGTATGAGCAGCACCATCGCCGCATCTGGCCGGAAATAGCGCGGCACTTGCGGCATCACGGCGTGACCGGCATGCAGATCTACCGGCTGGGAACGCGCATGGCGATGGTGATGGAAACCGACGATGCGGTCTATGACGCGGCGGCCATGGCGGCCGCGATGGAGAACGACCCGAAGGTGCGCGAATGGGAAGAACTGATGTGGCGTTTCCAGGCGCCCACGCCATGGACGCCGGCAGGGCAGAAGTGGATCGCGATGGAAAAGATCTTCGATCTTTCGACGCAGGTCGTTCAATAGCCGTCGTCCCGGCGAAGGCCGGGGCTCAGTGGCGGTCGTCATGCCTCGACGGCCGCTGACCGACGCTGGGTCCTGACCTTCGTCAGGACGACGAGACGTGGAATAGGGAAATAAAAAATCGACGGCTACCCAGAAGAGCCGCTATGCAACCGAGGTGAGCATGCAAGAACATTCAGAGACAAACAATACCCGGCAAGCGTCGCCACTGCCGCTGATCGCGCTGCGCAATGTCAGCAAGCGCTTTCCCGGCGTGCTGGCGCTGGACAATTGCCAGTTCGACCTGGTGCCGGGCGAAGTCCACGCGCTGATGGGCGAGAACGGCGCCGGCAAGTCGACGTTGATGAAGATCCTCTGCGGCGTCTACCAGAAGGACAGCGGCGAAATCCTGGTCGACGGCCGTCCGGCCGAGATCGATGAACCGCGCGCGGCGCAGGCGCTGGGCATCGGCATCATCCATCAGGAACTGAACCTGATGAACCACCTGAGCGCCGCGCAGAACATCTTCATCGGGCGCGAGCCGAAGAAGGGCCTGGGCCTGTTCATCGACGAGGAGCGCCTCAACCGCCAGGCCGCGGCCATCTTCGAGCGCATGCGGCTCGACCTCGATCCGCGCACGCCGGTCGGCCAGCTCACCGTGGCGCGGCAGCAGATGGTGGAAATCGCCAAGGCGCTGTCCTTCGATTCGCGCGTGCTGATCATGGACGAGCCGACCGCGGCGCTCAACAACGCCGAGATCGCCGAACTGTTCCGCATCATCCGCGACCTGCAGGCGCAGGGCGTGGGCATCGTCTACATCTCGCACAAGATGGACGAGCTGCGCCAGATCGCCGACCGCGTCACCGTCATGCGCGACGGCAAGTACGTCGCTACCGTGCCGATGGCCGGCACCTCGATGGACGCCATCATCTCGATGATGGTCGGCCGCCAGCTCGACGGCGCGCAGCGCGTGCCGCCCGACACCTCGGCCAACGAGGTGGTGCTGGAGGTGCGCGGCCTGTCGCGCGCACGGGCGATCCGCGATGTCGGCTTCAAGCTGCGGCGCGGCGAGATCCTCGGCTTCGCCGGGCTGATGGGCGCCGGCCGCACCGAGGTGGCGCGCGCCATCTTCGGCGCCGACCCGCTCGAGGCCGGCGAGATCTTCATCCATGGCGGCCGCGCCATGATCAAGTCGCCGGCCGATGCGGTGGCGCACGGCATCGGCTATCTCTCGGAAGACCGCAAGCATTTCGGCCTGGCCACCGGCATGGACGTGCAAACCAATATCGCCATGTCCAGCATGGGCCGCTTCACCCGGCGCGGCATGTTCCTCGACCAGCGCGCCATCCGCGACACCGCGCAGGGCTACGTGCAGCAGTTGGCGATCAAGACGCCGTCGGTGGAGCAGCAGGCGCGCCTGCTGTCGGGCGGCAACCAGCAAAAGATCGTGATCGCCAAATGGCTCTTGCGCGACTGCGACATCCTGTTCTTCGACGAGCCCACGCGCGGTATCGATGTCGGCGCCAAGAGCGAGATCTACAAGCTGCTCGACGCGCTGGCGGCGCAGGGCAAGGCGATCGTGATGATTTCTTCCGAGCTGCCCGAGGTGCTGCGCATGAGCCACCGCGTGCTGGTCATGTGCGAAGGGCGCATCACCGGCGAGCTGTCCGCCGCCGAGGCGACCCAGGAAAAGATCATGCAACTGGCCACCCAGCGCGAATCGGCCGTCATCCAATAATCCACAGGCTCCCAGGCGATCATGGCTAACCACATCCATCCCGTTTCTTCCGTATCCCCCATGGCTAATTCCGACATGTCCGCTGCGCGTTCCGGTTTGCGCGAACGCTTCTTCAATCCGGCCGCGCGCCAGAAGCTGCTGGCCTTCGCCAGCCTGCTGTTGCTGATCATCTTCTTCAGCGTGGCCTCGCCCAACTTCATGGAAGTGGACAACCTGGTCAGCATCCTGCAATCGACCGCGGTCAACGGCGTGCTGGCGATCGCCTGCACCTACGTGATCATCACTTCCGGCATCGACCTGTCGGTGGGCACCATGATGACCTTCTGCGCCGTCATGACCGGCGTGGTGCTGACCAACTGGGGCATGCCGCTGCCGCTGGGCATCGCCGCCGCGCTGTTCTTCGGCGCCTTGTCGGGCTGGGTCTCGGGCATGGTGATCGCCAAGCTGAAGGTGCCGCCCTTCATCGCCACGCTGGGCATGATGATGTTGCTGAAGGGCCTGTCGCTGGTGATCTCCGGCACGCGCCCGATCTATTTCAACGATACCGAGGGATTCTCGGCCATTGCCCAGGATTCGCTGATCGGCGACCTGATCCCGTCGCTGCCGATTCCCAACGCCGTGCTGATCCTGTTCCTGGTGGCCATCGGTTCTTCCATCATCCTCAACAAGACCGTGTTCGGCCGCTATACCTTCGCCCTGGGCAGCAACGAGGAGGCGCTGCGCCTGTCGGGCGTGAAGGTCGATTTCTGGAAGGTCGCGGTCTATACCTTCTCCGGCGCCATCTGCGGCATCGCCGGCCTGATCATCGCCTCCCGCCTGAATTCGGCGCAGCCGGCGCTGGGCCAGGGCTATGAGCTGGACGCCATCGCCGCGGTGGTGATCGGCGGCACCTCGCTGTCGGGCGGCACCGGCACCATCCTGGGCACCATCATCGGCGCCTTCATCATGAGCGTGCTGGTCAACGGCCTGCGCATCATGTCGGTGGCGCAGGAATGGCAGACGGTGGTGACCGGCGTGATCATCATCCTGGCGGTGTACCTGGATATCCTGCGCCGCCGCCGGCGCGCATGAGGAAATCCGATATTTCAACGCTTATTTCAACGCTTTCAACCCGCGCCGGGAAACCGGCACTCCATCATCGATAACAAAAGGAGACACAACGTGATCAAGAGCAAGCTACTCGGCACGGCCCTCGGGCTGGCCCTGGCCTTCGGCGCCGCCGGCGCGCAAGCGCAGGAAACCTACATCCCCCTGATCTCCAAGGGCTTCCAGCACCAGTTCTGGCAGGCGGTGAAGGCGGGCGCCG
This sequence comes from Herbaspirillum sp. SJZ099, assembly GCF_007828355.1. Taxonomy (NCBI): domain Bacteria; kingdom Pseudomonadati; phylum Pseudomonadota; class Betaproteobacteria; order Burkholderiales; family Oxalobacteraceae; genus Herbaspirillum; species Herbaspirillum sp. SJZ099. The sequence continues at coordinate 98,105 of NZ_VIUO01000005.1, read as the reverse complement.
ACCAGGCGGCCAAGGACTACAAGGTCAGGGTGACCTTCGAAGGCCCCGAGACCGAGGCCATGGTCGACAAGCAGATCGACATGCTGTCGGCCGCGCTGGCCAAGAAGCCGCAGGCGGTCGGCTTCGCCGCGCTCGACAGCAAGGCGGCGCTGCCGTTGCTGAAGAAGGCGCAGGCCGCCAAGATCCCGGTGGTGGCGTTCGACTCCGGCGTTGACAGCGACATCCCGGTCACCACCGCCACCACCGACAACAAGGCCGCCGCCGCGCTGGCCGCCGACAAGCTGGCCGACCTGATCGGCAAGGAAGGCGAAGTGGCCGTGGTCGCGCACGACCAGACCAGCCGCACCGCGATCGACCGCCGCGACGGCTTCCTCGAGCGCATCAAGTCGGCCTATCCGAAGATCAAGGTGGTCAGCGTGCAATACGGCGGCGGCGACCACCTGAAGTCGACCGAAGTCACCAAGTCGATCCTGCAGGCCTATCCCAAGCTCAAGGGCATGTTCGGCACCAATGAAGGTTCGGCCATCGGCGTGGTCAATGGCATGAAGGAAATGAAGCGCAAGCTGGTCGTCATCGGCTACGACTCCGGCAAGCAGCAGAAGGACGCGATCCGCGAAGGCCTGATGGCCGGCGCCATCACCCAGAACCCGGTGGGCATCGGCTACAAGACGGTGGAAGCGGCGGTCAAGGCGATCAAGGGCGAGAAGTTGCCCAAGGTTATCGACACCGGTTTCTACTGGTACGACAAGAGCAATATCGACGATCCCAAGATCGCCGCCGTGCTGTACGACTAAGAGGGCATTGGCGCACGCGCCGGAAAGATCCGGCGCGTCCGTTTTTGTTCTTTCTTGCTCTTTCTTGCCGCCTTTGTTTCAAGGACACCATGAAGCCGCAACGCATCGACGCCCACCAGCATTTCTGGCGCTACCGTCCAGAGGACTATCCGTGGATCGGCCGGGGCATGGAGCTGCTGGCGCAAGACCGTCTGCCATCCGAACTGCATCCGGTACTGATGGCCGAGGGACTGGATGCCTCGATCGCGGTGCAGGCGCGCGCGGGGCGGGAGGAAACGGGGTTCCTGCTGGAATTGGCGCGCCGCGATGCGCGCATCGCCGGCGTGGTCGGCTGGGAAGATATCGCCAGCGAGCAGTTGCCGGAGCATGTCGGCCAATGGGGACGCGACAAGCTGCTGGGGTTTCGCCACCAGATCCAGGACGAGGCCGACGTCGCCGCCTTCGTCGAACAGCCCGGTTTCAACCGCGGCGTGGCCTGGCTGCAAGGGCAGCGCCTGGTCTACGATGTGCTGGTGTACCAGCGCCAGTTGCCGGCGATCCAGGCATTCTGCGCGCGCCACGACGCCCACTGGCTGGTGCTGGATCATCTGGGCAAGCCGGCCTTGGCCGAGTTCGGCAAGGGAGACGATACCTATGCCCAATGGCGGCGCGAACTGAGCGCGCTGGGCGCATTGCCGCATGTGGCGTGCAAATTGTCGGGACTGGTGACCGAGGCGGATTGGATACGCGGCCTGCGGCCCAAGGATTACGAACACATTGTGCTGTGCCTGGATACGGCGCTCGACGTCTTCGGCGCGCACCGGCTGATGTTCGGCTCGGACTGGCCGGTGTGCCTGCTGGCGGCATCCTATGCGCGCGTGGCGGAAGTGGTCAGGGAATGGGCGCAGACGCGTTTGTCGGCATCCGAGCAGGCGCAGTTGTGGGGCGGCGCCGCTGCGCATTGCTATGGACTGGCGGAAGCCTGAAGCGGTAGCGCCCGGCACGATCCCCCGTCAGCGGATCAGTTGGCGAATCCCCAGGAACACGATCAGGCTGCCGCAGCAGCGGTCGACCAATACCGCACTCTTGCGGTAACGCGCGGCGACGCCGCCGTGCGACATCACCAGCGCCAGGAAGCTGTACCAGCTTCCCGCCACCACCAGCACCACGCCCAGCATGGCCGCGAAGGTCGGCCACGACACATGCGCCGGCGCCGCCGAGGCGAACACGGCAGCGAAGAATGCCATCGATTTCGGATTGACGATATTGGTCAGGAAACCCTGGATGAAGGATGACTTCAGGTCGTCGGTCTGCGCCATCCCGGCGGCCGCGGCGCCCAGTTGCTTGTGGCTGGCCCTGGAAATCAGGCGCGAACCGAACCACAGCAGGTAAGCCGCGCCGATCACTTTCACGATCAACGCCACCCAGGGGAAGGCGGCGAACACGATGCCCACGCCCAGGATGGCGCAGGAGGCCCAGAACAGGTTGACCAGCACGATGCCGGCCACCAGCGCCAGCGCCGCCGCACGGGTGGAGGAGGCGGCCTTGTGCAGCACCGCCACGAAGTTGGGGCCGGGAATGATGACGCCGGTGATATAGACGGAAAAAACGGCGAGGACGGCGGACCAGTTGATCAGGTGCATGGCGGTGATGGCAGGAGAGGGCGGCACAGGAGAGGGCGGCACAAGCCCACGATGATAACGCATCGCGGCGCCGCGCGTAGCCTGCCGGCCATGGCGCGCAACCCGCTTCAGTCGGTAGTGCTGGGACTCCAGAAGGCCTGCTTGACCGCCGGCAGCGCCTGCAGGCGGGCAACCAGGGCGTCCAGCTCGTCGCCGTCGACCGAGGTGGCGGCCAGCGTGGCTTCGATTTCTACCTCGTCTTCGGTGAAGGAGCGTATTTCCAGGTCGTGCGTCGGGTAGCGGCTTTGTTCCAGCATCTGGTTGACCTGGGCCAGCACGTGCTTCTGGTGCTCGCTGTCGACGATCAGGTGCAGGGTGTTGGTGACTTCCACCGACGGCATGTCCAGCGGCTTGCGGTTGATGGTGTTGACCACCGGGCGCAGCAGCGTGTTGGCGGCCAGCACGAAAATGGTGGCGACGATGGCTTCGAGGATCAGGTCGGCGCCGGCGGCAGCGCCCACCGCGGCCGAGCCCCATAGCGTGGCCGCGGTGTTGATGCCGCGCACATTGCCTTCTTCGCGCATGATCACGCCCGCGCCGAGAAAGCCCACTCCCGACACCACATAGGCCACCACATGCACCGCGCCTTCATGGCCGCCTATGCGGTTGGCCATGTCGACGAACACCGCCGCGCCCAGCGCCACCAGCACGTTGGTGCGCAGGCCGGCGGTGCGTTGGCGGTATTGGCGTTCCAGCCCGATCAACCCGCCCAGGATGAAGGCGGCGGTCAGGCTGATGACGGTGTCGAGCAGGGAGTCGAGATTGATGTTGTGCAGGATTTCCATGGGCGATCCGGGCTGCATGTGGTGAATGGGATGCGCTGCGATGGCCGCGATGACGGGCAAATGCGCTAGGCGGCTGCGCGATGATGCCCCAAAAATGCAACAGGCGCGTGACAAAAATCTGCCGCGCGCCTGTTCCCGCTGCCTGAAACCCGCCTTCAGGACAGCTTGCCGCTGTACTTTTCCAGGATGCTCCAGGCCTGGTCGCCGAATTTCTTGTGCCATTCGTCGTAGAACTTGACCTGCCTCAGCCTGGCGTGGAAGGCCTCATGGTCGGCATCGTTGAGCTGAATGCCCCTGGCCTTGAGTTCACCGGCCAGCGATTCGTTGAGCTTGCGTACGTCTTCACGCTGCTTCACGCCGGCGGCGTTGACGTTGGCGCGGACGATTTCCTGCAAGTCCCTGGGCAGGCGCTCGAAGGATTTCTTGTTGCCCAGCATCCAGAAGCCGTCCCACATGTGGTTGGTCAGCGAGCAGTATTTCTGCACTTCGTAGAGCTTGCCGGTGTAGATGATCGCCAGCGGATTCTCCTGGCCCTGCACGATGCCGGTCTGCAGCGCCGAATAGACCTCGGCGAAATTGATGCTGGTGGGCGACACGCCCAGCGCCTTGAACATCGAAGTCCACAATGGGCTGGGCGGCACCCGCAGCTTCATGCCCTTGAGGTCGTCCGGATTGCGGATGGGCTTGGCATTATTGGTGATCTGGCGGTAGCCGTTGTCCCAGATCTTCTCGAAGGCGAACAGGGTCGACTTGCCCTGGATCTCTTGCCGCATGTGGGCGCCGAGGTCGCCGTCCAGCGCGGCCCAGACCGTGTCGTAATCCTTGAAGGCGAAGCCCATGCCGGAAATCTGCGCCACCGGCACCAGCGTGCCCAGCGTCAGCGAGGACAGGGTGAACATGTCGATGGCGCCCGAGCGCACCTGCGCCAGCATGTCGGTGTCGCCGCCGAGCTGGTTGTTGGGATAGATCTGCAGTTCGATGCGGCCCTTGGATTGCTCGGAAATCGCCTTGGCCATTTCAGCGGCCCGGATATTCATCGGGTGCGTCATGGCCAGGTTGTTGGCGTATTTGAGGACGAATTCGGCAGCGTTGGCGCGCTGCGACCAGCTGCCGGCGGCAAGGGCGAGCGACGCCGCCGAGGCGGTCTTGAGGAAGTCGCGGCGCGAGTTGAAGTGGTTCATGGGTGTCTCCGTTGGCTTTTTATATGCGGCCGCAGGCGACACGGCCGGGTGGCTACGAGATGCAGGTAGGGCTGGATGCGACGGGTCAAGCGCGTTGCGGTGTTGCCAATCCGATTGCCGATCAATTGCCAATCAATTGTCGATTACGCGCATCGCCATGCCGGTTTCCGCGTTTGTTTCCGACGCGGATGCGGCGATGCGTTTGCCCATCCGCGCGACGCATTGCGCGCCGGCGGATGGAAACAGGGAAACCCAAAAGGCTTATGGCTTACGCCGCCTTCTGGCCGATGTAGCGGGACAGCGCGTCGTCGGCGGTGGGCTTGACCGGGGTGAAGTCCTGATGCGCGATGAATTCCGGGCGGGTCGGCTTGCGGATCGCATTGGAGACCGCATTGAGCGTCAGGTAGACGATGCGGCGCGGGTAAGGCGTGATGTTGCCGGCCGAGCCGTGCACTAGGTTGGCGTGGAACATCAGCACGCCGCCGGCGCGGCCGGTGGGGGTGACGATGCCGTTCTTTTCCACCAGCTCGGTAACGGTGGGCTGGTCCAGCGTCCACAGCGGATACGAGGTGGTTTCCAGGTCGTGCTCGGACTTGAGCGCGCCCGATTTGTGGCTGCGCGGCACCAGCATCAGCGGGCCGTTGATCGGCATCACTTCATCCAGGAACACGGCGATGTTCATCGCGCGCGCTTCCGGCATGCCGTCGTCGGCATGCCAGGTGGGGAAGTCCTGGTGCCATTGCCAGACCTCGCCGGTGAAGGCTGCCTTGGCGTTGATCTTGAACTGGTGCACGTAGACGTCTTCGCCGAACAGCTGTTGCAGCGGCTTTACCAGGCGCGGGTGCGAAGCCAGGATGTTGCAGGCATCGTTATAGGTGTGGGCGGCGAAGGCGGTGCGCGGCGCGCCGTTCTTTTCGCGCCAGATCTCGGGGCGCTGCTGCGCCAGCACGTTGGCGGCTTCCTGTTTCAACAGCGCGATTTCGTCGGCGTTGAAGCATTCGGGCAGGAACAGGTAGCCCAGTTCATCGAAATCCTTGAGCTGCTGGGGGGTGAGTTGCATGCTTGTCTCCTCGGTTGTGGGTTGGATTGCGGTTGGGATATTGTTGGTTTTATCGTGTTCTGTATACAGAATGCGACGTAAATGCAGCTTTGTCAAACACAAAATGCAGCCGTTGCGGATGAGGCCGCCATCGCTGCCCGGGATGGTTCTGGGGGGGCGGAGGACTGGTTGCATGAGCGGTTTGATATGATGGAAAAATTGCGGCGCGGCGTATCTGCATATCCACAGGCGCGGCGCTCCTTTTCTGTTTTGCGTTCCACGTTCCCGACCATGATCTTTCGCCAATTGTTCGACGCCGCCTCGTCCACCTACACCTACCTGCTCGGCGATGGCGGCGAGGCGCTGCTGATCGACCCGGTCTATGAGCAGGTCCCGCGCGATCTGGCGTTGCTGGACGAGCTTGGCTTGCGCCTGCTGGCCACGCTCGATACCCATGTGCATGCCGACCACGTCACCGGCGCCTGGCGCCTGCGCCAACGTTGCGGCAGCGCCATTGCCGTGGCGCAGGCCGCCGGCGCCGAGCTGGCGGACCGCCCGCTCAGGCATGGCGACCGCATCGCCTTCGGCGCACGCCATCTGGACGTGCGCGCCACGCCCGGCCACACCAACGGTTGCCTGACGTATGTGCTGGACGACCGCAGCATGGCCTTCACCGGCGACAGCCTGCTGATCCGCGGCTGCGGGCGCACCGACTTCCAGCAGGGCGACCCGCGCCAGCTGTTCGCCTCGGTGCGGGAGCAGATCCTGAGCTTGCCCGATGCCTGCCTGCTGTACCCGGCGCACGACTATCGCGGCGTCACCGTCACCAGCGTGGCCGAAGAGCGCCTGTTCAATCCCCGCCTGGGCGGCGGGGTGGATGTCGGCGACTTCGTCGGTTACATGAGCAACCTGAACCTCCCGCATCCCAAGCTGATGGCGCAGGCGGTGCCCGCCAACCTGCGCTGCGGCCGTCCCGAGGGCGATGCGCCGCCGCTGGACATGCCCGATTGGGCGCCGCTGACCTTGCGTTTCAGCGGCATCTGGGAAATCGCGCCGATGGCGCTGCTGGAACATGCATCAGCCGTGCAGATCGTGGACGTGCGCGAGGAGTCGGAATTCATCGACCGGCTGGGTCACTTGCCGGGTGCGCGGCTGCTGCCCTTGTCGCAATTGCCGCAACGGCTGGCGGAGCTGGATCGTGAACGGCCGGTGGTGGCGGTATGCCGCTCGGGCGTTCGTTCGGCGCAAGCCTGCACGATGCTGGGCAAGGCCGGTTTCGGCAAGGTGGCCAACCTGGCCGGCGGCATGCTGCAATGGCATGCCGAGGCCTTGCCGGTGGAGTGCGTGTCAGAGAAGCAATGAGGCGCGCGGGCATTTCCCGCGGCCGGGATCAGGTCGCGGATGTCCGCAGGCAGTGGGTGAAATAAGCCGAGAAGTGCGCGTAATCGGGCGTGGCGCATCCGGCCTCCTTGGCCAGGTCGTCCCAGCGCCGCAACCTGACGGCATCGGCCGCATGGGGCCGGGCGATGAAATCCCGAACCCCGTCGTCATCGAAGATGCCGCCTTGCAGCTGCAGGCTGCGCACCGAATCCTCGGACAGGGTGGAGAAGTAGGCCGGATCGACCGCGCACAGGTAGCGCTTGGCATCGACGTGCAGGCGGATGGGCGCCAGCACGTCTTCGTCGAACAACTGGCGCAGGAAGGGGAGGATGCGGTACTGGTGCAGGTCGTCGATGCCGGCCATGGTTGGCGTGGCACCATTGTCTTCCAACATATGGCCCAGGTCGTGCAGCAGGCTGGCCACGATCAGGCTGGGCGATGCGCCTTCCCGTTCCGCCAGGGCGGCGGTTTGCAGCGCGTGTTGCAGTTGCGTGACGGGTTCGCCGGTGTATTGCGTGTGGCCATGTTGCTGAAACAGCAGGCCGATGTCTTCAAGAGTCAATGCCATGGATGCCAGCCTTGTTGCGATGCGACAGGAAAACCGGGCGGCGCCAGTGACGGCGCCGCCCGGTTAGATTCAGGCATGCAAGTATGGCCGGGAAATATGACGGTTTGGTGAAGCGGCTTGTCCGGGCATCAGGTCGGCCCGGGAGGGATTACCTGCCGATCTGGTGGCCGATCACTCCGCCCACGGCAGCGCCGCCGGCCGTGCCGATGCCGCTGCCGCCGGTCAGGATGGCGCCGGCCACCGCGCCGACGCCGGCGCCGACGGCGGTATTCTTGTCTCGCCGCGACATGTTGCTGCAACCGCTCAATACGGCCAGCGCGCAGATGGTGACGGAGATGACGGTCATTTTATGGATTGTTTTCATGATGACGTTTTTCTTGAAGTGGTGAAATTCTTCGGTAGTGCCCGGTGGGCCGGGCGACCCCGATGCCAAGGGGAGATGCTGCAGATAGTTACATGGCACACGGTTTCCGGTTGCAAGATTTTGTAAGCGATCTCTTACAGTTGTTACATCTCGGGCGCCGCCAGGCGGCCAGCCACACCAAAACATACAGGGAGACCATCCAGATGAACAGTATGCAAGAGCGGATCACCGCCAGTTTCAATGCCCAGGGCCTGATGCAGACGCTGGGGGCCGAGCTGGTGTCGGTGGCCGACGGGGAGGTGCATATCGCCCTGCCTTTTTCCGCGCACCTGACGCAGCAGCACGGCTACCTGCATGCCGGCGCGACCACCAGCATCGTCGACAGCGCCTGCGGCTATGCCGCCTTGACCAGGGCGCCGGCCGGTTGCGAAGTGGTCACCGTCGAATTCAAGATCAACCTCATGCGTCCGGCCATTGGCGAGCGCTTCCTGGCGATCGGTCGCGTGCAGAATTCGGGCAGGTCGCTGGCGGTTTGCAGCGGCGAAGTCCATGCGTTCACCGCGGGCGGCAGCAAGGTGGTCGCACTGATGCAGGCCACCATGGCCCATGTGCCCGCCTGAAGCGGGACGCATTGGCGCCTGATGTTGCGGTGCGGTTTTGCGCTGCCAGGGGAGCGCGGTTAGGATGACGCTTTCCGCAACGCAGTCTTCCTACAAGGAACCCAATGAACCTGTTTTCCTGCAGCCGGCGTTTTGCCGGCATGTTGTTGTCCTCTGCGGCCATCGGCCTGTGCGCATCGTCGCCGGCGGGCGCGGCCGGCCATCCGGCGCCGGTGGAGGGCGACTGGGTCGCGCCGAGCTTCGTCTTCCATAACGGCCAGTCGCTGGACAACCTGCGCCTGCATTACGTCACCATCGGCAACCCCGGCAACCCGGCGGTGCTGGTGCTGCACGGCACCTACCAGACCGCCGGCGCCATGCTGGGCAAGGATTTCGGCGGCGAGCTGTTCGGCCCCGGCCAGCCGCTGGACGCCAGCAAATACTTCATCGTGATCCCGGACGGCATCGGCGTGGGCAAGTCGACCAAGCCCTCGGACGGCTTGCGCGCCGCTTTCCCGCAGTACAACTATGCCGACATGGTGCTGGCCCAATACCGCATGCTGACCGAAGGGCTGGGCATCCGGCGCCTGCGCCTGATCATCGGCAATTCCATGGGCGGCATGCAGACCTGGCTGTGGGGCGGCACGTATCCCGGTTTCGCCGACGCGCTGGTGCCGATGGCGTCGCAACCCACCGAAATGTCCAGCCGCAACTGGATGATGCGGCGCCTGCTGGTCGAATCGATCAGGCAGGATCCGGCCTGGAACAACGGCAACTACACCGTGCAGCCGCCTTCGCTGCGCCTGGCCAACAGCATGTTCGTGGTCGCCACCAACGGCGGCACGCTGGCGTACCAGCAGATCGCCGGCACCCGTGCCCAGGCCGACAAGCTGGTCGATGAGCGCCTGGCCGCACCGGTGACGGCCGACGCCAACGACTTCATCTACCAGTGGGGCTCCTCGGCCGACTACAACGCCATGCCGGGTTTGCCGAAGATCAAGGTGCCGCTGCTGGCGATCAACTCCGCCGACGATGAACGCAACCCGCCGGAAACCGGCCTCTTGCAGGATGTGTTGAAGGGCATGCCCAATGCCCAACTGCTGCTGATCCCGGCCAGCGTGCAGACGCGCGGCCACGGCACCACCGGCATGGCGCGCTTCTATGCGCGCCAGCTGGATGAGTTCATCAAGGGACTGCCGGCACGCTGAGCGGGGCGGGGGAGGGCATCCCTCTGCATCTGTTGCGCGGGGATTTGCGCGCATCTGTTCATCGCGCGCGGATGCGCGGTGCGGCATCATGGCCGTCCCATCCCAACTTGCTCCCGGAGCCGCATGCCCGCTTTCCTGTCGCCGCAGCCGATGCTCACCGGCGCCCTTATTGAACTGCAGCCGCTGGAGGCCGGGCATCGCCAGGCCTTGCTCGATGCCGCCGCCGACGGCGAACTGTGGAACATGACGCTGACGGTGGTGCCCGGCGAGCAGACCATCGACCAGTACCTCGCCACCGCGCTGGCAGGGCGCATGGCCGGCACCGTCATGCCTTTCGTCATTGCCCTGCGCGCGGGCGGGAAAGCCATCGGCGCCACGCGTTTCTGGAAGATGGACGCCGCCAACCGCAAGCTGGAGATCGGCCATACCTGGCTGGCGCAATCCTTCCAGCGCAGCGGCGCCAATACCGAAGCCAAGTACCTGCTGCTGCGGCAGGCCTTCGAAGCGATGGCCTGCGTGCGCGTGCAGTTCACCACCGATGAGCTTAACGATCGCTCACGCGCGGCCATCCTGCGCATCGGTGCCAAACAGGAAGGCATCGTGCGCCACGAGCGCATCATGCCGGATGGCCGCAAGCGCAACTCGGTGCGCTTTTCCATCATCGATGACGAATGGCCGGAAGTGAAGGCGCGGCTGCTGGAAAAGATGGGGCGCGGATAGATCTTCCCGGGCTTGCCAACGTTGCCGCACCCGCCGTCTCCTCCATGCAAGCCGGGATCCGGCAGGCGCGTCAGCCTCGGTTCAGATGCCGCCCATGCACAGGTACTTGACGACCAGGTAGTCGTCGATGCCATAGTGCGAACCCTCGCGCCCCAGGCCGGACTGCTTGACGCCCCCGAAGGGCGCCACCTCGTTGGAGATCAGGCCGGTGTTGATGCCAACCATGCCGCTCTCCAGGCCTTCGGCCACGCGCCAGATGCGGCCGATGTCGCGCGAGTAGAAATAGCTGGCCAGGCCGAATTCGGTATCGTTGGCCAGCGCCAAGGCTTCTTCGTCGGTCTTGAAACGGAACAGCGGCGCCATCGGCCCGAAGGTTTCCTCGCGCGCCACGCGCATGGCCGGCGTCACGTCGGCCAGAACGGTGGGTTCGAAGAAGCCGTGGCCCAGCGCATGCCGCTTGCCGCCCAGCAGCACGCGAGCGCCCTTGGCCACGGCGTCGGCCACATGTTGCTCGACCTTTTGCACCGCCTGCTCATTGATGAGCGGCCCTTGCGTGGTGTTCTGGTCCATGCCGTCGCCTACTTCCAGCTTTTGCACCGCCGCTACCAGTTTGGCGGCGAAGGCGTCGTAGACGCCGTCCTGCACGTAGATGCGGTTGGCGCACACGCAGGTCTGGCCGGCGTTGCGATACTTGGAGGCGATCGCGCCTTCGACCGCGGCATCCAGGTCGGCATCGTCGAAGACGATGAAGGGGGCGTTTCCGCCCAGTTCCAGCGACAGTTTCTTGATGCTGGCAGCGCATTGCTGCATCAGCAGCTTGCCCACGGCGGTCGAGCCGGTGAAGGACAGCTTGCGCACGATGGGGTTGGACGTCATCTCGCCGCCGATGGCCTGGGGCGAACCGGTCACGACGCTGAAGACGCCGGCCGGGATGCCGGCGCGTTCGGCCAGTACCGCCAGCGCCAACGCCGAGAACGGCGTGGCCTCGGCCGGCTTCAATACCATCGGGCAGCCGGCGGCCAGCGCCGGGCCTGCCTTGCGCGTGATCATCGCGGCCGGGAAATTCCACGGCGTGATGGCCGCGCATACGCCGATGGCTTCCTTGACCACCACGATGCGGCTGGACGGCGAGGGCGAGGGGATGGTGTCGCCATAAGTGCGCTTGCCTTCCTCGGCGAACCATTCGATGAAGGAGGCGGCGTAGCCGATCTCGCCCTTGGCCTCGGCCAGCGGCTTGCCTTGTTCGGCGGTCATGATCAGTGCCAGGTCGTCGGCGTTGGCCAGCATCAGCTCGTGCCAGCGGCGCAGGATGGCGCTGCGTTCCCTGGCGGTCTTCTTTTTCCAGGCCGGCCAGGCGGCGTTGGCGGCCTCGATGGCGCGCCGCGTCTCGGCCGCGCCCATCTGCGGCACCTTTCCCAGGCGTTCGCCGTTGGCGGGGTTGAACACATCCAGGGTTGCGCCGTCGTCGGCATCGCGCCATTGGCCGTTGACGTAGGCTTGCTGGCGCAGCAGGGAAGGGTCTTTCAGTTGTAGTTGCGGCATGATGGTTTCCTCGGATAAGTCAGAAGCGCGCGGCCGCCTTGTTGCGTCCGCGCAGCCATTCCAGCGCCAGCAGCAGGCAGGTCGAGAAGATGATCAGGATGGTCGCCAGCGCGGCGATGGTCGGGCTGATGTTGTCCTTGATGCCGGCGAACATCTGGCGCGGCAGCGTGGCCTGGTTGGGGCCGGCCACGAACAGCGTGAGCACCACTTCATCGAAGGAGGTGGCGAAGGCGAACAGCGCGCCCGAGATCAGCCCCGGTGCGATCACCGGCAGCGTGACGCGGAAGAAGGTGCGCAAGGGGCCGGCCCCCAGGCTCAAGCTGGCGCGCACCAGGTTGTGGTTGAACCCCTGCAGCGTGGCCAGCACGGTGGTGACCACGAACGGTGCGCCCAGCGCCGCGTGCGCCAGGATCAGGCCGAGGTAGCTGTCGGACAGGCCGATGCGCGCGAAGAACATGTACACGCCCACGCCGACCACCACCACCGGCACGATCATGGGCGAGATCAGCACCGCCATCAGCACGCCCTTGCCGCGAAAGTCGGCCTTGTTCAGGCCGACCGCCGCCAGCGTGCCGAGCACGGTGGCGATCGCCGTGGCGGCGGGGGCCACGATGAAACTGTTTTGCGCCGCGCGCATCCAGTCATCGGAGGCGAACAGGTTCTGGTACCAGCGCAGCGACACTCCCTTGATCGGATACATCAGGAAGCTGCTGTCGGAAAACGACAGCGGGATCATCACCAGGATCGGCAAGACCAGAAACAGCAGCACCAGCAGGTTGAAGCTGCGCGAGACGAAGAACCACAGGCGCTCGGCCAGCGAGACGTAGGGCGGGAAGAGAGGCGGTTTGTTCATGGCGGTTCCTGTATTGGCCGGCGGCGCGTCAGGCGATGCCGGCATCGAGCTTGGCGAAGCGGCGGTACACGCCGTACAGCACCAGCGTGCCGGTCAGGAGCAGCGCGCCCAGGGCGCAGGCCATGCCCCAGTTGATGGTGGTGTTGATGAAGTAGGCGATGAAGTAACTCACCATTTGCTCATTTGGGCCGCCCAGCAGCGCCGGCGTGATGTAGTAGCCGCCGGCCATGATGAACACCAGCAGCACGCCGGCGCCGATGCCGGGATAGGTCTGCGGCACGTACACGCGCCAGAACGCGGCAAAGGGATGGCTGCCCAGCGACACGGCGGCCTTGAGGTAGCTTGGCGGCACCGATTTCATCACGCTGTACAGCGGCAGGATCATGAAGGGCAGCAGGATGTGCGTCATCGAGATGTACACGCCGACGCGGTTGAACACCATCTCCAGCGGCGCGTGCGTGATGCCTGTGAGCATCAGCGCCTTGTTGACCAGGCCTTCGGATTGCAGCAGCACGATCCAGGCCGCCACGCGCACCAGGATCGAGGTCCAGAACGGGATCAGCACCAGGATCATCAGCAGGTTGGCGCGGCGTTCGCTCATGGTGGAGAGCCAGTACGCCAGCGGATAGGCCAGCAGCAGGGTGATGATGGTCACGACCGCGCTCATCCACAGCGTGCGGCCGAAGATGGTGCGGTAGATGGAAGCGTCGGGGGCGGCCTGGACGATGTCGCCGTAGACGTTCTGGCGCAGGTCCATCGCGGCCAGCAGGTAATAGGGGGAATAGCGCGAGCCGTTCTGCGCGATCACGCGCCAGACGTCCGGCTGGCCCCATTGCGGGTTGAGGGCGATCAGGGCGTCCTTGGCGGCGGGCGGCGCCAGGGGCTTGCCCGCGGCATCGCGCAGGGGCATGGCGCGCGCGGTGCCCATGATCAGCGAGCGCGCGCCGGACAGCTCGATGTTGATACGGCGCGCCAGCTGGCCGGCGGAGGTGTCTTCCTTGGCGCGCGCCAGGTCTTCGGCCAGTTCGGCGAAGGCCTGGTCGGGCGGCAGCGCCTGGCGGTCCCATTTGGCCAGCGCGGCCACGGTGCGCGGCAGCGTGGCCGCGACTTCGGGATTTTCGACGGCGCGCTGCAGCAGCGCCACGATAGGCGCGACGAAGGTCAGCAGCAGGAAGATCGCCAGCGGCGCGATCAGCGCCAGGGCGGCGACGCGCTTGCGGGTGTCGGCGGCGCGCAGTTCGCGCCTGAGTTGCTGCGGTGTCGGTTCGGCCAGTGGCATGGCTGCTGCAGGGCTGGTGGCGATGGTGGTCATGGTTCGGTATTCCTGGTGCGGCAAGGGTAAAGCGTAGCCGGCGCCTGCACCGGCGCCGGGTCAGGAGCCAGCGCCAGTTACTTCGCGACCCAGGCCGAGAAGCGCTGTTCCAGCTCCTCGCCGTGGTCGGTCCAGAACTGCAGGCTCAGCTGGATGGAATCCTTGGCGTTGGCCGTGGACGTCGGCAGGTTGGCCAGGGTCTTGGCGTCCAGCAGCTTCAATGCGCTCTTGTTGACCGGGCCGTAGGCGATATTGTTGGCATAGGTCTTTTGGGTCTCGGGCTGGCTGGCGTAGCTGATGAACTTCTCGCCCAACGCCTTGTTCGGCGAACCCTTGGGGATCACCCAGTAGTCCAGCGTATAGACGCTGCCGGCCCAGACCACCTTGAGGTTCTTGCCTTCGCGCTGGGCGGCGTCGATGCGGCCGTTGAAGGCATTGGCCATCACCACGTCGTCGGAGGCCAGGAACTGCGCCGGCAGCGCGCCCGCGTCCCACCACTGGATGTACGGCTTCAGCTGGTCCAGCTTCTTGAAGGCGCGGTCCACGCCGCCTTTTTCAGACAGCACCTTGTAGACATCCTTGGTCGGCACGCCGTCGGCCATCAGCGCGAACTCCAGATTGAATTGTGCGCTCTTTTTCATGCCACGTTTGCCGGGGTATTTCTTGACGTCCCAGAAATCGGCCCAGCCGGTCGGCGCGGTCTTGAGCTTGTCGGCGTTGTAGGCCAGCACGGTAGACCAGACGAAGGCGCCCATGCCGCATTCGCTGACGGTGGCTTCGGGAATGTAGTCGTCCTTCTTGATCGTCTTGGCCAGGTCGAGCTTCTCGATCAGGCCGTCGTCACAGGCGCGGTTGAGGTCGCCGCCGTCGATTTCCACCACATCCCAGCTGACTTTCTTCGCTTCCACCATGGCCTTGACCTTGGCCAGTTCGCCGTTGAATTCGGCGGTCACCACCTTGGTGCCGCTGCTTTTCTGGAAGGGGTCGACGTAGGCGACCTTCTGCGCGTTGGCGTTGGCGCCGCCGAAGTTGACCACGGTCAGTTCCGCGGCCGCAGCCGAAGTTGCGCCGACGGCAAACAGCATGCCCAGGGCGAGTGGGGATAACAGGGCAGGAGATAGGCGTTTCATGTGTTCCTCGTTGGTTATGTTGCGATGTTGGAGTTGTACCTGGAACTGCCGGCAATCTTGTGTTGCCTTCAAGGATTGAAGTCGCTGCTGCGTTCAGACCATGCCGCGCTTAGAGAAAGCAGCGCAGGTACTGCGGCGCAATCTCGAGCGTCGCCTCGCCGCCTTCGGCCAGGCCGGCCAGTGCCGGGTCGGACAGCGCAAGCTTGACGAAGCAGTCGTCCTGACCGGCCACGCTGCAGCGCACGCGCACGTGGTCGCCAAAATAGATCAGGCCGGCGATGCGCGCCTTGATGCGGTTGGGGCCGGCGCTCTCGGGCGCGGCGCCCGCATGCAGGCGGATGCGCTCGGGCCGTACGCAGGCGACGACCGTCTGGCCGGCATGGGCGCGGTGCACGTTCAATCCGGTGAGTTGCACGCCGTCCGGCAGGCGTAGGGCGCAGCGTTCGCCGCTGACCGATTCGACGCCGCCCTTGAAGCGGTTGTTGTCGCCGATGAAGTTGGCCACGAACTGGTTCTCGGGATATTCGTAGAGCTCGGTCACCGGCGCCAGCTGCTGGATCACGCCCTGGTCGAACACCGCCACGCGGTCGGACATGGTGAGCGCTTCGCTCTGGTCGTGGGTGACGTAGACGAAGGTCACGCCCAGGCGCTTGTGCAACGCCTTCAGCTCCAGCTGCATGTGCTCGCGCAACTGCTTGTCGAGCGCGCCCAGCGGCTCGTCCATCAGCACCAGCTGCGGATCGAACACCAGCGTGCGCGCCAGCGCCACGCGTTGCTGCTGGCCGCCGGAGAGCTGGGTCGGATAACGGTCGCCGAACTTGCCCATCTGTACCATGTCCAGCGCCTGTTTGACCTTGGCTTCGCGCTCGGCGCGCTTCATCTTGCGCACCGACAGCGGGTAGGCCACGTTCTGGGCGATGGTCATGTGCGGAAACAGCGCGTAGTTCTGAAACACCATGCCGATGTTGCGCTTGTGCGGCGGCACGCGGTTGAGCAACTGGCCGTCCAGGCGGATCTCGCCGCCGGTGGGAAATTCGAAGCCGGCCAGCATCATCAGGCAGGTGGTCTTGCCCGAACCCGATGGGCCCAGCAGCGTCAGGAATTCGCCGCGGCGGATCTCCAGGTCCAGGTTCTTGACGATCAGGTTTTCGCCGTCATAGGTCTTCTTCACGCCGCTGAACTGCGCCAGCACCTCGCCGGCCTGCGGCGCGATCTCTTCTTGTCTCAATGCGTTTGCACTCATTGTCGTTCTCCCTCTTTAGCGAAATCAGGCGCGATGCAATGCAAGACTCAGGCCAGCCGCATCGCGGCCGACAGGATCTCCAGCGCCTCGTCCATGACGGTATCGGGAATCGTCAGCGGGAACAAGAAGCGGATGACGTTGCCGCTGCTGCCGCAGGTCAGCAGCAGCAAGCCGTTTTGCAGCGCGTGCTGCTGCACCTTCCTGGCGTACTCGGCGTCCGGCTTGTTGCTGCCGGGCTGGGTGAATTCCACCGCCACCATTGCCCCCAGGCCGCGCACTTCGCCGATCTGCGGCACGGCCGATTTCAGTTCTCCCAGGTGGTCCTGCAATTTCTGGCCCAGGCGCGTGCCGCGCGCCACCAGGTTTTCTTCGGCAATTACCTCCAGCACCGCCAGCGCCGAAGCCACCGCCAGCGGGTTGCCGGCATAGGTGCCGCCCAAGCCGCCGGGGGCGGACGCGTCCATGATCTCGGCGCGGCCGCAGACGGCGGCCAGCGGCATGCCGCCGGCCAGGCTCTTGGCCATGGTCATCAGGTCGGGCAGCACGTCGTAGTGTTCCATCGCGAACAGCTTGCCGGTGCGGGCGAAGCCGGTCTGCACTTCATCGGCGATGAGCAGGATGCCGTACTCGTCGCACAGCGCGCGCAGGCCGCGCATGAACTCCGGCGGCGCGGCGTAGAAGCCGCCTTCGCCTTGCACCGGCTCCAGGATGATGGCCGCCACGCGGCTGGGATCGACATCGCTCTTGAACAGGTTGGCCACCGCATCCAGCGCGTCGGCGCTGCTGACGCCGTGCAGGGCGTTCGGGTAGGGCGCATGGAACACCTCGCCCGGGAACGGGCCGAAGCCCAGCTTGTACGGCGCCACCTTGCCGGTCAGCGCCATGCCCATCATGGTGCGGCCGTGGAAGCCGCCGGCGAAGGCGATGATGGCGGGACGGCCGGTGTGGGCGCGGGCGATCTTGACGGCATTTTCCACCGCTTCGGCGCCGGTCGAGAACAGTGCGGTCTTCTTGGCGTGGTTGCCCGGGGTGACGGCGTTGATGCGCTCGGCCAGTTCCACGTAGCTTGCATACGGCACGATCTGGTAGGCGGTATGGGTGAATTTTTCCATCTGGGCGCGGATGGCGTCCATCAGCTTCGGATGGCGGTGGCCGGTGTTGAGCACGGCGATGCCGGCGGCGAAGTCGATGAAGCGGCGGCCCTCCACATCCCACAGCTCGGAATTGGAGGCGCGTTCGGCGTAGAAGTCGCACATCACGCCCACGCCGCGCGGGGTGGCGGCGTTCTTGCGCTGCTGCAGTTGCTGGTTGCTGATGGCCTTGCTGTTCATTGCTTGCTCCGGTGAAAGGGCGCCTCGGCGGCGCATGAAATTCTTGTTCCGGAACCGATACTAAAACCGAAATGGATCTGTAATATAGAGCCAATATTAAATATTTGATGGTGCCAATTGAAGCTCGTCTCGCTCTCCGATTACCTGCTGCTGCGCATCGAACGCAGCGCGCAAAAGAACGCTCCGGCCAAGGCCGGAAAGACCTCCGGTCATGGAAGCGCCGCAGCGAAAACGGCCGTGCGCGGCCCCCGCATGCCCATCAACCGCCAGATTTACCAGCTGATCCGCGAAGCCATCCTGGCGCAGACGCTGCCGGCCGGATGGCAGTTGCCGTCTTCGCGCGACCTGGCGGCCGAGCTTGGCATGTCGCGCAACACCGTGACCTACGCCTACGAGCAACTGCTGGCCGAGGGCTACCTGGAAAGCCGCACCGGCGCCGGCACCTTTGTGGCCGATACCGCGCCCGACCAGATCCCGGAGGCGGTCGAGCGCATCGAGCCGCTGACCGATCCGTCGGGCAAGTCGGAACTGTCGGCGCGCGGCGCCATGCTCACGCGCCAGGCGGGCGTCGGCGAGCGGCAATGGGGCGCCTTCATGCCCGGCGTGCCGGACGTGACCTGCGTGCCGCACAAGGTGTGGAGCCGGTTGCAGAACAAGCATTGGCGCCGCTCCAATTCGGATTTGCTGACCTATGGGCCGGGCGCCGGCTACGCGCCGTTGCGCGAGGCGGTGGCCGAGTATCTGCGGGTGGCGCGCTCGGTCAATTGCAATGCTTCGCAGGTGCTGATTACGACCGGCATCCACCAGTCGATCGACATCGTGGTCAAGCTGCTGGGCGAGCATGGCGATTCGGCCTGGGTGGAGGATCCGTGCTACTGGGGCACGCGCAGCGTGCTCAATTCGTTGGGCATACAGTCGGTGCCGATCACGGTCGATCAGGAGGGCATGCGCATGCGCCTGGCCAACCTGCGGCGGCCGCCGCGCTTCATCTGCACCACGCCTTCGCACCAGTATCCGCTGGGCATGGTGATGAGCCTGTCGCGTCGGCGCATGCTGCTGGAGTACGCCGCCGCGCACAAGGTGTGGATCATCGAGGACGACTACGACAGCGAGTTCCGCTACGGCGGCCGTCCGCTGGCGTCGCTGCAAGGCATGGACACGCACGACCGCGTGCTCTACATGGGCACCTTCAGCAAGATCATGTTCCCGGGTTTGCGCATCGGTTTCCTGGTGGTGCCGGAGTCGCTGGCGAAAGCCTTCTCGACCGGCATCGCCGAGCTCTACCGCAACGGCCAGGTGTTCCTGCAGGCTACCTTGGCCGACTTCATGGGGGAGGGACATTTCGCCTCGCACATCCGCAAGATGCGCGTGCTGTACGCCGAGCGGCTGCAACTGCTGCAGCGCTCGATCGACCATCACTTCGGTGAAGCGATGACCATCACCGGCGGCGAGGCGGGCTTGCATCTGGTGCTGGGCTTGCCGCCGGAATGCGACGATGTCGCCATCTGCGAGGAAGCGCTGCGCGCGGGCATCATCGTGCGGCCGCTGTCACGCTATTACATGCACGCGCGCAGCGCGCGGCGCGGGCTGCTGCTGGGCTACGCCAGCGTGCCCAACGCGGAGATAGCACCCAGCTTCGACAAGCTGGCGGCGGTGATCAAGCGCCACCTGCCAGGCTAGGACCTGGGAGATGGGCTCAGGCCCGCGCCGCCAGCTCCCGTTCCAGGTCGGCGTGCAGGGCGGCGCAGCGCGATGCCAGCAGCGCCTGCAACTGGCGCACCGCCGGCGAATACTGGCGTCGGTGCGGGCACACCAGATGCAGCGGCACCGCCTGGCCGCGCTGCTGCGGCAGGATGATGTCCAGGCGTCCGGCGCGCACGTCGGTGCCTACATCCAGCCAGGACTTGTAGGCGATGCCTTCGCCGGCCATGGCCCAGCGCCGCACCACGTCGCCGTCGTCGGCGACCAGCGGCCCCTTCACTTGCACGGTCTGCTGGCCATCGGCCAGCGGGAAGGACCATTTGTCGTAGACCCGGTTGTGCAACTGGTACTGCAGGCAGTCGTGCTGCGCCAGCTCCTGCAGCGTTTGCGGCGCGCCGTGCCGGCGCAGGTAATCGGGGGAGGCCACCAGCACGCGCCGGTTGTCGGGCGCCAGCGGCAGCGCGATGAAGCTGGCATCGTCCATGCGGCCATAGCGGATGGCGATGTCGACCGGGGCGCGGAACACGTCGGCCACCAGGTCCGACACCTGCAGGCGCAGATCCAGCCTCGGATTGTCGCGGCGGAATTCCGCCAGCCAGGCCAGCAGCACGTTGCGGCCGAGGTCGGACGGCGCGGCCACCTGCAGCGTGCCGTACAGTTCGGTGTCGCTGCCGCGCAGGCCATCCTGGCCTTCGCGCAAGGTCTGCAGCGCTTCCAATGCATAGGGCAGGTAGCGCTCGCCTTCTTCGGTCAGGCGCAGGCTGCGGGTGGAACGGGCGAACAGGCGGATGTCGAGGTCGCGCTCCAGGCGGCCGATGGCGGCGCTCACTTGACCGGCCAGCAGGTTCGCCTCGCGCGCGGCCTGGGAGAAGCTGCCCAGGGCGGCCGAGCGGACAAACAGCTGGAGATCTTCTAAGCGGATCATTTTCACGTCTGGAGTGAAAGTCTTAATCGGGAATGCGGATGGCCGACGCGTCGGCGCTTGCCTAATATGGATGCCAATGGTGGAGGGTATTCCGGCATGGCCGGGGAGATCGTCTTCCACCGAAGATCACTTTACCTCTGAAAAAGGAAATGACATGAAAGCCATAGTCTACACGCAGCACGGTTTGCCGATTACCGATGCCAATTCCCTGCTGGATACCGACTTGCCGCAGCCCACGCCGGGCCCGCGCGATTTGCTGGTCGAGGTCAGGGCGGTATCGGTCAACCCGGTCGATACCAAGATCCGTATCGGCGCGCCGGCCAAGGAGCCGCGCGTGCTGGGGTGGGACGCTGCCGGCGTGGTGCGCGCCGTGGGTTCCGGGGTGACGCTGTTCAAGGCCGGCGATGAGGTGTTCTACGCCGGCTCCATCACGCGTCCCGGCTCCAACAGCGAACTGCATCTGGTGGACGAGCGTATCGTCGGCGCCAAGCCCCGCAGCCTGGGCTATGCCGACGCCGCGGCGATCCCGCTGACGGCGATCACTGCCTGGGAACTGCTGTTCGACCGTCTCGCGGTGCCTGAGAACGGCGGCGACGGCAAGCGCCTGCTGATCATCGGCGCGGCCGGCGGCGTCGGTTCCATGCTGGTCCAGCTGGCGCGCAAGCTGACCCGCCTGACCGTGATCGGCACCGCGTCGCGCAAGCAGACGCAGCAATGGGTGAGCGAGCTGGGCGCGCATCACGTGATCGACCATAGCCAGCCGTTGCCGGAGCAATTGCAGAAAATCGGCCTGGCCAATGTCGACATCGTCATCAGCCTGACCCATACCGACCAGCATTACGCCCAGATCGTCGAGGTGCTGGCGCCGCAGGGGCAGTTCGCGCTGATCGACGACCCGGCCACGCTGGATGCCGTGCCGCTCAAGCGCAAGAGCATCTCCCTGCATTGGGAGCTGATGTTCACCCGCTCGATGTTCGAGACGCCCGATATGATCCGGCAGCACCAGTTGCTGCAGCGCGTGTCGTCGCTGATCGATGAGGGTGTGATCCGCACCACGCTGGGCGAGCATTTCGGCCGGATCAATGCCGACAACCTGCGCCGCGCCCATGCACTGATCGAAACCGGCCGCGCGCGCGGCAAGGTGGTGCTGGAAGGCTTCTGAGCCGGGCGGTTTGCGCTGCCGTGGAGGGGACGCAGCTTGCCCGTCGTCCCGGCAGCGGCCATGCAACGCCACGATGGAAAGTTATCTTTAACGCAATCTTCCGGGGTCACCCCATGGCGCATGGTAAATTACGGAGTCCGGGCCGGCATGTTTGGGCCCGGGCCCCTCGACAAGCCCTATAGGAACCCTAGTTGGAAAATATATTACTGATCGTCGCAGCCTTCTTCCTGGTTGCGTTGAACGGTTTTTTCGTTGCAGCAGAATTCAGTCTGGTCAAGTTGCGCCAAACGCGCATCCGGGCCATCGCAAAAACACAAGGCCTGCGCGGCCGCATCCTGGCGGTGGTCCACAACCAGCTGGACGCCTACCTCTCCGCCTGCCAATTGGGCATCACGCTGGCCTCGCTGGGCCTGGGCTGGATCGGCGAACCGGCTTTCGCTCGCCTGCTCGAGCCGCTGTTCTCGCTGGCCGGGGTGACCAACCAGGAACTGATCCACGGCGTTTCCTTCGTGTTCGCCTTCTTCGTCATCTCCTTCCTGCACATCGTGGCCGGCGAACTGGCGCCCAAGTCCCTGGCCATCCGCAGCCCGGAAAAGCTGGGCCTGTGGTGCGCCTTGCCGCTGTACGGTTTCTACTGGGGCATGTATCCGCTGATCTGGGTGCTCAACGCCAGCTCCAACTGGCTGCTGCGCGTGGCCGGCCTGGGCGGCGTGCACGGCCATGACGCGCATTACTCGTCCGACGAACTCAAGCTGATCCTGCGCGCCGGCAACAAGAGCGGCAAGAACGGCAAGTTCACCCGCGACGAATGGAACGTGCTGGCGCAAAGCCTGAACTTCGCCGAACTGGATGTGGCCGACATCATGCGCCCGGCCAGCGAGATCGTGGCCCTGGGCGACGACATGACGCTGGAGGGGAACCTCGGGATCATCTACCGCAACCGCTTCTCGCGTTACCCGTATTTCGACGCCGAGCGCCAGCAGGTGCTGGGGCTGGTGCACCTGAAGGATGTGTTCCTGGCGCAGCAGGACGGGCGCGCCGTCGCCGACCTGAAGGCCTACCTGCGCCCGGTGCAGTACATCTCGCCGGCGCTGCCGGCACTGGACCTGCTGCGGCGCTTTCGCACCGGCTCGCCGCACTTCGCCATCATCGGCAAGAAGGGCCAGCCGCCGGACGGCTTCATCACGCTCGATAACATGCTCAGCCTGCTGGTGGGCGAGATCCGCGACGAGTTCCGCCACAACACCGGCGAGTGGACGCGCCAGGACGACGGCAGCTTGCTGGGCAAGGGCAGCCTGCCGATCGTCACGCTGGAGAACATGCTGGGCATCGATATCGAATACGACGACAGCATCGACTCGGTCGGCGGCCTGGTGATGGAGAAGCTGGGCGACCTGCCCAAGGAAGGCCAGCGTATCGAGTTCCCGGCGTTCGACGTGGTGATCAAGCGCATGTCGGGGCCGAAGATCGTGCTGGTGAAGGTCAATCCGAAACTGCAGGAAGGGCGGGAGTAAGGATGGTTCAGGCCAACTGAACGAGATTGAGGCGGGGATTGAGCCATTGTCGGTTCGAGTGACCGCCTCACTGTCGTCCTGACGAAGGCCAGGACACAGTCTCGTTTGTCATGCCTCATTGGCGCAGGAAGAGCGCAACGAACGTCGCTGGATCCCGGCATGCGCCGGGATGACGGAAGAATTGGCGAAGATCCCGCAAGCATCAAAGAAAAATGCCGCGACGTTCATCACGTCGCGGCATTTTTGTTGGCGGCCGCAGCCGCCGGTTTGCATCGGGTATTGCGGATCAGAACCCCAAGGTACGCCCGTCCGGATTGCGCGGATCGGAGAAGCCGTAGAAGCCGTCCGGCTTGATCTGGATGGTCTGGGTGCGGCCCATCGAAGGCTGGACGCTGACTTTCTGGCCCTTGTCCTGCAGGATCCTGACGGTGTCGGCCGACAGGCCCTTTTCCACGCGCAGCTGGTCCGGCGCCCACTGGTGATGAATGCGCGGCGTGATGGTGGCTTCGGCCACGTTCATGTCGTAGTCGATCACGTTGAGGATGGTCTGCAGCGTGGTGGTGATGATGCGGCTGCCGCCCGGGCTGCCGGTGACCAGGAAGGGCTTGCCGTCCTTGAGCACGAAGGTGGGCGACATCGACGACAGCGGGCGCTTGTACGGGCCGACCGCATTGGCGTCGCCGCCGACCAGGCCGAACGCGTTGGGCACGCCCGGCTTGGCCGAGAAGTCATCCATCTCGTTGTTCAGGGTGATGCCGGTGCCGGTGGCCACGATGCCGCTGCCGAAGTTCAGGTTCAGCGTGTAGGTGGTGGCCACCAGGTTGCCGTCCTTGTCAGCTACGGAATAGTGCGTGGTCTGGTCGCTTTCATACGGCTGCGGCTGGCCCGGCTTGATCTCGGACGACGGGGTGGCGCGGTCCGGGTTGATCTTCTTGGCCAGCTCGTCGGCGTAGGCGCGCGAAGTCAGGCCCTTGACCGGCACCTTGGTGAAGTCGGGGTCGCCCAGGTATTCGGAGCGGTCGGCATAGGCCAGCTTCATGGTCTCGGCCATCAGGTGGATCGACTGCGCGCTGTCGGCGCCGTATTCCTTGAGCGGATAGCGTTCCAGGATATTCATCATCTGGATGATGTGCACCCCGCCCGAGCTCGGCGGCGGCATCGACATGACCTGGTAGCCGCGGTAGTTGCCGGTGACCGGCACCCGTTCCACCACCTTGTAGTTCTTCAGGTCATCGGAGGAGATCAGGCCGCCGTGCTTGTCCATCTCGGCCACGATCTTCTTGGCGATGGCGCCTTCATAGAAGGCCTTCGGGCCTTCCTTGGCGATCAGCCGCATCGACTTGGCCAGGTCTTTCTGCACCAGCATTTCGCCGGCCTGCAGCGGACGGCCGTCCTTGAAGAAGATGGCGCGGCTCGACTCCCACTGGCCCAGGTGCTCGCGCTCGGCGGCCAGGATCAGCGCCAGGCCGGGGCTGACCGGATAGCCCTTTTCGGCCAGCTCGATGGCTGGCTGGATCACTTGCGACAGCTTCATGGTGCCGTACTTGGCCAGCGCATACGACAGGCCGGCGACCGTGCCGGGCACGCCCACGGCCAGGTGGGTATACAGCGAGCGGCCGGGCACCACGTTGCCCTTGTCGTCCAGGTACATGTTGCGGGTGGCGCGCTGCGGCGCCATTTCGCGGAAGTCCAGCGCCACGTTCTTGCCGGTCTTGGCGTCGTGGATCATCATGAAACCGCCGCCGCCGATGTTGCCGGCATTGGGCAGCACCACCGCCAGCGCAAAGCCGACCGCCACGCCGGCGTCGACCGCGTTGCCGCCCTTCTTCAGGATATCGACGCCGACCTTGGTGGCCAGCTCCTGCTCGGTGGCGACCATGCCGTGCTTGGCATGGACCGGGCTGATGATGTCGTAGGTGAGGTCGTACTTGATGACCGGCGCCGCGGGCGCAGGCGTCTGTGCGCAAGCCGGCATGAACGCCAGCGAGGTACAGAGGGGCAGCAAGGCCAATGCGGCCGGCTTGCAAAGTCCGGTGAATTTTTGCATGTGGATTCTCCTGATATCTGGACTTGTCGTGGTGGTTATTGTTTTAGAACATTTTGTGCCTTGCATGCCGCTATCGGTGGCGGCATGCAATCGATGGCGGCACCCGGTGATTGTAGAGGTTGCCCCGAACCTGTCTATAGGATTTCTCTGACAAGCGCCGGATTATTGGCGCCGCTTTCCTCCAGGCATGGGCGCTCAGGTGCTTTCGCGCACCGCCAGTTCGAAGCCGAGGTCGAGCCGCCCTTTGGGAATGTCCTCGCCCTTGAGCTGGCGGATCAGCATTTCGGCCGACTTGTAGCCGATGTCGTAGCGCGGGGTGATGACGGTGGTGATGGAGGGGGTGGCGCAGGCCGCCCATGAAAGGTCGTTGAAGCCGGCGATGGCCAGTTGCCCGGGCACCGCGATGCCCTGGCGCTGGCATTCGAACAGCGCGCCCAGGGCCAGGTCGTCGTTGCAGCAGAACACGGCGTCGCAGTCGGGGCGCGTTTCCAGGACCCGGCGCAAAAGCTGCGCACCCATGTCCACCGTGGTCGGCAACGGCAGCAGCACTTCCACGGCGGGATCGATGCCGGCCTCCTGCAAGCCTTTGCGAAAGCCCTCGCGGCGTTTCATCATGCGCGGGTCGAGCTGGGCGGCGATGAAGGCCGGGCGCCGGTAGCCGCGCTCGGCCAGATGGCGCGCCACCGCATAGCCGGCCCTGGTCTGCGAGAAGCCGACCGAGTATTCGTCGTTGCTGCGCCCCAGGTCGAACATGCGCACGGCGGGGATGGCGCGGCTGGCCGGGCGGCTTTGCAGGATCTCGTACTGCTCGCTGCTGGAGAGCAGGAAGCCGGCCGGCGCATGCGCCAGGTAGGTTGAGATCAGTTGCGCTTCCTTGTCGCGCGCATAGCCGGTTTCGCCGATCAGGAACTGGTAGCCGGCTTCGGCCAGGTAATCGCGGATGCCGGAGAGCGTTTCGATGAACACGGCATTGGTCAGCGACGGCACCAATACCCCGATCACCTGCGAGCGCGCCGAGGCCAGCGTGGCGGCGGCCTGGTTGGGCACATAGCCCAGTTTCTCGATGGCGGCAAAGATGCGCTCGCGCGACTGTTCCTGCACAAGTTCCGGCATCTTCAAGGCGCGCGATACCGTCATCGAACTGACGCCGGCCTCGGCCGCGACATCGGTGATGGTGACGCGGCCGGTGGCCCGGCTGCCTTTCGGAACGGGGAGGGGAACGGTTTTTTTGTCTTGTGCTGCGCGCTTGCTCATGGCGGTGGAATCGTCAATGTGGCCGACATCATACCGCGCCACGCCGCGGGCGGCGACCCGGAATCGGTTTCCCGCGGCCAATTGCCTGCCTGTGCCGCAGTGCAGCACAACAAGTGTTTGACCGGCTTGAAATGTTAGCGTTATCATCGCGCCCAATGTTAACGCTAACATATCGACCGCCGGAAACACGGCGGCGCAGTCGGCGCTGGCTACCACACTCAGGAATATTCAATAAAACACTACGAAGATAGTGCAGACGGACGCGCCGCCATCATCGGTAGGCCGCAGGAGACGCTCGCCCACAGCCGCCATGGCGAAGGGCTCCCCTCCGGCGGCCTGCCAGGCCGCGCGCCGTCGGCTATCGGCATACGGAGATCCCATGCTGGGCATGAGCCACGAAGCAACACTGCTGTTTAACGCATTCATCGCGATCCTCGCGCTGGTCCTGATGATCACGCGCCTGCGCATCCACCCCTTCATCGCGCTGACCATCACGTCCGGCTTCCTCGGCCTGATTTCCGGCATGCCGCTGCCCAAGATCGTCAAATCCTTCCAGGACGGTTTCGGCGGCGTGCTGGGCTTCGTCGGCATCGTGCTGGGCCTGGGTACCATGCTGGGCAAGCTGATGGCCGAATCCGGCGGCGCCGACCAGATCTCGCAGACGCTGGTGCGCGCCTTCGGCCGCGAGCGCGTGCACTGGGCCATGATGATGGGCGCCTTCCTGGTCGGCATCCCGCTGTTCTTTGAAATCGGTTTCGTGTTGCTGATCCCGCTGGTGTTCATCGTCGCGCGCCGCTCGGGCGTGCCGCTGTTCAAGATCGGCATGCCCATGCTGGCCAGCCTGTCGGTGATGCACGGCCTGGTGCCGCCGCATCCGGGCCCGCTGCTGGCCATCGGCATCTTCGGCGCCGATATCGGCAAGACCATCTTCTACGGCCTGATCGTCGGCTTGCCGACCGTCATCATTGCCGGCCCGATGTTCGGCTCCTTCATTTCCAAGTATGTCGACATCAAGCCGTCCGACGAGCTGATGGCGCAACTGGCGCGCGAGCCGGAAACCAAGAACCTGCCGGGCTTCGCCGTCACCCTGGTCACCGTGCTGTCGCCGGTGTTCCTGATGCTGTTGAAGACCTTCGTCGACGTCAGCCTTCCGGAAGGCCATGCCGTGCGCGACCTGATGGACTTCGTCGGCAACCCCATCGTGGCCCTGCTGGCGGCGCTGCTGCTGGCGATGTGGACCTTCGGCATCGCCCGCGGCTTCACTCGCCAGCAAGTACTGAAATTCGTCGACCAGAGCCTGGCGCCGACCGCGGCCATCGTGCTGATCATTGGCGCCGGCGGCGGCTTCAAGCAGATGCTGGTGAACTCCGGCGTGGGCACCGCCATCGGCCAGCTGGCCGTGCATGCGCAGATCTCGCCGCTGCTGCTGGCCTGGTTCGTGGCCGGCGTGATTCGCGTGGCGACCGGTTCGGCCACGGTGGCCACCATCACCGGCGCCGGCATCGTGGCGCCGCTGGTGGCGCTGGTGCCCGGCACCAACAAGGAACTGCTGGTGCTGGCCACCGGCGCCGGCTCGCTGATCCTGTCGCACGTCAACGATGCGGGCTTCTGGCTGGTCAAGGAATACTTCAACATGAGCGTGGGCGAAACCTTCAAGACCTGGACGCTGATGGAAACCCTGATTTCGGTTGTTGCTATCATCTTCATCATGCTGCTCAACCTGGTCGTGTAATTGCCATACCCGCCCGGCCGCGTGCCGGGCTTTTGCCTTAAAGGAAACAAACCATGTCCAACGCTCCCCGCTACATGCTTGGCGTCGATCTCGGCACCACCAGCACCAAGACCGTCGTCTTCACCCTCGACGGCAAGGTGGTTGCGCAGCACGCGGAGGAATACCCGGTGCTGTGCACCGAGCCGGGCATGGCCGAGCAGGACCCGCAGCAAATCTATGAAGCCGCGCTGGATTCGATCGCCGGCGCGGTGAAGGCCGCCCGGGCGGCGCCGCAGGACATCGCGCTGCTGTCCTTCAGTGCCGCCATGCACAGCGTGATCGCGCTGGATGCCGACAACGGCCTGCTGTCCAACAGCATCACCTGGGGCGACATCCGCGCCTCGGTCTGGGCCGAGCGCATCAGGAAGGAATTCGACGGCAACGCCATCTACCGCCGCACCGGCACGCCCATCCATCCGATGTCGCCGCTGTGCAAGCTGATGTGGATGCGCCACGAAAAACCCGAGGTGTTCGGCAAGGCCGCGCGCTTCGTCGGCATCAAGGAATACCTGATGTTCCGCCTGTTCGGCGAGTGGGTGGTGGACCACTCGATCGCCTCGGCCACCGGCATGTTCAACCTGCGCGAGCTGGCATGGGACAGGGAAGCGCTGGCGCTGCTGCAGGTCGACGCCGCCCAGTTGCCCAAGCCGGTGCCGACCACCTACCGCCTGCCGGCGCTCCAGCCGGAGATGGCGCAGCGCCTGGGTTTGTCGACTGCCACGCCGTTCATCATCGGCGCCAATGACGGCGTGCTGTCCAACCTCGGCGTGAACGCCATCGAGACCGGCCACGTGGCGGTCACCATCGGCACTTCCGGCGCCATGCGCACCGTGATCGACCGGCCGCTGACCGACCCGCACGGCCGCCTGTTCTGCTACGCGCTGACCGAGAAGCACTGGGTGGTCGGCGGCCCGGTCAACAACGGCGGCAACATCTTCCGCTGGGTGCGCGACGAACTGGCCACGGCCGAAGCGGCTGCCGCGCGCGACGAGGGCGTCGATCCCTACGAGGCATTGACGCGCATCGCCGAGAAGGTCACGCCCGGCGCCGAAGGCCTGCTGTTCCACCCGTTCCTGGCCGGCGAGCGCGCGCCGCTGTGGAACGCCGACCTGCGCGGTTCCTTCTTCGGCCTCGGCCTGCACCATGGCAAGCACCACATGATCCGCGCCGCGCTGGAAGGCGTGATCTTCAACCTCTACAGCATCCTGCCGGCGCTGGAAGACCTGGTCGGCCCCACCAAGCGCATGATGGCCACCGGCGGCTTCGCCCGTTCGGCATTGTGGCGCCAGATGATGGCCGATATCTTCAACCGGGAAGTGATGGTGCCCGAGAGCGTGGAATCGTCCTGCCTGGGCGCAGCCGTGCTGGGCGCGTATGCGCTGGGCCTGGTCGATTCGCTGGAAGCGATCTCGGGCATGGTCGGATCGAACCACCACCACGCGCCGCAAGCCGCGGCGGTCAAGGTCTACAGCCGCCTGCAGCCGATCTTCGCGGCCATTCCCGCCAAGCTGGAAGCCGAGTACCACGCCATCGCCGCCTTCCAGCGCGAGATGGTCAAACCTGAATAAAACCAATAAAGCAGCACCCGCAAGACCACCACCGACAACAGGAGATGACATGACAGTGAAGACAAGCGCTTTGCCCGCAGGCCTGAAGGACTTTTCGCTGGAGGGCAAGCTGGCCCTGATCACCGGGTCTTCCGGCGGCATCGGCCTGGCGCTGGCGCGCGGTATGGCGCAGGCGGGCGCGGCCATCGTGCTCAACGGGCGCGATGCCGGCAAGCTGGCCAAGGTGGCGCAGCAATTGCGCGACGAGGGCCACACCATCCATGAATCCAGCTTCGACGCCACCTCGAACGAGGCGGTCAAGGCCGCGGTGCAACGGATCGAAAGCGAGATGGGCGCCATCGATATCCTGGTCAACAACGCCGGCATCCAGCGCCGCAACCCGCTGGAGGATTTCAAGGAATCCGACTGGCACGACATCATCAACACCAACTTGAACAGCGTGTTCTACGCCGCGCAGGCGGTGGCGCGCCACATGATCGGCCGCGGCCGCGGCAAGATCATCAACATCTGCTCGGTGCAGAGCGAACTGGGCCGTCCCGGCATCGCGCCGTATGCCGCCACCAAGGGCGCGGTGAAGATGTTCACCAAGGGCATGGCGATCGATTGGGGCAAGTACGGCCTTCAAGTCAACGGCCTCGGCCCCGGCTACTTCAAGACCGAGATGAACATGGCGCTGGTCAACGACCAGAAGTTCACCGACTGGCTGGTGGGCCGCACGCCCTCGCGCCGCTGGGGCGATGTCGAAGACCTGGTCGGCGCCGCGGTGTTCCTCGGCAGCGATGCCTCGCGCTTCGTCAACGGCCACATCCTCTATGTGGACGGCGGCGTGACCGCGACACTGTAAATCAATCCTTCAAGCACACATCGGGAGAGCACCATGCAACAAGGCATCGTCATCCACGCGCCGCACGACCTGCGCATCCAGGAACTGGAAACCGGCGCCCTGCAGCCGCAGCAACTGAAGGTCAAGGTCAAGGCCGGCGGCATCTGCGGCTCCGACCTGCATTACTACCACCACGGCGGCTTCGGCGTGGTGCGCATCAAGGAGCCGATGGTGCTGGGCCATGAAGTGTCGGGCCAGATCGCCGAGGTCGGCTCGGACATTTCCGATATCCAGCCCGGCGCCCGCATCGCGATTTCCCCCAGCCGCCCTTGCGGCGCCTGCAAGTACTGCCAGGAAGGCAAGCAGAACCATTGCCTGGACATGCGCTTCTACGGCAGCGCCATGCGCATGCCGCACGTGCAGGGCGCGTTCCGCCAGGAGATCGTGATCGAGCGCGCGCAAGCGCATGTGGTGGCCGACCACGTCAGCGACGGCGAAGCAGCCATGGCCGAGCCGCTGTCGGTGGCCTTGCATGCGGTGCGCCGCGCCGGCCCGCTGGTCGGCAAGCGCGTGCTGGTGACCGGCTGCGGTCCGATCGGCGCACTGGTGGTCATCGCCGCCCGCCGCGCCGGCGCGCTGGAAGTGGTCGCCACCGATGTGGCCAAGATGCCGCTGGAAACCGCCGTCAAGGTGGGCGCCGACCGCGCCGTCAACATGGCCGAAACGCCTGACGCCTTGAAGGAATACGCCGCCGACAAGGGCCACTTCGACGTGCTGTTCGAAGTCAGCGGCAACGAGCGCGCGCTGGTCGGTGCGCTGGAGGCGCTGCGCCCGCAAGCCATCATCGTGCAGGTGGGCCTGGGCGGCGACATCAACTTCCCGGCCAACCTGCTGGTGGGCAAGGAACTGGACTGGCGCGGCGCCTTCCGCTTCCATGAAGAGTTCGCCATGGCGGTGGAGCTGATGAACAAGCAGCTGGTGGACGTGAAGCCGCTGATCACGGCCACCTATCCGTTCGAGAAATCGGTGGAAGCCTTCGAGATCGCCGGCGACCGCGCGAAGATGATGAAGGTGCAGATCAGCTTTGCCTGATGCTTTTAGGTATCGCCAATAAAAAATCCCGGTTGCGTGCCGGGATTTTTTTCGTCTTCAGGTCAGAAAGCGGAGCAGGGTATTGGCGACCGCCTGAACGACGCTGGATCCTGGCTTTCGTCAGGATGACGGCGACGAGTGGAAGAGTATCGGCCTTACCCCAATCGCCGTCATCCCGGCGCAGGCCGGAATTCAGTGGCGTTCGTATCCAGCGGCGTTCGTTGCGCGAGACCGGCGGTCGGGAAATCCTTGTCTTTTACTTCAATGCCTCGACGATCTTGTCCAGCTTGACCGCATCGGCGGCGAACAGGCGGATGCCTTCGGCCAGCTTTTCGGTGGCCATCGCATCGGCGTTGAGCGCCAGGCGGAAGGCCTTCTCGTCCAGCGTCACGCGCTCGATGTCGGCGGCCTGGGCGGCTTCCACGCTCAGCTTGCGCTCCACCGGCGCATCCGCCTCGGACAGCTTTTGCAGCAGTTCCGGGCTGATGGTCAGCAGGTCGCAGCCGGCCAGTTCGACGATCTGCGAGGTGTTGCGGAAGCTCGCGCCCATCACTTCGGTGGCGTAGCCGAACTTGCGGTAATAGTTGTAGACGGCCTTGACCGACTGCACGCCCGGATCGTCGGCGCCGGTGTATTCCTGGCCGGTGGATTTCTTGTACCAGTCGTAGATGCGGCCGACGAACGGCGAGATCAGTTGCACCCGGGCTTCGGCGCAGGCGATGGCCTGCGGCAGCGAGAACAGCAGGGTCAGGTTGCAGCGGATGCCTTCTTTTTCCAGGATCTCGGCGGCGCGGATGCCTTCCCAGGTGGAGGCGATCTTGATCAGCACGCGCTCGCGCTTGATGCCGGCTTGCTCGTACAGGCAGATCAGTTCGCGGCCCTTGGCCACCGTGCCTTCGGTATCGAACGACAGGCGCGCATCGGTCTCGGTGGATACGCGGCCCGGGATGATCTTGAGGATTTCCAGGCCGAAAGCCACCAGCAGGCGGTCGATGATCTGCTCGGTGCCCTGGCCGGCGTTGGCCTTGACCACGGACGCCAGCAGCGGCTTGTACTCGTCCTTTTGCACCGCCTTGAGGATCAGCGAGGGGTTGGTGGTGGCGTCCTGCGGCGCGAAGGCTTTCATCGCCTGGAAGTCGCCGGTGTCGGCCACGATGGTGGTGTACTGCTTCAACTGGTCAAGCTGGCTCATGGGAAGTCCTGGTTGCGAAGTTGGAAGGGAAGTCGATAACCTCATTGTACGCAATCGCGGCGGGTTGTCTGTCGGCGGATGCCTGATCCTTGATCCGGATCCGGATCAAGATTCACAGCGGCGCGGATCAGCGGAAGAACGAATCGAACTGCATGTCGAACTTCTGCAGCGACTTTTGCGCGTTCTGCATCTGCTTGCGGAATTCCGGGCCGCGTCGCAGCGCCAGGCCGACGGCCAGGATGTCGATCACCACCAGGTGCGCCAGGCGCGCCGAGATCGGCGTGTAGGGGTCGATGTTGAAGGACAGGTCGATCGGCACCAGTACCGTGGCCAGCTCGGCCAGCGGGGTGCCGGACGGGCCCAGCACGATGATGTCGGCGCCGCCCTTGCGCGCCAGCTGGATCGAGCGCAGCAGCGCCGCGTTGCCGCCGCGCTGCGAGATGGCCACCACGCAGTCGCCGGCCTTGAGCAGCGAGGCGGCGATGCTGTGGATGTGCGGGTCGGAGTAGGCGACCGTGGGCACGCCCGAGCGGAAGAACTTGTGCTGGGCATCGTTGGCCACGATGCCGGAGGTGCCCTGGCCGTAGAACTCGATCTTGTTGGCGCGCGCCAGCACGTCCAGCGCCAGCTGGATGGCGTCCGGGTTGAGGTGGTTGCGCAGGTCGAGCAGGGTATTGATGGAGCGGCTGCAGATCTTGTTGACCAGGTCGGCCGCGAGGTCGTCCTGGGCCAGCGTCTCGTCCGCGCCCGGCAGCGCCAGCGCCAGGCTTTGCGCCAGCTTCAGCTTGAAGTCGTGCCAGCCTTCGTAGCCGATGGCGCGGCAGAAGCGGATCACGGTCGGCTCCGACACTTCCGCGTTCTTGGCCAGCGCGGTCAGGTTTTCCGCCAGCGCCAGCTGCGGATTGGCGAGCACGGTCGCGGCCACCTTCTTCTCCGACTTCGAGAGGGAGTTGATGTGGGTGCGGATGGAGTCGAGCAGCATGGACATGGCGCGGCCTTTTTACGTGCTTTCTGCGTGCTGGTTGCGTGTCAGACTTCGGGCAGCGCTTCTTCGCGCCACTGCAGTCCGTCGCGGCCGATCAGCGCGCTGGCGGCGGCAGGCCCCCAGGTGCCGGCGTTGTAGGGGATGGGGTCGGACTCCTGCTGCTCCCAGTGGTCGAGGATGGGTTCCACCCATTCCCAGGCGGCTTCCAGTTCGTCGCTGCGCATGAACAGCGTCAGGTGGCCGCGCAGCACATCCAGCAGCAGGCGCTCGTAGGCGTCCATGCGCGGGGTCTTGAACTTCTCGCGGAAGTCCAGCTCCAGCTCGACCGGGCGCAGGCGCATGCCGTCGCCGGGCTGCTTGGCCATCAGGTTCATATGCAGGCCTTCATCGGGCTGCAGGCGAATGACGAGGCAGTTCGGGGTGTCGTTCTGGTGCGCGAAGATCGAGTGCGGCACGCTCTTGAAGCGCACCACGATCTCGGCCAGCGAGTCGGCCATGCGCTTGCCGGTGCGCAGGTAGAAGGGCACGCCGGCCCAGCGCCAGGTGTCGATCTCGGCCTTGACGGCGACGAAGGTCTCGGTGCGCGATTCGGGGTTGGCGTCGTCTTCCTTGCGGTAGCCCGGCACCGGCACGCCGTTGACGTGGCCCGAGCGGTACTGGCCGCGCACCACGTTCATGGCCAGCGTGGTCGGGGTGAAGCGCTTGAGCGAGCGCAGCACCTTCAGTTTCTCGTCGCGCACGGCATCGGCCGAGTTGGACACGGGCGGTTCCATGGCGACGATGCACAGCAGTTGCAGCAAGTGGTTCTGCAGCATGTCGCGCAGCGCGCCCGAGGTGTCGTAATAGTCGAAGCGGCCGCCCACGCCGAGCTCTTCGGCGATGGTGATCTGCACGTCGGAAATCCATTCGCGGCGCCACAGCGGCTCGAACAGCACGTTGCCGAAACGCAGCGCCAGCAGGTTCTGCACCGCTTCCTTGCCGAGGTAGTGGTCGATACGGAAGATCTGCGATTCCTCGAAGTACTGGCCGACTTGCTTGTTGATGTCGCGCGCGCTGGCGAGGTCGCGGCCCAGCGGCTTTTCCAGCACCACGCGCGAGCTCGGCGTGACCAGCCCGGCCTTGGACAGGTTCTCGCAGATCGAGGCGAACAGGCTGGGCGGCGTGGCCAGGTAGAACACGCGCGGCAGGCCAGCGGTGTCGCGCAGCGCTTCCTTCAGGTGCTCGAAGCTGGCGCCTTCCCTGGCGTTGACCGAGGCATAGCGCAACCGCGCGGCGAAGCGATCCCAGACGGCGGCGTCCAGGTTGCCGGCGGGAATGTGCGGCTTGGAGTCCTTCTCCACGATCTTCAGGAACTCTTCGCGGGTCTTGTCGTCGCGACCGATGCAGACGATGCGCGCTTCGGGCGGCAGGTCGCGGGCGCGGTCGCGCGCGTACAGGGCCGGCAGCAGCTTGCGCATCGAGAGGTCGCCGGTGCCACCGAATAAAACCAGGTCGAAATCGGAAATAGCCATGATGTAGGTTGGGTCGTCTGCGTTGGTTGTCGAGGCCGGCGTGGTTCAGTTGCGCCGGCGATCCGTCATTGCTGCGGGGCCGCTCAAGCTTGTTGGGCCTGCTTCGCCAGGGCGATCAGGGCATTGGTCGAGGCGTCGTGCAGGGCCGGGTTGGGCGCGGCCTGGAGTTCGCCGTGGATGGTCTTGGCCAGCACCTTGCCCAGTTCCACGCCCCACTGGTCGAAGCTGTTGATGCCCCAGATCGCGCCTTGCACGAAAGTCTTGTGCTCATACAGCGCGATCAGCGAGCCCAGCGTGGCCGGCGTCAGCTCGGGCAGCAGGATGGTGTTGCTCGGGCGGTTGCCGTCGAAGGTTTTGTGCGGCAACAGCGCGTTCAGTTCCGCCTCGTCCAGGCCCTGCTTTTGCAGGTCGGCGCGCACCTCATCGGCATCCTTGCCGCGCATGAAGGCTTCGGACTGGGCGAAGCAGTTGGCCAGCAGCACCTGGTGGTGGCCGTCGATATCGTGCGAGGGCTTGAGCACGGCGATGAAGTCGATCGGCGTGATGTCGGTGCCCTGGTGCAGCAGCTGGAAAAAGGCGTGCTGGCCGTTGGTGCCGACATCGCCCCAGATGAACGGACAGGTGGCCACGCCCACGGCGCTGCCGTCGCGGGTGATGCGCTTGCCGTTGCTTTCCATCTCCAGTTGCTGCAGGTAGGCCTGGAAATAGCGCAGGCCATGGTGGTAAGGCGCGATCGACAGCGATTCGCTGTTGAAGAAGTTGCGGTTCCAGATGCCGATGAGCGCCTGGATCACCGGCATGTTGGCTTCCAGCGGCGCTTCGCGGAAATGGCGGTCCATCGCGTGGGCGCCGCCCAGGAACTCGGAGAAGCGCTCGAAACCGACCATCAGCGCGATCGACAGGCCGATCGCCGACCATACCGAATAGCGCCCGCCGACCCAGTCCCAGAAGGGGAACATGTTGTCGGGGTCGATGCCGAAGGCCGACACTTCCCTGGCATTGGTCGATACCGCCACGAAATGGCGCGCCAGGTCGCCCTCGTTGCCGTGGCGCAGGAACCATCTGCGCGCGGACTGCGCGTTCAACATGGTTTCCTGCGTGGTGAATGTCTTGGAGGCAACGATGAACAGCGTGGTCTCGGGATCGACCCTGGACAACACCTCATCAAGGTCGTGGCCGTCCACGTTGGAGACGAAGTGCGCCTTCAGGCGCGCATGGCTGAACTGGCGCAGCGCGGTGCAGACCATCTGCGGGCCGAGGTAGGAGCCGCCGATGCCGATGTTGACGATATCGGTGATCTCGCGCCCGGTGTGGCCGCGCCACTGCCCGTTGCGCACGCGTTCGGAGAAATCGCGGATATGGCCGAGTACGGCGTGAACATCCGCGCCGACCTGCTGTCCATCCACTTGCGCCGGGGCTTCGCCGGCCGGCGCGCGCAATGCAGTGTGCAAGACCGCCCGATGTTCTGTAAAGTTGATTTTCGCGCCGCTGAACATGGCGTCGCGCAGGGCTTCCACCTGGCGTTCGCGCGCCAGCTCCAGCAGCAGCGACAGGGTTTCGGACTCGATGCGGTTCTTGGAGTAGTCCAGCAGCAGGCCGGCGGCGCGCACCGACATGCGTTCGAAGCGGTCGGGCTGCTGCGCGAACAGTTCGCGCATGTGCCAGTGGACGGCTTGTCCGGCGTGGTGTTGCTGCAGGGCTTTGAATGCTGCCGTGTCGGTCAGGGCGGTGGTGTGCATGTGGTCAATGTTGTTGGATGCCGTGGCGCAGCGGGCACTTTCCAGCCCCGGCACGGCTTGAGTTCTTGGGCGCGACCTGCAGACTATACATCAAATGCGTCTTCGATGGTAATTTCACTACAGTTTGTGACGGATGGATGACATTGCCGGTGAAGATCTGGAAAAGCCTGCATCGCCTGCTGGATGGGCGTCTTGGAGAATGATGAGGTTGCTTGCGCAAGCCGGTGCTGCGTTGCGGTATCGAAAAGCCGGGCATTCGATTCGGTTTGTTGAAAATTGTGTAGTAAAATTACATTGTTAACGCTAACAGGAAACGACAATGCCTCTCAACGCTACCTTAGCCAGCGTCACCCGACGCATCGCCGAACGTAGTCGTCCCTACCGGACCGCTTACCTCGAACGACTGGAAGCGGCCCGCCGCAAGGGCGTGCAGCGCGGCGCGCTGGCATGTACCAACCTGGCCCACGGCTTCGCCGCCTTCCCGGCCAACGACAAACTGAAGTTGAAGGAAGACAAGGCGCCCTCGCTGGCCATCGTCTCCGCCTACAACGACATGCTCTCGGCGCACCAGCCGTTCGAGCGTTTTCCCCAGATCCTCAAGCAGGCCGCGCGCGAAGCCGGCGCCGTGGCGCAGTTCGCCGGCGGCACCCCGGCCATGTGCGACGGCGTCACCCAGGGCCAGACCGGCATGGAAATGTCGCTGTTCTCGCGCGACGCTATCGCCATGGCAACCGCCATCGCGCTCTCGCACAACATGTTCGACGCCGCGCTGTACCTGGGCGTATGCGACAAGATCGTGCCGGGCCTGTTGATCGGCGCGCTGCACTTCGGCCACCTGCCGGCGGTGTTCGTGCCGGCCGGGCCGATGACCAGCGGCATGAGCAACAGCGACAAGGTCAAGATCCGCCAGCTCTACACCGCCGGCAAGATCGGTCGCGCCGAGCTGCTGGAAGCCGAGTCGCAGTCCTACCACGGCGCCGGCACCTGCACCTTCTACGGCACCGCCAACAGTAACCAGATGCTGATGGAAGCCATGGGCCTGCACCTGCCGGGCGCCGCCTTCATTACTCCCAACACGCCGCTGCGCGACGCACTGACCGCCGAAGCCGCGCGCCAGGCCGCGCGCATCACCGACCAGGGCGCGCAGTACACGCCGGTGGGCCGCATGATCGACGAGAAGGCCATCGTCAACGCCATCGTCGCGCTGCACGCCACCGGCGGCTCCACCAACCACACGTTGCACCTGGTGGCCATCGCCAAGGCGGCCGGCATCGTGATCGACTGGGACGATTTCTCCAGGCTCTCCGCCGTGGTGCCGCTGATCACCAAGATCTACCCCAACGGCACCGCCGACGTGAACCATTTCCATGCCGCCGGCGGCACCGGCTTCGTGCTGCGCGAGCTGATCGACGCCGGCCTGATGCACGACGACGTCACCACCATCCTCGGCCAGGGCCTGCGCCAGCACTGCAAGGAACCGATGCTGGCCGGCGAGGCGCCGCAAGGCCAGGTTGGCAAGGTAGTGTGGCAGGACGTGCCGGCAACCAGCGCCGACGAAGGCGTGCTGGGCACGGTGGCCAAGCCGTTCTCGGCCGACGGCGGCCTCAAGCTGCTGCAGGGCAACCTCGGCCGCGCGGTCATCAAGACTTCGGCAGTCAAGCACGAGCACCGCGCGGTGCAGGCGCCGGCCATCGTGTTCCACTCGCAGGAAGCCTTCATGGCGGCCTTCAAGGCCGGCGAGCTGGATAAGGACTTCGTCGCCGTGATCACCTTCCAGGGCCCGCGCGCCAACGGCATGCCGGAACTGCACGCGCTGACCCCGGCGCTGGGCATCCTGCAGGACAAGGGGCGCCATGTGGCCTTGGTGACCGATGGCCGCATGTCGGGCGCATCGGGTAAAGTACCTGCCGCGATCCACGTCACGCCCGAAGTGCTGGGCGGCGGTCCGCTGGGGCGCGTGCGCAGCGGCGACATGATCCGCCTGGACGCCGAGGCCGGCGTGCTGGAAGCGCTGGTGCCGCAGGATGAATGGGAGCGGCGCGGACAAGACGCCAGCGACCTGTTCGACAACCAGCACGGCATGGGGCGCGAGCTGTTTGCCATGTTCCGTAACACCGTCGGTACGGCGGAAGAGGGCGGCGCCACTTTCGGCCTGCCTCCGATCAAAGAGAAAGAGAAGACAACGGTATGAAGACCACACTGGAAATCATGCGCGCCTCGCCGGTCATTCCGGTGATCGCGATCGACAAGTTCGAACACGCCATTCCGCTGGCCAGGGCGCTGGTCGCCGGCGGCATCCGCGTGCTGGAAATCACGCTGCGCACCGAGCACGGCCTGCCGGCCATCCGCGCCATCGCCGAGTCGGTGCCTGAGGCCATCGTCGGCGTCGGCACGCTGACCGCGCCCGAAGAGTTCGCCGCCTCGCGCGACGCCGGCGCGGTATTCGGCGTCTCGCCCGGCCTGACCCCGGCGCTGATCGAAGCCGCCAAGCGCAGCGGCCTGCCGCTGCTGCCCGGCGTGATGACGCCGTCCGAAGTGATGGCCGCGCGCGAGGCGGGTTTTCGCCAGTTGAAGCTGTTCCCGGCGGTGCCGGCCGGCGGCATCGGCATGTTGAACGGTATTGCCGGCCCGCTGGGCGACGTCGCGTTTTGCCCGACCGGCGGCATCACGCAAGAGACCGCGCCGCAGTTCCTGGCCTGCAAGAACGTGGTCTGCGTAGGCGGTTCGTGGCTGACCCCGAAGGCGGCCATCGAAGCCGGCGACTGGGACAAGATCACCGAACTGGCGAAGGCGGCCAGCGCGCTGAAGAAGGCCTGAGGTTCGCCTCGGCGCGTCCCTGCGACAAGCTCGGGCAGGCTTCGATACGCCGCTGCGCGGTTACCCGGCCCGAACGGTTATTAGATTTTCGCGATTTGATTTCCGTTCGCACTGAGTAGCGGCAACGCCGGGTATCGAAGGCGCGCCGACGATCCAATGAAAACGGGCGGTACCGATGAAGGTACCGCCCGTTTTCATTGGCGTCTTGCAAATGTTATCCGGCGTTATCCGGCCTGCGCGGGCGCTTGCGCCTGCTGCTTGTTGCGGTAGGCCACCACCAGCAGCAGGATGCCCAGCACGATCATCGGCACCGACAGCATCTGTCCGGCCGAGATGGTGAAGCCGGCGACATGCACCTCGTAGTCCGGCACCCGGAAGTACTCGGTGAAGAAGCGCGCGCAGCCGTACAGCAGCGAGAACATGCCGGCCACCGCCATGCGCGGGCGCGGCTGGCGCGCGAAGAACCACAGGATGATGAACAGCAGGATGCCGTCCACCAGCATCTGGTAGATCGGCGACGGATGGCGCGGGATGTTGTCGACGTTGGGCCAGATCATCGCCCACGGCAACGAGGGGTCGGCCGGGCGGCCCGGCAGTTCGGCGTTGATGAAGTTGCCCAGGCGGCCGGCGGCGTAGCCCAGCGGCACCATCGGCGCGATGAAGTCCATGATGTCCATCAGGTGGCGGCCGCGCTTGCGGCCCCACAACCACATCGCCAGCAGCACGCCGAGGAAGCCGCCGTGGAAGGACATGCCGCCTTTCCATACCGCGATCATGTCGGCCGGATGGGCGAAGTAATACGCCGGGTTGTAGAACAGGATCTCGCCCAGGCGGCCGCCGATGACCACCCCCAGCACGCCGTAGAACAGCATGTCGTCGAGATCCTCCTTTTTCCAGCCGACCGCGGCGATATGCGGCTGCCTGATGCGCAGGCGGCCGATGGCGATGAATTGCGCAAAGGCCAGCAGGTACATCAGGCCATACCAGTGGACGGCAAGCGGGCCGATCTGGAGGGCGATCGGGTTGGGCATGGGGTGGATCAGCATGAATTCGGTCTTTCAGTGATGGGCGGGACGGAGATGCATTTGGAGCATGCCCTAACAAAACAAGTTCAGGCGGCCGGTTCCAGCAATTCAAGGAAGGCGCGCAGCACCGTCGATTGGCTGTCGCGCCGCCAGGCCAGGCCGGTCTGGATGTCCGGCGTCGGGTCCGACAGCCGGCGGTAGTCGACGCCTGGCCGCTTCAGGTTGGATACGGATTGTGGCACAAGCGCCATTCCCATGCCAGCCGACACCAGGCCGACGATGGTCTGCATCTGGATCGCCTCCTGGCCGATGTGCGGCGTCACCCCGGCATCGCGAAAGCACGAGAGGATGGTGTCGTGGAAGGCCGGCGAGATGCGCCGCGGGAAAATGATCAGCGGCAGCTCGCGCAGGCTTTTCAGCGCCACCGCGTCGCGCCCGCGCACGGCGCCGGCCGGCAGCGCGGCCACCAGCGGTTCCGACAGCACCGGGCGGTAGTCGAGCACGGCGGCGGCCTTGTCGGGCAGCGGCGGCAACAGCAGGCCGGCGTCGATCTTGCCTTGCATCAGGTCTTCCAGCTGGATGTCGGTGGTGGCTTCGCGTAGGTCGATCTGTACCTGCGGGTAGCGCGCGCGGAAACGCTGCAGCAGCGGCGGCAGGATGCTGTAGTCGGCGGTCGAGATGAAGGACAGCGACAGCAGGCCCGAGGCGCCGCTGGCGGCGCGGCGCGCCAGGTCGGGCAGGGCCGCGGCCTGCTGCAGGATGCGCTGGGCTTCCGGCAGCAAGGCTTCCCCGGCCGGCGTCAGCGCCACGCTGCGCTTGGTGCGCAGGAACAGCGGCGTGCCCAGCATTTCCTCCAGCGCGGCGATGGCCTGCGACAGCGGCGGCTGCGTCATGTGCAGCCGGACGGCGGCGCGGCCGAAGTGCTTTTCTTCGGCCACGGCGGCGAAGTAGCGCAGTTGGCGCAGTTCCAGGCGGGTGTCGGAGGACATGGGGCGGAGGCTTCCTGATATCTCTGGGATATTAATTGTCGATGAATAATATATTTGACAGGCAGATATGGACAAGCGCAATCTGCAATCTGACCCACCAGCCAGAACTCCTCCCCGGCCATCCATCACACCCCTGAATGTAGCCGGGGCCCGCCAGATACCGTGATCGCTGGCAGAACAACCCAGAGAGTTCGCCCCGTTCAACCAGGAGACCTCCATGCCATACAACCGCCGTTCCAAAAACATCACCCAGGGCATCTCGCGCAGCCCGAACCGTTCGATGTATTACGCGCTGGGCTACGAGAAGGACGATTTCGACAAACCGATGATCGGCGTGGCCAACGGCCACTCCACCATCACGCCGTGCAACTCCGGCCTGCAGAAGCTGGCCGATGTCGCCATCGCGGCCATCAAGCAGGCCGGCGCCAATCCGCAGGTATTCGGCACGCCGACCATTTCGGACGGCATGTCGATGGGCACCGAAGGCATGAAGTATTCGCTGATCTCGCGCGAAGTCATCGCCGACTGCATCGAGACCGCCGTCAACGGCCAGTGGATGGATGGCGTGGTGGTCATCGGCGGCTGCGACAAGAACATGCCGGGCGGCATGATCGCCCTGGCGCGCACCAATGTGCCGGGCATCTATGTCTACGGCGGCACCATCAAGCCGGGCAAATGGAAGGGCCGCGACCTGACCATCGTCTCGGCCTTCGAGGCGGTAGGCGAGTTTTCCGCCGGCCGCATGTCGCAGGAAGACTTCGACGGCATCGAGCGCAACGCCTGCCCGTCTTCCGGTTCCTGCGGCGGCATGTATACCGCCAACACCATGTCGTCCTCGTTCGAGGCGCTGGGCATGGCGCTGTTCTATTCCTCGACCATGGCCAATCCCGACGACGAGAAGACCGGCTCCGCCGCCGAGTCGGCGCGCGTGCTGGTGGAGGCGGTCAAGAAGGACATCAAGCCGCGCGACATCATCACCCGCAAATCGATCGAAAACGCCGTCGCGTTGATCATGGCCACCGGCGGCTCGACCAACGCCGTGCTGCACTACCTGGCCATCGCCCACGCCGCCGAGATCGCATGGAGCATCGACGACTTCGAGCGCATGCGCCAGAAGGTGCCGGTGATCTGCGACCTCAAGCCTTCGGGCAAGTACGTCGCCACCGACCTGCACCAGGCCGGCGGCATTCCGGCCGTGCTGAAGGTGCTGCACCAGGCCGGCTTGCTGCATGGCGACTGCCTCACCATTACCGGCAAGACGCTGGCCGAGGAACTGGAAAGCGTGCCGGCGCTGCGCGCCGACCAGGATGTGATCCATCCGATCGACCGGCCGCTGTACGCACAGGGCCACCTGGCGATCCTCAAGGGCAATCTGGCCACCGAAGGCTGCGTGGCCAAGATCACCGGCTTGAAGAACCCGGTGATCACCGGCCCGGCGCGCGTGTTCGACGACGAATACAGCGCCATGGAGGCGATCCTGGCCGACCGGATCAAGCCCGGCGACGTGCTGGTGATGCGCTATCTCGGTCCCAAGGGCGGCCCCGGCATGCCGGAGATGCTGGCGCCGACCTCGGCGCTGATCGGCAAGGGCCTGGGCGAATCGGTCGGGCTGATCACCGATGGCCGTTTTTCCGGCGGGACCTGGGGCATGGTGGTCGGCCACGTGGCGCCGGAGGCATTTGTCGGCGGCGCCATTGCGCTGGTGCACGAAGGCGACTCGGTCACCATCGACGCCCACCGGCAACTGATCCAGCTCAACGTGCCCGAGGCGGAAATCGACAAGCGCCGCGCCGCCTGGCAGCAGCCGGCCCCGCGCTATACGCGCGGCGTGCTGGCCAAGTTCGCCGCGCTGGCTTCCACCGCCAGCAAGGGCGCGGTCACCGGCTGACTGCATCGACATGGAACCTGGCCTATGACAGATATACGCGCAGGAAGATAATCGGAACGCCGCCAAGACAGGTAGAATAGGCCCGCCTGCGGATTTCCTCGCGCCTCTTGCGAGCGAAGGTCCGGCCGTTCAAGAATGCTGAGGAGCCCTTATGAAATACCTGCTGTTGATCGCCACCCTGGTCGCCGGATCGGCCATTTCCGCCGAGGCGCTGGCCAACG
This sequence comes from Herbaspirillum sp. SJZ099, assembly GCF_007828355.1. NCBI lineage: Bacteria > Pseudomonadati > Pseudomonadota > Betaproteobacteria > Burkholderiales > Oxalobacteraceae > Herbaspirillum > Herbaspirillum sp. SJZ099. The sequence goes on along the minus strand of NZ_VIUO01000005.1, from coordinate 54,171 downwards.
CCCAATTGGCCAAGTCCAAGAACTGCATGGCTTGCCATTCGGTCGACAACAAGATCGTCGGCCCTGCCTTCAAGGATGTGGCCAAGAAATATGCCGGCCAGAAGGACGCCGAGACCAAGCTGGCCCAGAAGGTCATCAACGGCGGCGGCGGCGTGTGGGGCGCGGTGCCGATGCCGGCCAACAAGGGCCAGGTCAGCGAAGCCGAAGCGCGCGAGCTGGTGAAATGGATACTGACGCTGAAATAAGCGCCGGGCCGCAAGCAGTGGCGGCATGACATCGCGGGGCCTGCGGGCTCCGCAGGTCGATGAGGTTGAGGAAACGCGATGCGTTTCCTTTTTTTATTTGTGCGCCGGCCTTCACAGCAGCCGCGCCCATATGCTGGCGCCGAACTCCTTCATGCGTTCGCTGATCGGGCGCTGTTCCCATGCTTTTAGCGTGATCTCCTTGGAGGCGCCAAGGTCCCGGTCGAACATGCTTTTCGCCTCTGCGCCGAATTGCGTGCCGAGGATGACGGCATTGATTTCCTGGTTGTAGACGAAGCTGCGCCAGTCCAGGTTGGTCGAGCCGATGGTGGTCCAGACGCCGTCGATGATGGCGGTCTTGGCGTGCAGCAGGGCATCCTGGCGCTCATAGATGCGGATGCCAGCGCCCAGCAACTCGGCATAGAACGAACGCGAAGCGTACAGCACCAGCGAGGAATCGCTCCTGGATGGCAGCAGCAGGCGCACATCGACGCCGCGCCTGGCCGCGTTCTTGAGCGCCTCGCGCAATTGTGGGTCGGGCACGAAATAGGCATTGGTCAGGTAGACCGAGGATTCGGCATGGTTGATGGCCGAGATGAAGGTGGCATAGATCACGCTGTAGGGATCGTCGGGGGAACTGCCGATGGCGCGCACGATCTCGCCGCCGGCCGCGGCGACCTTGGGAAAGTAGTTGTGCTCGCCGAGGTCGGGGCCGTGCTGCCTGTTCCAGGTTTGCATGAAGAGCTTTTGGAATTCCAGCGCGGCCGGGCCATCGATGCGCACCTGGGTGTCGCGCCAGGGGACCCTGCCGGCGTCATCATCGGTTTGGGTTTTCTTCTTGCGGCGGCTGAACGAACCGCTGGAATACACGCTGCTGATGTTGATGCCGCCGACGAAGGCGGTCTTGCCGTCCACCACCAGCAGCTTGCGGTGGTCGCGCTGGTTCACCGCCCAGTCCTTGCGCGCCAGCGCGGGATTGAGCGGATTGAATTCGAGCACGTTGATGCCGGCGTCGATCATCGGCTGGAAAAAGGCGCGCGGGGTGTTGAGCGCGCCCACGCTGTCGTACAGGAGGTTGACCTGCACGCCTTTCTTTTGCATCTCGATCAGCATCCCGGAGAATTGGCGTCCCACCTCATCGTCTTCCATGATGTAGGTTTCCAGGTTGATGTGCGAACGGGCTGCCCGGATGGCCTGCGTCATGGAGGCGTAAGTGGCCGGGCCGTCGATGAGCAGCGTGACCTTGTTGCCGGTCACCAGCGGCGCGCCGGTGACCGCGCCTTCCACCGCCAGGTGGCGATCGAGAACCGTACTGTTGCCGTTTTGCTGCTTGAGCCTGTCCAGCGCGGTCTTGGCCTGCTCTTCGGTGAGCACGCCGCGTCCGCCCTTGATCCGGATGCTCTTGTCCGACCGCATGCCCATGTCGGGGACGATGGTCGGCAGCGAACCGCAACCGGCCAGCAGCGAGGCGGCCAGGGCGAGCGCGAGCATTGCGGCGTGCATGCCGGCTCGGCGCGTGTTTTTTATTCTGGCCAGGATATCCATGGACGGTCTCGTTGTCGGTGTCGCAGCCTTGCGGCGCCGCCGTGCGCATGGCAGTCAGGAAAGCAGCCGCATGGTTGGGCCGAGTATATGCGGTGGAGTGGCCGGGCTCCAGAGGCGCGCGCCGCTTTTGCGGCCGAATCGGCATATTCCTACAGAGGAAAGCGGAGCTTGCCTACAGGCCCGGCCGCAAGGGCGAGGGGAGGCCGGTGCGGATGCGCCTGGCCAGGCGCATCCAGGAAGGCAGCATCAGTAAACGTCGCGCCGATAGCGGCCCTGTTCGATCAGGTCTTCCAGCGCCCGTTCGCCCAGCGCCTCGGCGAGCGCGGCATCGACGCCGGCGGCCATGCCTTCCAGGCTGCCGCAGACATACACTACGGCGCCATCGGCGATCCAGCGGCGCAATTCGTCGGCCGCTTCTCGCAGGCGATCCTGCACGTAGACGCGCTGGTTCTGGTCGCGCGAGAAGGCCAGGTCCAGCCGCGCCAGCTTGCCGGCGGCCAGCCATTGTTCCAGTTCATCCTGGTAGAGGAAATCGTGGCGGCGGTTGCGCTCGCCGAACAGCAGCCAGTTGCGCGCGTGCCCGGCATGCACGCGCGCGCGCAGGTGGCCGCGCAGGCCTGCCATGCCGGAGCCGTTGCCGATGAAGATGGCCGGCACATCGCCCCCGGCCGGCCCGAAGTTGGCGTTGGCCACCAGGCGCACGTCCAGCGCGGCGCCTACTTCCGCATATTCGGTCAGCCAGCCCGACGCCAGGCCCAGGCCATCCTCATGTCGTGTCTGGCGCACCAGCAGGTGCAGCGCGCCATCTTGCGGCACGGAGGCCACCGAATAGCTGCGCGCGGCCAGCGGCTGCAAGGTATTGGCCAAGGCCTGCGCATCGCGGGCATGGGCCGCGGCCTGGCCGACCGGAAGTACGCTGCGCGCCATCAATTCTTGCAGGGGCAGGCGCGTGCCTTTGCTGTCGACGATGGTGCTGCCATCGAGCTGCAGCCGCTGCAGCAGCAGCGCGACGCGGTCGGCCGCATGGCGCGGCAGGATCTCCGCCAGCGCGCCCGGTTGCCATGCGTCGGCGGCAATATCGGTGGCATCGGCGGCATCGGTTTTGCGCAGCTCGAGGTGGAAGATCGGCTCGCCCTGGCTGCCGGGGTTCAGTTGCCGGCGTTGCGCAAGCGACCAGGCTTGCCAGCCGGCTTGCGGCGGCAGCGCGGATGGGGACGAAGAGGCCGTAGCCGCAGCCACGGCGGCCGCGGTGACGATGCCGTGATCGGCCAGCATCCGTTCCCATTTTTGCAGCGTATCGGCATCCATGCGGTCCACTTCCACCGGCGGGAACAAGGCCTTGGCGCCGCGGTTGCGCAGCCAGTGGTCGAGCGTGTGGCCGAAGCCGCAGAACCTGGTGTAGTTGCTATCGCCCAGCGCCAGCAGCGCGTATTCGACGTGGGCCAGCGATTGGCCCGAGGCCGCGCGCATGCGGCGCTCGAAGGCGCGCGCGCTGTCCGGCGCCTCGCCTTCGCCAAAGGTGCTGGCGATGAACAGGATGCGCGGATGGTGGCGCAGATTTTCCGGCGTCATGCGCGCCAGCGGTTGCACCGTGGCCTGGGCGCCGGACTGGCGCAGCAATGTGGCGGCATGCAGCGCCATGCGTTCGGCCTGGCCGGCTTGCGACGCGTAGGCGACCAGGTATTGCGCGGCTTGCGCCCCTTCCTTGGCGGCGGGGAGCGCGGCGATGCCCGCCTGTTCCAGCGCGGCGCGCTCGGCGCGCAATGCCGCCTTCTTGCGGCGACGGTCGAGGTACAGCATCCAGCCGGTGATGCCGAACAGCGGCAGCATCAGGCTGGCGATGGCCATGACGATGCGGCCGGGCAGGCCGAAGAAGGTACCCATGTGCAGCGGGTAGATGGCGGCGATGAATTTGCCGCCAGCGCTTTTGTCCTCATACAGTTCGAGCTGTTTGACCTCGCCGCTTTGCGGCAGCACCGTCATGCGGCTGCGCGCGCGTTCGTGCGGGGCATGTTCGTCCAGGAACAGGATCTGCACCGCTTGCGTGGCTTTCTCTGGCAGGCGCAACTGGGCGTTCTGGTAATGCGGCGCCTTGGCCAGGAAGGCGTTCCAGGCCAGCGTCAGGTCCAGCGGCGCGGGAGCGTCTTGCTTGTCCTTGGGCGGGGCGCCGCGTTTGACCTGCGGCGCGCGTTCCTGGCCGGCCAGCGTGTCCACGCCCTGCTTGAACCAGTCCAGCGCCCAATAGGCGCCGGTGATGGAGAAGATCACATACATCGCCAGCGCCCAGGTGCCGATGATGGAGTGCAGGTTCCACAGGAAGGAACGGCCCTGCAATTTGAAGTCCAGCCTGAACCAGGCCTGCAGCGACAGCGGCCGGCGCGGCCAGCGCAGGTAGAGGCCGGACAGCGCCAGCGTGAGCAGCGCCAGCGCCAGCGTGCCCAGCACGATCTTGCCGATCTCGGTGGGCAGCAGTAGCCAGCGGTGGAAGCGTTCCACGATCTCGAAGAATTCCATGCCCGTCACCGGGCCGGAGACCTGGCCGGTATAGGGATCGGCATAGCGCGCCTCGCCGCGGCGCACGCCCGGCGGCGGCGCGAACACGACGCGCACGGCGGCCCCGGCTTCGCGCGCGAGCGTGATCGAGGCGACGCGGCGGCCGGGTTCGGCGGCGCCGATCTGTTCCAGCAACTGTTGCGGCGTGAGCGGCTGTTGCTCGCGCACCTGTACGTGCATGACGCCGGGGTTGAGCGCATCCGTGATCTCCTCGCGGAAGGAGAGCGCGGCGCCGGTGAGGCCGATGGTCATGAGGATGGTGCCGGCGGTGATGCCGATGAACCAGTGGATTTGGAACCAGATATTCTTGAACATGCTCGTGCGGCGTTGGGCTGCGGGACGTAGCGCAGTTATTGTTGTTCGACGGTTGTGGGTTTGCTTCCTCCGCGTGAGACTCGCCGGCAAGGCCATTGCAGGCGGGCAAGGCGGAGGAAAACGCCATTATAGATGAGCGAAAATGATAATGATTGGTATTTATCGAAAGAGTTCTGGTCCGGCATGCTTGACAGGCAGGTAAAGCGATGCGGCTGGCGGCAGGCCGCTCAGCCGGCCCTGATCATCGCCAGCATGGCGCGCGTCAGCTCGCTGCCGGCATCCGCGGCCACATCGATGATGCTCAGGTGGTGCGCACCGGGCGCTTCGGCGATGGTCGCCTCATGGGCGGACTGGCGCAGGCAGGCCGCGTAGGTATCCCGCTGGCGCCGGAATTCGTCGGATTCGAGACCGCCCGCGCAGAGCAGCGTTTTCACGCCGGGCGGCGGCAGCAACCGGAGCGGGCTGGCCTGGACGGCGTTGTCGGGCGACAGCTGCAGCAGCTCATTGAGATAGCTTAGCCGGATCGGCTCCAGGTCGTAGATGCCGCTGATGCCGCAGACGCCCCTGACCGGCGTCGGCCCCAGCGCGCCGATGAGCGCGGCCAGGTGGCCCCCGGCCGAATGGCCCATGAGCCAGATGGCTTCGGCATCGAAGCCCAGGGCGCCGGCCTTCGCATGCAACTGCTTGAGCGCGGTGGCGCAATCGGCGGCGATCGCATCCATCCGTACCTGCGGCGCCAGCCGGTAATTGATCAGCGCGACATTGATGTCGGCTTGCAGATAGGGCAGGGCGAGGTGGCTGAACAGGTTCTTGTCCAGCGAGCGCCAGTAGCCGCCGTGGATGAACAGCAGCAGCGGCCGGCCATTGTCGCTGGCGGGAAAGAAGTCGAAGGTCTGCAGCGGGTCTTTCCCATAGGGGACATCGGCCAGATGCGGATGGGCTTGGCGCGCAGCCAGCGCTTGCTGCGCGAAACGGTCGAAGTAGTCCTGGAAATCGGTGATATCCAGCCTGACGTTGTATTGCCGGTCCAGCGCGTCGCGGGTGTATTCGCGGTAGATGTTCATGTCGTTTCCCTGTGCTGTGTTTCTTGGCGTTCTTGTCATTCGGCGAAGTGCTCGGAGATGAAACCGCGCAGCCACTGGTTGCCTTCATCCTGATTGTAACGGCGATGCCAGAAGATATTGGTCTGCAGCGAGGGCAGGCGCAGCGGCGGCTTGATGTAATGCAAGCCGAACGGCGCGGCGGCGCTTTCGGCCAGCTTGCGCGGCACGGTGACCACCAGATCGGTGGTGCTGACGATATACGGCACGGCGGTGAAGTGCGGCACGCGGAAACGCACGCTGGGCAACACCCCGGCCTTCTCCAGGCTCTGGTTGATGCGGTCGTAGGGGCTCTCCTGCGACGACACCATCAGGTGCTCGGCCGCCAGGAATTGCTTCAGCGTAATGTCGCCCTTGCCGTCCAGCGCATGGCCGATGCGGAACATGCTCACATAGTTCTGGCGGAACAGCCGGCGCTGGTAGAGCGCGCCGGAGACATTGTCGAAGGCGCCGATGGCCAGATCCACCCGGCCCGATTCCATTTCGCTTTTGAGGTCGATGGCGCCTGCGCGTACCGTGCTGATGCGCACGCCCGGCGCCAGGCGGCCGCAGGTTTCGACCAGCGCCGGCATGAAATAAACCTCGCCGACATCGGTCATGGCGATGGTGAAGTGGCGCTGGCTGGATTGCGCGGCAAAGCCTTCCTGCAGGTTGAGCGCGCGCGAGACCTGCTGCAGGGCTGCCGCCACCGGCTCGGCCAGGTGTTCGGCGAACGGCGTGGGTTGCATGCCCTGCGCGGTGCGCACGAACAGTTCATCGCCGAAGCTGCGCCGCAGGCGCGCCAGGGCATTGCTGACGGCCGGCTGCGACAGCCCCAGGCGGCGCGCCACGGATGCGATCCGGCGTTCCTGGAATACTTCCTGGAATACCACCAGCAGGTTGAGGTCGATATCGCGGGGTTCGATCATGGGCGGGCGTTCCGAAGACCTTTATTCATAAAATCAATGAATCACATTCCGGCATTTATATCGTAAAAGAAAGTCGATTGCACTACAGTGTCAGCGCAATGGCAATAAGAACAATCAACGATGCCCTGCCGCCGCGCCCGGCAATCGCGACAGCCGTGCGCAGGCCGGCCACGGGACGGACTGAAAAATACCAAGAGACAGAGGAGCAAGACCATGAGTGTTCAGCCGGGCGCAGCCGCGCCCACGATCAATGTCGAGCAGGTGGTGGAGCAGGGACGCTTCGGCGCCTTCCAGTTCGGTTTGCTGCTGCTGTGCGGCCTGTGCCTGATCATGGATGGCTTCGACGTCCAGGCCATGGGCTATGTGGCGCCGGCCATCATCGGCGACTGGGGCGTGAGCCGCGCCAGCCTGGGGCCGGTATTCGGCGCCGGCCTGTTCGGCATGCTGCTGGGTTCGCTGGCGCTGACGCCGGTGGGCGACCGTTACGGCCGCCGCCCGGTGCTGATCGCCTCCACCCTGTTCTTCGCCCTGTGCATGCTGGCCACGCCGCTGGTCACCAGCATCGACCAGTTGCTGGCGCTGCGCTTCATCACCGGCTTCGGCCTGGGCAGCATCATGCCCAATGCGATGGCGCTGGTGGGCGAGTTCAGCCCCTCTTCCTCGCGCGTGACGCGCATGATGCTGGTGTCTTGCGGCTTCACCGTGGGCGCCGCCGCCGGCGGGTTTGTCAGCGCCGCGCTGATCCCGGCCTACGGCTGGCACGCGGTGTTCTGGGTGGGCGGCGCGGTGCCGCTGCTGCTGGGCATCGCCATGCTGTTCTGGCTGCCGGAGTCGATCCAGTTCCTGGTGTTGCGCCGCCGCCCGAGGGAAAAGGCGGTACGCTGGCTGAAGAAGCTCGATCCCTCCATCGCGCTCGACGGCGATACCCGCATCGTCGTGAAAGAGACCAAGGCCGAGGGCATGCCGGTGGCCGAACTGTTCCGCGAAGGCCGCGCCGGCATCACGCTGCTGCTGTGGCTGATCAGCTTCATGAACCTGATCAACCTGTATTTCCTGTCCAACTGGCTGCCCACGCTGATCCACGACGCCGGCTATTCGACCGGCATGGCGGTGCTGATCGGCACTTCGCTGCAGGTGGGCGGCGTGGTCGGCACGCTGACCCTGGGCTGGTTCATCAATCGTTACGGCTTCACCAAGGTGCTGGGCAGCTGCTTCGTGGTGGCCTGCGTGGCCATCGCGCTGATCGGCAAGGTGGCGGCGGTGCCGGCCTTCCTGTTCATCGCCGTGGTGGCGGCGGGCTTTTGCGTCGTCGGCGGGCAACCGGCCGTCAACGCGCTGGCCGGCACCTATTACCCGACCACGTTGCGCTCGACCGGCATCGGCTGGGCGCTGGGCATCGGCCGCATCGGTTCGGTGGTGGGGCCGGTCATCGGCGGCCAGATGATCGCCATGCAGTGGAGCAACGCCTCGCTGTTCGTCGCGGCCGCCGTGCCGGCGCTGGTATCGGCGTTGACGGTGGCGCGCCTGCACCGCATGCGCTAAAAAAGTGACAAGGAGAAATCACATGAACAGCATTGCACAATCGCCTCCGGCGCAGGCTGCCGCCGTTGCCCGGGGCTACCAGTCCGGCTTTTGCAACGAGTTCGCCACCGAGGCCTTGCCGGGCGCCTTGCCGGCGCACCGGAACTCGCCGCAGCGGGTCGCCTACGGCCTGTATGCCGAGCAGCTGTCCGGCACCGCCTTCACCGCGCCGCGCGGCCACAACCGCCGCTCGTGGCTGTACCGCATCCGTCCGGCCGCGGTGCACGAGGCCTTCGTGCCGATCGATGGCGGCAAGCTGCTGAGCCATTTCGACGGCGTGCCGACGCCGCCCAACCAGTTGCGCTGGGATCCGCAACCGATGCCCGCGGCGCCGACCGATTTCATCGACGGCCTGGTGACCATGGCCGGCAACGGTTCGCCCGAGGCGCAGAGCGGCTGCGCCATCCACATCTATGCCGCCAACCAGTCGATGAGCGAGCGCTTCTTCTACTCGGCCGACGGCGAGTTGCTGATCGTGCCGCAGGCGGGGCGCCTGCAATTGCTCACGGAAATGGGCGTGCTCGACCTCGAGCCGCAGGAGATCGCCGTGATCCCGCGCGGCGTGCGCTTCCAGGTGCGGCTGCCCGATGGCCAGGCGCGTGGATATGTGTGCGAGAACTTCGGCGCATTGCTGCGCCTGCCCGACCTCGGCCCGCTGGGTTCCAACGGCCTGGCCAACCCGCGCGACTTCCTCACGCCGCAGGCCTGGTACGAAGACCGCGAAGGCGACTTCCGGCTGGTCGCCAAGTTCGGCGGCAAGCTGTGGCAGGCGAAGCTCGGCCATTCGCCGCTGGACGTGGTGGCCTGGCACGGCAACTACGCGCCGTACAAATACGACCTGCGCCATTTCAATACCATCGGCTCGATCAGCTACGACCACCCCGATCCGTCGATTTTCCTGGTGCTGCAGTCGCAGAGCGATACCCCGGGCGTGGACACGCTCGATTTCGTGATCTTCCCGCCGCGCTGGCTGGCGGCCGAGGATACCTTCCGCCCGCCCTGGTTCCACCGCAACGTGGCCAGCGAGTTCATGGGGCTGGTGACCGGCGAGTACGATGCCAAGGCCGGCGGTTTCGTCCCCGGCGGCGCCAGCCTGCATAATTGCATGAGCGGCCACGGCCCCGACGCGGCCACGTTCGAGAAGGCCAGCCGCGCCGACACCAGCAAGCCCAACAAGGTCGACAGCACCATGGCCTTCATGTTCGAGACGCGCAACATCATCCGTCCCACCCGCCATGCGCTGGAATCGCCCACGCTGCAGCGCGATTACCAGAACTGCTGGCTGGGCATCCAGAAGAACTTCAACCCGGAGCAAGCATGAACCAGCCAAGCGTACGACTGAACGAAACCCACGACACCGCACTGCGCAGCTGGGTGGAAAGCGCCAATGCTAACGGTTGCCCGTTCCCGATCCAGAACCTGCCGTATGGCGTGTTCCGCCGCGCCGGCAGCGATGAAGCCTTCCGCGCCGGCGTGGCCATCGGCGACCAGATTCTCGACTTGCAGGCCGCGCATGCGGCCGGCGCCTTTTCCGGTTTCGACGAGCAGGCGCGCAAGGCGGCGCATGCGGCAGCTGAAGGTTCCACGCTCAATGCCCTGATGGCGCTGGATGCGGCGGCCTGGTCCGAACTGCGGCTGGCGCTGTCGCATGTGCTGCGCGCCGGTTCGGCGCACCAGAGCGAGCTGGCCGCCTGCCTGGCGCCACAGGCGCAGGCCGAGTACGCCTTGCCGGCCGCCATCGGCGACTACACCGACTTCTATACCTCGATCCACCACGCCACCGCGGTGGGCAAGCTGTTCCGCCCCGACAATCCGCTGCTGCCCAACTACAAATGGGTGCCGATCGGCTACCACGGCCGGGCCTCATCCATCGGCGTCTCCGGCCAGCAGTTCCGTCGTCCGCTCGGGCAGACCAGGGCGCCGGATGCCGAGGCGCCATCCTTCGGCCCCTGCAAGCGGCTGGATTACGAACTGGAAGTGGGGATCTTCATCGGCGGCGGCAACGCGCTGGGCGAGCCGGTGACGATGGATGCGGCCGAGGACAAGGTATTCGGCCTGTGCCTGTTGAACGACTGGTCGGCGCGCGACGTGCAGGCCTGGGAATACCAGCCGCTGGGGCCGTTCCTGTCCAAGAGTTTCGCCTCCACCATTTCGCCCTGGATCGTCACGCTGGAAGCGCTGGCGCCTTACCGCTGCGCCTGGACGCGCGCGGCGGGCGATCCGCAGCCGCTGCCCTATCTGGACTCGGCCGCCTTGCGCCAGGGCGGGGCCTTCGACCTGCAGCTGGAAGTGCTGATCCAGACCCGCGCCATGCGCGAAGCGGGGCAGCCGCCGCAGCGGCTGTCGCTGTCGAACTTCCGCGACTCGTACTGGAGCGTGTCGCAACTGGTGGCGCACCATACCGCCAACGGCTGCAACCTGCGTCCCGGCGATTTGCTGGGCTCGGGCACCCAATCCGGCCCGCTGTCGGAACAGGCGGGGTCGCTGCTGGAGCTGACCGGCGGCGGCAAGCAGGCGATCGCGCTGCCCGGCGGCGAAAAGCGTATCTTCATCGAGGATGGCGATACCATCGTCATGCGCGCATGGGCGCTACGCGACGGCTTGCCGCGCATCGGTTTGGGCGAAGTGGCCGGCACCGTGCTGCCGGCGCGCAGCCTGGCCTGAGTTCGATACAGGATTTCCCTAAGGAGGAACGAGGATGACAACCCTTTACGGCTATTTCCGCAGTTCGGCTTCTTACCGTGTGCGCATCGCCCTGAACCTGAAAGGGCAGGCCTACGATACGGTGCCGGTGCACCTGCTCAACCGCGGCGGCGAGCAGTTCCTGCCGGCCTTTGCGCAGCTGAATCCGCATGCGCTGGTGCCGGTGCTGGAGCACGACGGCCACCATATGACGCAATCGCTGGCGGTGCTGGAATATCTGGAAGAACGCTTCCCGATGCCATCGTTGCTGCCGGGCGATGCGGCGCAGCGCGCGCATATCCGCGAACTGTCGCTGGCCATCGCCTGCGAGATCCATCCGCTCAACAACCTGCGCGTGCTGCGCTATCTCAAGCACGAGCTGCGCGTGGATGACGACCAGAAGAACGAATGGATCCGGCATTGGATCAAGCTCGGCTTTGACGCGCTGGAAAAGCAGCTGGCGGCGGACAACACGCGCGGCCATTTCTGCGTGGGCGACATGCCCACCATGGCCGATTGCTGCCTGGTGCCCCAGATCTTCAATGCGCGCCGCTTCGAGGTCGACATGCAGCCTTACCCGGCGCTGTGCGCCATCGAGGACGCCTGTAACGCCTTGCCGGCGTTCCAGCAGGCGCATCCTTCGCACCAGCCGGACGCGGCCTGACGGCATTCCGGACGGCATCCGGACGGTTTATTGCGGCCGGCGCGGCGCCAGCAGGTTGCCGGTCATCACCAGCACCGCCTGGTCATGCTGGTTGTAGGTGGTCACGCGATGGTAGAGGAAGCCCTGCAACGGCTTGGACTGCGAAAACTTGATGCCCAGCACCTCCGCTTCCAGCCGCAGCACGTCGCCCGGCCGGGTCGGGCGCGGCCAGCGGAATTCCTCGAAACCGGCGCCGATCAGCCCGCCGTGGATGGGCAGCGTATCGACCAGCATGCGCATGGTCAGCCCGGCGGTATGCCAGCCGCTGGCGGCCAGGCCGCCGAAGAAGGACTGTTGCGCGGCGGCCTCGTCCAGGTGGAACGGCTGGGGGTCGAACTGCCCGGCGAATTGCTTGATGGCATCGGCCGTCACGGCCACGCCGCCCGGATGGCGGAAAACCTGCCCCACCTCAAAGTCTTCAAGGTACATCGGTTCTTTCACGGTATCTCCCGTTTGGATTGAGATATACTTCCATCATCATTGCAAAATGATAGTAACTGATGATAGCGGAAAACACGCCGCCAAGGAGCCGATATGGAACGCAAGAGTTTTGGCAACATGCAATGCCCGGTGGCGCGCACGCTCGAGCGCGTGGGCGAATGGTGGAGCATCCTGATCCTGCGCGACGCGCTGCAGGGGCTGACCCGCTTCGACCAGTTCCAGAAAAGCCTGGACATCGCGCCCAACATGCTCACGCGCCGGCTGCATACCCTGGTCGATGCCGGCATGCTGGAGCGCCGCCAGTACAACGACCGTCCGCCGCGCTTCGAATACGTGCTGACCGACCTCGGCCGCGATTTCCGCAGCATCATCATTGCGCTCAATGCCTGGGGCAACAAGCACTTCGCGCCGGAAGGCCCGAGCGTGATGCTGGTCGACACCAAGACCGGCAAGCAGGTCGACCTGGCGCTGGTGGACCGCAACAGCGGCCGTGAAATCAATGCGCGCGACTACGCCATCGTGCCCGGCCCGCAGGCCGACAGCATCATGCGCGAACGCCTGGAATCGGTGGCGCGCCGGCGCGAGGCCGCCAACGAGGCGTTGCTGCAGGAACAGGCGGCCGACGACGGGCCGAAGGGCAAGGCCAGCAAAGCCAAGAAAGCGGCCGGGCCCAAAGGCACGGACGCCAAGTCCGCCAAGGACAAGCCGCCCGCCAAGGCAGGCAAGCTCACCAAGCTCACCAAGCGCGCCTGAGGCGCCTGGCCGGCTTGCCGCCGGTCATGTTTTTGCACATTGTCTTTAGCGCACCGAACCGCCAACCCGGTTTTCTTCCGCCTGCCCATCGCACGGCGGCAGCAGCGCATGGGCGGGTAAAACGATCCCAACAGAAGCCTTGACAGTTCCTTGCCTGGAAAATATGATGCGTACACATCGATGTATATGCATATAAATGATCAGGCGCCCATCGCAGGATCATCCAGCCCCAAGGATCGTCCATGAGCAACGACATCTGCACCTGTTCCCCGCTGCGCCGCCTGACGCGGAAGATCACGGTCATCTACGACCACCATCTGCAGCCCAACGGACTCACCATTACCCAGTATTCGCTGATCAGCCGCATCGGCCGCAGCGGGCCGGTCGCCAATATCGGGCTGGCGACCGACATGGGCATGGATCGCAGCACCCTGAGCCGGGCGCTCAAGCCATTGATCGCCGCGGGCTGGATCGAGACGGTCGACCTGCCGGCAGAGGAACACCTGGACAAGCGTTCCTTCGCCTTGCAACTGACAGCGGCCGGCCGCAAGAAACTCGATGAAGCGCGCCCCAACTGGCGTCGCGCCCAGGATGAAATCGACAGTCAGCTCGGCCCCAGGCTGGCGGGCGAGCTCACCGAGATGATCAACGACGCCTACGGCAAGCTGCAGGACATCTAGCCGCCAGCGTTGGCCGGCCGACACGCCGATACAAGACCAAGACAGATTCCGCCAAACCTCCTTCAGAAATACAACATGAACAAGCTTACCCAATCGCTCGCCAACGCCGTCACGCCGCGCTTCCATTACGCCTGGGTCGTGGTCGGCGTGATCTTCCTCGTGCTGCTGTGCTCGGCCGGCATCCGCGCCACGCCCTCGGTCATGATCCTGCCGCTGGAGCAGGAGTTCGGCTGGAACCGTTCCACCATCTCGGTGGTGATCTCGGTCAACATCGCGCTGTACGGCCTGATCGGCCCGTTCTCGGCGGCCGCCATGCAGCGCTTCGGCATCCGCCGTGTGGTGCTGGGCGCGCTGGTGCTGCTGGCCAGCGGCACGGCGCTGTCGACCCTGATGCATATGCCATGGCACATGCTGCTGTCCTGGGGCCTGCTGGTGGGCGCCGGCACCGGCGTGGCCGCCAACACGCTGGGCGCCACCATCGTCAGCCGCTGGTTCGAAGCGCGGCGCGGTTTCGCCATGGGTTTGCTGACGGCCAGCGCGGCCACCGGGCAGATGGTGTTCCTGCCGCTGATGGCGTCCATGGTCGGCGCTTACGGCTGGCGTTCGGTGGCGTTCCTGGTGTCGGCCGTGGCGCTCCTGGCGATCCCGCTGGTGTGGCTGCTGCTGCCGGAAAGCCCGGCCGCCATCGGCCAGAAGATGGTCGGCCAGACCGCCGACATCGATGAGGCCGCCGCCAGCAAGAAGAACCCGCTGGCGATTGCCTTCGGCGCGTTGCGCAGCTCGGTGCGCATGCCCGATTTCTGGCTGCTGTTCTTCAGCTTCTTCGTCTGCGGCCTGTCGACCAACGGTTATATCGGCACCCAGTTCATCGCCATGTGCAACGACTACGGCATCAACGAAGTCGGCGGCGCATCCATCCTGGCGGCGATGGGGATGCTGGACCTGGTGGGCACCACGCTCTCGGGCTGGCTGTCGGACCGCTACAACCCGCGCGTGCTGCTGTTCTGGTACTACGGCCTGCGCGGCGTGGCGCTGATTTTCCTGCCTTACGCCTTCGGCCTGCAGTACTACGGCCTGGCCATCTTCGCCATCTTCTACGGCCTGGACTGGATCGCCACCGTGCCGCCCACCGTGCGCCTGGCCAACGACGTCTTCGGCCGTCTGGCGGCCCCCGTGGTGTTCGGCTGGATCGTCGCCGGCCACCAGCTGGGAGCGGCCACCGCCACCACGCTGGCCGGCTACATGCGCGCCACGCTGGGCAACTACACGCTGTCGTCGATCCTGATGGGCACGGCTTGCCTGGTGGGCGCGGTAATGGTGTTGCGCATCAAGGGACACAAGGCGACGCCGCTGCCGGCTGCCGCATGATGGCCGTATGACCGGCGATCTTGCCGATGAAGAGAAAAATCGGTGCATGCCGGTAATGCCGTTCAGTGAAGCGCTGAACGGCATTTTTGTTTGTGGAGCCCTGACTCCGTTCGCCCTGAGTAGCTGCACAGCAGCGTATCGAAGGGCAGGCAAGAGCGCTAACGATGATGCGTTGGCTTCGATACGGCCCTGGCGGGCCTACTCAGCCCGAACGGGCTTCTGTGATGGGGGTTCAGAATTAGCCTTAATTGAACGGTATTAGGCGCATGCCGGTTTTTTCATTGCGCTGGAGATGTTGTGACGAAGGAGGATTCAATCCCGCTTCGGCGCGAAATCCGGATTGGCCAGGCGCTCGCCACGATGGCTTGCTGCATGTGCGCGATGGTCAAGTTGGGGATGCAGATCGGGCGCGCCAGGCCCTGCTGCTGCTTCGGTCTGCGCTTGCATCTAGTCGGCCATTGTGGACTTGTCCTTTTGGTAACGCTACCAGTGACGATGCTAGAATGCGCGCATGTCACAGAATGCCCCTCCAGCCCAGCCCGACCGCCGCGCCGACACGCGCGATGACGACAGTGCCGAGCCGCGCCGTCGCGCCAGCCGCAAGAGCGCCGGCGGCATCACGCTGCGCGACGTCGCGCAATTGGCCGGGGTGGCGCCGATCACTGCCTCGCGCGCGCTGAACACGCCGTCGGCGGTCTCGCCCAAGGTGCTGCAGAAGGTGAAGGACGCGGTCGAGCGCACCGGCTACGTGCCCAATCTGCTGGCCGGCGGGCTCGCTTCGAACAAGAGCCGGCTGGTGGCGGTGGTGGTGCCGACGGTGATCGGCCCGGTGTTCCAGGAGATCGTCCACACGCTCACTGAATCGCTGGCCGCGGCCGGTTACCAGGTGATGCTGGGGCAGAGCGGTTATGAGAATTCGCGCGAGGATGCGCTGCTGGAAGCCATCATCGGCCGCCGTCCCGACGGCGTGGTGCTGACCGGCATCATGCGTTCGGCCGAGGCCCGCAAGCGGCTCCTGGCCAGCGGCATTCCGGTGGTCGAGACCTGGGACCTGACGCCGACGCCGATCGATATGCTGGTCGGTTTTTCGCACGATGACATCGGCCGCGAGGTGGCGCGTTACCTGCATGGCGCCGGGCGGCGCGTAGTGGCGGTGGTGGGCGGCAAGGATGAGCGCAGCCAGCGCCGCATGAATGCCTTCGCCAGGGAAGCCGCGGCGCTGGGCATGGTGGCCGGCGCTGCCCCGGTGGCGATGCATCATGTGAGCGCGCCGACCACGCTGGGCCAGGGCCGCAAGGGGCTGGCCGATTTGCTGGAACGCCAGCCTGCCATGGATGCCATCTTCTGCAGTTCCGACTTGCTGGCGCTGGGCGTGATGATCGAAGCCCAGAGCCGCGGCATCCGCATCCCCGAACAACTGGCCGTGGTCGGCTTCGGCGACCTCGAATTCTCGCGCGACCTGCAGCCGCAACTGACCACGGTGCGCATCGACGGTACCGGCATCGGCCAGCGTGCGGCGCAGTTCATCATCGACCGCGCCGCCGGCCTTGAGATCGACGAGCCGATTGTCGATGTGGGTTTTTCCATCATCAGGCGGCAGAGCGCCTGAGGGTGGCCGATTCCCGCACAGGGCGTAGTTGCGCCGCAAAAAACACCTTGCTTATTTTCGCTACGGCAGCGTACTGATGCTTATGCAACAACGCATGAACCGCTCCTGCGCCTGATGCTGCTTCGCGGCATAATGAGGGCTTCGCCTGCGCCGCGGCCCGCCGTATTCCCCCATGGAAAAGATCATTGTCTATGTCATTCCCGTCTTCCTGCTGCTGATCGGCGTGGAATTCGCGTATGGCTATGTCCGCCGGCGCAATACCTATCGCCTGGTCGACGCCATCAGCAGCCTCAGCCAGGGTGTGATCAGCCAGCTCGTCGCGCTGGTGACGCAGTTGTTCCAGGTGGGACTGTATGCGATGGCTTACCGGGCCTTCGCGATCTTTCCGGCGGCGCGTTTCTGGCAGGGCGCGCTGGGATGGATTGCCGCCATCCTGCTGTTCGATTTCTTCGACTATTGGCTGCATCGCATGGGGCATGAGAATGCGCTGATGTGGGCGGCGCACTCGGTGCACCACCAGAGCCAGGATTTCAATCTCTCCACCGCGTTGCGCCAGGAGAGCACGGTGGTGTTCATCGGCTGGATCTTCTACCTGCCCATGGCGTTGCTGGGCGTGTCGCCCGAACAGTTCGGCATCGCCGGGCTGGTGGTGCTGGTCTACCAGTTCTGGATCCACACCGAGCACGTCGGCAAGCTGGGCTGGTTCGACCGCGTGTTTTCCTCGCCTTCCAACCATCGCGTGCACCACGCCGTCAACGACCAGTACCTGGACAAGAATTACGGCGGCATGCTGGTGATCTGGGACCGCATGTTCGGCACCTTCGCCGAAGAAAAGGAAGCGGCGGTCTACGGCACCCGCACGCCGCTGCAAAGCTGGGATCCGCTGTGGGCGGTGTGTTCCGGCTACTGGCAACTGGCGCGCAGCGCCGCCCTGATGCCGCGCTGGCACGATAAGCTGAAAATATGGTTCAAGCCGCCCGGCTGGCGGCCGGCCGGCGCGCCCGATCCCTATCCGCCGTTCGACCTGGCGGCGGCGCGCCGGCGTTACGACATCCAGTTGCCGCGCATCGCCAGCGCATTGGCCATGCTGCAGTTCGCGCTCTTGCTGGCGGCGGCCGCGGCGCTGTTATGGATCGCCGATGAACAGTCCTACCTGCGCCTGCTGGTGGCCAGCGGCGCCTTGCTGGCGGGGTTCTGGGCGCTGGGCGCGTTCATGCAACGCCGCCTGGGCGGGGCACTGGTGCTGGCGATCGATGTGGCGGCCGCAGCCATCGTCGCGTATGCGCTGGTGTGAGTGCCGCCAGGCTTAAGCTGCCTGCTTTTCGCCTGCTGTTTCGTATCGTTTTCCTTCGTCTCAAGTCTCTGTCCTGATCTTCCGGGGCGGACTCCATGTCTTTTCCCGATGCCTGAAATCAACAGTTGACACCTCAATTTGGTACCGCTACCATCATCGAAAATTAATTTGGTAGCGCTACCAAATGTGCTTGAAGGGACGAGGTCGCACCGCGCCTCAACCCGCTTCATCGGGCAGCGCGCACCAGCACCACAGAGACACGCCGCCGCCGCGGCGCCAACCAGGAGTCAGCCAGCATGAGCAGCACCCAAACCGCACCAGCCGTTCGCGGCGCCCCCAGGATCGTCGACATGCGCGTGGTTCCCGTGGCCGGGCACGACAGCATGCTGCTCAACCTTTCCGGCGCGCACGGGCCATATTTCACCCGCAACATCGTCATCCTGACCGACAGCGCCGGCCATACCGGCGTGGGCGAGGTGCCGGGCGGCGAAGGCATCCGCCAGACCCTGGACGACGCGCGCACGCTGGTGGTGGGGCAGTCGGTCGGCAACTACCAGGCGATTCTGAACCGTGCGCGCACCGCCTTCGCCGACCGCGACAGCGGCGGCCGCGGCCAGCAGACCTTCGACCTGCGCATTGCCATCCATGCGGTGACTGCGCTGGAGGCGGCGCTGCTCGACTTGCTCGGCCAGTTCCTGGAAGTGCCGGTGGCGGCGCTGTTGGGCCAGGGCCAGCAGCGCGATGAAGTGGAAATGCTGGGTTACCTGTTCTATGTGGCCGACCGCAAGAAGACCGACCTGCCATACCTCTCGGCAGAGGATGAGGCCGACGACTGGATGCGCCTGCGCCATGAAGAGGCGACGACGCCGCAAGCCATCGTCAGGCTGGCCGAAGCCGCTTTCGCGCGCTATGGCTTCAACGATTTCAAGCTCAAGGGCGGCGTCATGCGCGGCGAGGACGAGATCGCCGCCGTGACCGCCTTGGCCGAGCGCTTCCCCGATGCGCGCATCACGCTCGATCCCAACGGCGGCTGGCTGTTGAAGGACGCGATCCGCCTGTGCCGCGACCAGCATCATGTGCTGGCCTATGCCGAAGACCCTTGCGGCGCCGAGAACGGTTATTCGGGGCGCGAGGTGATGGCCGAGTTCCGCCGCGCCACCGGCCTGCAGACCGCCACCAACATGGTCGCCACCGACTGGCGTGAGATGGGCCATGCGATCTCGCTGCAGTCGGTCGACATCCCGCTGGCCGACCCGCATTTCTGGACCATGCAGGGTTCGGTACGGGTGGCGCAGATGTGCAATGAGTGGGGACTGACCTGGGGTTCGCACTCCAACAACCACTTCGACATTTCGCTGGCGATGTTCACCCACGTGGCCGCTGCCGCGCCCGGCAAGATCACCGCCATCGACACCCACTGGATCTGGCAGGACGGCCAGCGCCTGACCCGGCAGCCGCTGCAGATCGTGGGCGGGCGCGTCAAGGTGCCGACCAGGCCGGGCCTGGGCGTGGAACTCGACATGGCGCAGATCGAGGCGGCGCACCAGTTGTACCGCAACATGGGCCTGGGAGCGCGCAACGACGCGGCGGCCATGCAGTACCTCATCCCGGGCTGGAAGTTCGATAACAAGAAACCTTGCCTGGTGCGCTGAGCACCAGTAATCCGTCATCCCGGCGCAGGCCGGGATCCAGTGGCTTTTGCTAAAACTCAGAGACCGTTGAACGACACTGGGTCCCGACTTTCGTCAGGACGACGGAGAAGCAGGCAAGGCCGGGAAATAGAACAGCAGCAAAGCGCAGCAGAAGCACAAGAAAAAGCAAGAGCGCAGGCAGTACCGGTTTTTCCATCAACGCGCAATACCGAGTCCTGAAAGAGGAGACAAGCTCGTGAACACTTCCGCAACGCCGGCCGGCGTCCCCGATCCGGCCAATCTCACGCTCACCACGGCGGTCGCCAGGATCAAGTGGCGCATCCTGCCCCTGTTCGTGGTGATGTTCATCGTCAACTACATCGACCGCGTCAATATCGGTTTCGTGCGCACCCACCTCGCCGCCGATCTCGGTATCGGCGCCGCCGCCTTCGGCCTGGGCGCCGGATTGTTCTTCGTCGGTTACGCGGTGTTCGAGGTGCCGTCCAACATGCTGCTGCAGCGCTACGGCGCCAAGGCCTGGCTGACCCGCATCATGTTCACCTGGGGCCTGGTGGCGGCCTGCATGGCGTTTGTGCAGAACGAAAGCAGCTTCTATTTCATGCGCTTCCTGCTCGGCGTGGCCGAGGCCGGTTTCTTCCCGGGCGTGGTGTATTACTTCACGCAATGGCTGCCCAACTATGAGCGCGGCCGCGCGATGGCGGTATTCCTTTCCGGTTCGGCGATCGCCTCCATCTTGTCGGGGCCGATTACCGGCGCCTTGCTGCTGATCCAGGGTGGCGGCCTGCATGGCTGGCAATGGATGTTCCTGATCGAAGGCGGGGCCTCGATGGCGCTGTGCTTCGTGGTGTGGTTCCTGCTCGATTCGACGCCGCGCGACGCCAAATGGCTCACTCCCGAGCAACGCCAGGCGTTGACTGCCGTGATCGCCGCCGAACAGGAGCAGCGCGCCGCCAGCCGCCCGGCGCACGTCTCGGCGTTCACGCTGCTGCGCGACCCGCAGATCGTGCTGTTCTGCTTCATCTACTTCGCCATCCAGCTAACCATCTATGGCGCCACGTTCTGGCTCCCGACCATCATCAAGAAAATGGGGCATTTCAACGACTTCCAGGTCGGCCTGTTCAATTCCATCCCGTGGATCGTCTCGATTGTCGCGATGTACCTGTTCGCGGTGCTGGCCGGGCGCTTCAAGAAGCAGCAGTTCTGGGTGGCCCTGACGCTGCTGATCTCGGCGGTCGGGATGGCGGTATCTGCCCGCAGCGGCCCGGTGGTCGGTTTCGTGGCGGTGTGCTTTGCCGGCATCGGCTTCAAGGCGGCGTCTTCGCTGTTCTGGCCGATCCCGCAGGGTTATCTCGACGGCCGCATTGCCGCCGCCGTGCTGGCGCTGATCAATTCGCTGGGCAACCTGGGCGGCTTCTTCGCGCCGGCCGCCTTCGGCTACCTGGAACAGAAGACCGGCTCCATCCAGGGCGGCTTGTACGCGCTGTCGATCGCCTCGGTGCTGGCCGCGGTGCTGGTGTTCCTGGCGCGCACCAGACCGGCGCCGCAAGGCGGCAACGGCACCATCGACGGCGGCCGGGCCTTGCCAAGGCGCGCTTGAGGCAAACGGCATGAGCGGGCGGGCATAGGCGCCGGCGCATGCCGTTCAGTGAAGGCTCATTCTGACCCCTCATAACTGAGTCCGTTCGGGCTGAGTAGGCCCGCCAGGGCCGTATTGAAGCCAGCGTGCCAGCGTTAGCGCTCTTGCCTGCCCTTCGATACGCTGCTGCGCAGCTATTCAGGACGAACGGAATCAGGGCCGCACCAACGCACATGCCGTTCAGCGCTTCACTGGACGGCATTACGCCGGCAGTACAGGTTTTCTCCGAGGTCTTTCCTCGTTCGCGCTCCGCGCGTTCCGCTTCCGGGCGGGCGCCGGGGCGCTTTTCTTTTGCGCTTCCGGCCCCATCTGCGTGTTGTGCCGGCCGTGAGGCTCGGGAAAATTCACGGGCAAATGCACGGACAATGTGCGGGCCGCAAATCTATAATGGCCTCCTGCGGTTGGCCGTGGCGGACAACCTGGATGTACTTGCCGCTTTGTCATGCGGCAAGAATGATGGCGACAATGCAATGGAAACCCTGTACCACCTGATCGAGCAGTACGGATTGCTCATCGTCTTTTTCAACGTGCTGGTCGAGCAACTGGGCGCGCCCGTGCCCGCTTATCCGACGCTGGTCATTACCGGCGCGCTGGCGCAAAACGGGCAGTACCCGGCAGCCTTGCTGCTGCTGGTGGCAGTGGTCGCGGCACTGATGGCGGACTACTTCTGGTACCTGGCCGGCAGGCGCTATGGCCGCCAGATCATGTCGCGCCTGTGCCGCATTTCGCTGTCCCCGGATTCCTGCGTGCGCCAGACCGAGTCGATCTACCTGCGCTGGGGCGCGCGTTCCTTGCTGGTGGCCAAATTCATTCCCGGCTTTGCCTCGATCGCCAGCGCCTTGTCCGGCACCATGGGCACGCGTCGCTCCAGTTTCCTGCTGTACGACGCCATCGGCAGTGCGCTGTGGGCCGGACTGGGCATCTTCCTCGGTTCGCTGTTCAGCTCGGCGGTGGACGACCTGCTCGGCGTGCTGGCGCAGCTCGGCCATTACGGCATGCTGCTGATCGGGATCGCGCTGGCGGCCTTCATCGCCAACAAGTGGTGGCAGCGCCGCCGCTTCCGCAAGTCGCTGGAAATGGCGCGCATCTCGGTGCAGGAATTGAACAACATGCTGGAAGAGGGCATCGCGCCCACCATCATCGACGTGCGTTCGCCGCTGTCGCAACAAGATGGAAAGATTCCGGGAGCGGTCACGATCTCCAACCAGGAAATCCAGACCTTCATCTTCGATGGACCGATCGAGGAGGAGGTAGTAGTGTATTGCGCCTGTCCCAACGAGGCGTCGGCCGCCATGGTGGCGCGCCAGCTGATGCAGCGCGGCTACAAGAAGGTGCGGCCGCTGACCGGCGGCATCGACGCCTGGCGCGCCGCCGGCTATGCGATCGACGTCTGAATCGCAGTGCCCTGGCGGATGGTCTTGGTGACCGGCGTCTTCTCGCAGATTTCCGCCAGGCGGGCCAGCTGTTCCGGCGGCAAGGGCTTGCCGAAGGCGATCTTGCGGCTGATGGTTTCCAAGCCGCTGTCATCGCGGCCGAAATGCGCATCCACCGAAATGCTTCCCAGATCCCAGCCCTTGCGGTCGGCATACATGCGCAGCGTGAGCGAGGTGCATGAGGCCAGCGCCGCCAACAGCAGTTCGTAAGGCGCCGGGCCGGTATCCTTGCCGCCGTTGCTTTCGGGTTCGTCGGATGTCAACTGATGGGTGCGCGCCTTGATTTCCTGGGCGTAGCCGGCGGCGTTATGCAAGGTGACGTGGGCCATGTCGGTTCTCCGTGAGGTCGGGGTTGAATGGATGGGTGACAGGCTCGATTGTGTCACATCGCGGGGGTATCCCCGATGCTGTCCGGAGCGGCCGATTTACGTTCGCCGCTGCATAAGTCCTATGCCGGCGAAGTGCTTAATCCGGCGCCAGGCGCTTCCTATAATGGCTGCTCGATCACCCAGGAGACAGTCATGCTGATGGAAGCCGCACAAGCCAAGCCCCAACCGGGCGAGCAGAAGAAATCCAAATCCGTTTACCAGCCCAGCCAGGAAGGCCTGATCTTTCCGCAGGAACCGGTATTCAACACGGTCGCCGAAGAGCGCCAGCACCGCAAGGAAAGGCTCGCCGCGGCTTGTCGCCTGTTTGCCAAGCACGGTTTTTCCTTCGGTTTCGGCGGCCACCTGACCGTGCGCGACCCGGAGCATCCGGACCTGTTCTGGACCAATCCGATGGCGGTGCCGTTCTCGATGGTCAAGGCATCGATGCTGGTGCTGGTCGACCACGGCGGCAAGGTGGTCGAAGGCAAGTACGCCATCAACCAGGCCGGCTACGTGCTGCATTCGGCCATCCATGAACAGAATCCCGACATCGTCGCCTCTTGCCATGCGCACACCGTACACGGCGGCGCCTGGGCCGCATTCGGCCGCCCGCTCTCGCCGGTCACGCAGGACGCCTGCATGTTCTATGGCGACCACGCGGTGCTGGGCGACGGCGCCGGCAAGGTGCCGGTGGCGCAGGAATCCGGCCATCCGGTGGCGCGCGCTTTCGCCAACAACAAGGCCATCATCCACCAGAACCACGGTCTGCTGGTGGCCAGTCGCCACAGCATCGACGACGCCTGCTGGCACTTCATCGCGCTCGACCATTGCTGCCGCATGCAACTGATGATCGAAGCCGCCCAGGAGATCCGCCCCAAGGAAATCGACGCCAGGTTCGCCGGCTATTCGCGCGAGCACCTGGGCAACGAGTTCATCGGCTGGCTGCACTTCCAGACGCTGTTCGCGGAAATCTCCCACTTGCAGCCCGACCTGTTCGACTAAGAACAACCCACTACAATCGGGCAACCAGCGTTGGCAGGGCGCTCTCGTTTCGGCGAAGCGCCCTTGCCGGGCAGGAGCGGCAGCCGGGAAACTGCGCTATCTGTCCCAACAATAAAAATACAGCCAACCGCCACTCAGGAGACAAACAACATGACTACCGCATACAACAGCGGACCGCTGGCGCACGCCGACGGCGCCGACGTTTACAAAAAAGCCTACTGGCGGCTGCTGCCGCTGATCCTCGCCTGCTACCTGGTGGCCTACCTTGACCGCGTCAACGTCGGCTTCGCCAAGCTGCAGATGCTCGACGCGCTCAGGTTCGACGACGCCATCTACGGTTTTGGCTCCGGCATCTTCTTCATCGGCTACCTGATCTTCGAGGTGCCGAGCAACATGATCTTGCGCCGGGTCGGCGCACGCGTATGGATCGCCCGCATCATGGTCACCTGGGGCGTGATCTCGGCGGCGATGCTGTTTGTGCAGACGCCGATGCAGTTCTATGTCGCACGCTTCCTGCTGGGCGTGGCCGAGGCCGGCTTTGCGCCGGGCATCATGTACCTGCTGACCCTGTGGTTTCCGGCGCAGCGGCGCGGCCGCGCGATGGCGATCTACGTGATGGGGGCGCCGCTGGCGTTCATCGTCGGCGGCCCGCTGTCGGGATGGATCCTCGATGCGTTCAGTAATGTGCATCCGCTGCAGGCATGGCAATGGCTGTTCCTGGTGGAGGCGATTCCGGCGGTGGTGCTGGGAATTGTCGTGTTCTTTTTCATGCACGACGATTTCCGCAAGGTGTCGTGGCTGACGCCGGTCGAGAAGGCGCGGATGGAAGCCGACCTGCGTGCCGAGAACGCCGACAAGGTCGAGCACGGCAGCGTGCGCGAATTCCTGGCCAGCCGCCAGTTGTGGGTGTTCGTGCTGATTTATTTCTGCCTGATCATGGGGCTGTACGCGGTCGGCTTCTGGATGCCTTCGCTGATCAAGCGTGCGGGCGTGGCCGACCCGTTCCACATCGGCCTGTATTCGGCCATCCCCAATATCGTCGCCGCCATCGCGCTGTATCTCTCGGGCCGCGGCGCGGACATCAGCGGCAAGCGCCGGCTGTACTTCGCCTCCATGCTGACGATCGGCGCCATCGGCCTGGCGCTGGCCATGATCATCGACGGCGGGCCGGTGGTGACGGTGGCGTGCCTGTCGCTGGCGGCGGCCGGTGTGTATTCCTGCATCAGCCTGTTCTGGGCGCTGCCGACCAGCATGTTCGTCGGCGCCTCGGTGGCGGCGGCGCTGGCTTTCGTCAATTCCTTCGGCAACATCGCCGGCTTCGTGTCGCCTTACCTGGTGGGTTGGCTCAACGTTTCGACCGGACGTACCGACATCGGCATGTACATCATCGGCGCGATCATGGTATTTGGCGCGGCGGTGACCATGATGCTGCCCAGGCGGCTGGACAAGTAACGGCGCAGGCATCGGACCATGCAAGTGTTTGGCCGCCTCTCGGGGCGGCTTTTTTTATGCCCGCCCTGGCCGCCTCAACGGGTCCAGGGCGGTTCCTTGAATTTCTCGACCAGGTAATGGACGAAGGCGCGCACGCGGGGATGCACATGGCGTTCCTTGGCGTAGACGGCGTAGATGGCAGTGTCGTCCTGGGCCTGGTATTCGGTGAGCAGCGGCACCAGTTTCTGGCGGCGGATGGCCGGCAGCGCGAAGTGTTCGGCCATGCGCGTCATGCCCACGCCGGCCAGCACCATCTCGACCGACGACATGCCGCTGGTGAACTGGAAGTTGCCCTTGATTTCCACGCTCATGCGCTGGCCGTCGACGATGAAGGGCCAGTTGTTGAGGTGGTCCATCGGCGCTTCCCATTGCAGGCAGTTGTGTTGCCGCAGGTCGTCCGGCGTCCTGGGGGCGCCGTGGCGGGCGATATAGGCCGGGGCGGCCACGATGATGCGCTGCAGGTGGCACAACTTGCGGGACAGCAGCATGGAATCCTGCAGGTGGCCCATGCGGATGGCGACATCGACGCCGCTGCCGATGATGTCGACCAGGTTGTCGGACAGCGACAGCCGCACCCGCACATTGGGATACAGCTCCATGAATTCTGGCAGCAGCGGCACGATCTGGTCCATCCCGAACGAGGTCGCGGCAGTGATGCGCAGGTCGCCCGAGGCCGAGGCGCCGGTGGAGGAGATCTGGCCTTCGGCCAGTTCGATGTCGCCGATGATCCTGTTGCAGGAAGCGAGGAATATCTTGCCTTCCTCCGTCAGGTTGACGTGGCGGGTGGAGCGTCGCAACAGCGCCACGCCGAGTCGCTTTTCCAGGTTGTTCAACGTACGGCTGACGAAAGGCTGGCTGGCGCCCAGCGCATGCGAAGCGGCGGTGAATCCGCCATGGTCGGCCACGGCCTTGAAGACTTGCATCTCCAGCAAGCGTTCGTCTTTCATGGGAGTGTCTCTGTCTGGTCTTGGGGGCGCTTTTGTTTTTTTGCCCAGCGCTTGGGATGACAAGATCATACAGGAGAGCCGCGGCGGATCTTGAGGGATGTCCGCCGCTGCGCAAGGCGCAACATGGCGTAAGCCAATTCCTTGTATCTGGTTTACTTTGCCGTCCCTTCCTGCGCATCCATCCGTTCCGCCAGCGCCGTCTTGCGCAATCCCGACAATGTCGCCCGCGGCGTCAGCATCTCCTGGTCGAGCACCAGCTCGATCAGGTAAGGCAATGAGGTGGAGCTGGCCGTGGCCAGCGCTTTTTCCAATGCCGGCGCGAATGCTTCGGTCTGGTGGATGGAGACCGCAGCGACGCCGAAGGATTTGGCGTAAGCGACGAAATCGGGGTTGTTCAGGTCGGTGGCGATCACCCGGCCGGGGTAGTTCTTTTCCTGGTGCATGCGGATGGTGGCGTACATGCCGTTGTTGAATACCAGGAACACGATGCCCAGGCGATGCCGCACGGCGGTGGCGAGTTCCTGGGATGTCATCAGGAAGCATCCGTCTCCGCCCAGGCACACCACCTGGCGTGCCGGGAAGCACAGCTTGGCCGCGATCGCCGCAGGCACGCCATAGCCCATGGCGCCGCTGGTCGGCGCGAGCTGGCTTCGGGGTTGCGAGAACTGGTAATAGCGATGCGCCCATGCGGTGTAGTTGCCGGCGCCGTTGGTGAGGATGGCATCCTGGTTGAGGATGCGCTGCATGTCCTTGACGGCCATGCCGGCGTCGAACTGCGTCGTGCGCGCAGGTGGTTCGATGTAGGCCAGGTAGTTGTCGCGAGCCTGCTTGTGCCACTCGCGCCAGGCTTCGCCGCCGGCGGGGGAAAGCTGCGCCGCTGCGCGGGCGAAGGCGTTGAGCGTTGCGGCGATCTTGACGTCGGTCTGGTAGACCCGGCCCAGTTCTTCCGGCGCGGGCATCACATGCACCAGTTTCTGGCGTGGGCGCGGGATGTCCAGCAGGGTGTAGCCGCTGGTGACCATTTCCCCCAGCCGCGAGCCGACCGAGATGAGCAGGTCGGCTTCACCGACCAGCCTGGCCAACGCCGGATTGACGCCGATGCCGATTTCGCCGACATAGTTGGGATGGCGGTTGTCGAACAGGTCCTGGCGGCGGAACGAGGCCGCCACCGGCAGGTTCTGTTGCACGGCGAAACGCGCGATGTTGCGCAGGCCCTCCTGATCCCAGCCGGAGCCGCCCAGGATCATCAGCGGCTTCTTCGCCCCGCGCAGCAGCGCTTGCATCCGTTCGAGCGCATCGGGATCGGGAAAGATCTGGGGGACGTCGGCACGGCCGATTTCCTTCGGGAAGGTGGATTCGGTCAGCATGTCTTCAGGCAGCGCCAGCACCACCGGCCCCGGCCGGCCCGACATGGCGACCGAGAATGCGCGCGAGACGTATTCTCCCACGCGCGAGACATCGTCGATCTGCGCCACCCATTTGGTGAATTGGCCGAACATGCGACGGTAGTCGATTTCCTGGAAGGCTTCACGCTCGATCATGTCGCGCCCGACCTGGCCGACGAAGAGCACCATCGGGGTCGAGTCCTGGAAGGCGGTATGCACGCCGATGCTGGCGTTGGTGGCGCCGGGGCCGCGCGTGACGA
This sequence comes from Herbaspirillum sp. SJZ099, assembly GCF_007828355.1. Taxonomy (NCBI): domain Bacteria; kingdom Pseudomonadati; phylum Pseudomonadota; class Betaproteobacteria; order Burkholderiales; family Oxalobacteraceae; genus Herbaspirillum; species Herbaspirillum sp. SJZ099. Next base: position 26,223 of record NZ_VIUO01000005.1, on the reverse strand, counting down.
AGCAGATGCCGGGGCGGCCGGTGAGTTTGCCGTAGGCCTCGGCCATGAACGAAGCTGCGCCTTCATGGCGACAGGAGACCACGCGTACCGATTGCTGCTGGTCGTACAGGGCATTGAGGACATCGAGATAGCTTTCCCCTGGCACGCAAAAGGCGGTATCCGCATCTTGGGCCAGCAGGGCATCGACCAGGAGCTGGCCGCCGGTTTTGAGTTTTGACATGCTTGTCTCTTGTAGCCCGGCGCAATGCCGGATGTTGTTGGTGAACAGCTGCAAGCATAGGGCGCGCGCGCGGGGCGGCGTTAGGACTTATCTGCGGTTTTGCTGGACTTCTTGGCGGAAAGCGCAGCAGGGGCTGCGCTTCAGGCCAGCGGCGCCGAGAACTTTTTCTTGAACTCGCCCGGCGTCATCTGCACGTTCTTTTTGAAGAAGCGGCAGAAGTAGGCGAAATCGTCGAAGTTCAGGCGATAGGAAATCTCGGCGATGGAGAGTTCCGACTGCGCCAGCAGGCGCTTGGCCTCCATCAGGATACGCTCGTGGATGAGCTGGGTGGCGGTCTTGCCAGTAGTGGCCTTGACCGCCTCGTTGAGCTTGCGGTCGGTGACGAACAGGCGTTGCGCGTAGTCTTGCACGGAACCGAATTCGAGGTAGTGTTCCTCGATGAGCAGCTTGAAACGCTTGGTCAGGCTGTAGCTGCGCGGCAGCGCCGATTCGGCGCCATGCGGCCGGTGCAGGCGGCGCAGGCGCGTCAACAGGATCTGCAGGAAGGAGCGCACCACGTCGTAGCGCCAGCGCTGGTCGCCGGCGACTTCCTTTTCGATCTCCCTGAGCAGGGGAAACAGATCTTCATGCTGGCCGGCGGTGAGGTACAGCACAGGATCGGTGTTGGCGATGTGGAAGAACGGGAAGTCGGCCAGTTCCTCGATGCGCGGAAAGATCTGCAGGAAAAACTCGGGACTGAAGTTGATCGCATAACCGCAAGCGTCGATGTCAGATGTCCAGCCGTGGATCTGACCGGGCGAGATGAAGAACACCGAATGCGGGCGGATCGGGTAGTTGTCGAAGTCCAGCACATGGTTGCCGCGCGCCTCGGTCATCCACAGGATGTGGTAGTAGCTGTGGCGATGCAGGAACGGGCGCGGAATCTCGTTGCGGCCTTCCAGCTTGACCAGGTCGAATACGAATTCGGAGGCGATGCCGCCGAAGTCGGAAACTTCGAAGTTGGGCGTGTCGTCCGGGAAATTGATTGCTTTCATCGTCTTGCGCGCCCGCGCCGTGGCGGCCGTCCTTGTCTTGTCACTGTCTCGTCACTCAGCCTCGGAGCATGCTTTTCTCATGGCGAGGCGCTGTGTGCATGTGTTTTTCGCGCATATCGTTTTCATGCTTTTTCAAGCATATACAGCCCACCGTCAAAAGGGAAGCCGCGTCCGCCTTGCGTGTTGCGGCGCATCTGCGATTCGGCGGAAAAATCCAATAGAAGCGGAATTAAGTCCTACCGTGCCGGGTTTGCCGCTGGTTAGCATCTGACCCACGCTGATCCAATAGCCAGAAAAGCCGGTGGCGCGGCTGACGATGCCATATGCGCATGGCACGTCGGTTCCCTGCGCGCCCCCGGATTCAATCCGTGCAAGTCGATGACGAACGCATGCCCTGCATTCGCGGGATGCGCTCGCCCTGAAAAAAGGAAATGAGAAATGTTGCTTGATGTTCGTACTTATACCGCCCGTCCGGGCACGCTGAAAAAACATCTGGAACTGTATGAGAAGAACGGTTTCGATATCCAGCGCCGCCACTTGGGCGAGCCGCTGGCTTACCTGGTGGCCGAGTCGGGGCGCTTGAACAGCTATACGCATATCTGGGTGTACCGAGATGCGGCCGACCGCCAGGCGCGGCGCGACAGGCTGCAGTCCGATCCGGAATGGGCGGCCTACCTGAAGATGTCGGCCGAGGCGGGTTATCTGGTTTCGCAGGAAAACCAGCTGATGACGCCGGCCAGTTTCGCACCGCTCAAGCATCCCTGATGCGTTCCTGAGCATCCCTGAGAAAACGATCCACCTATTTGAACGCCTGCCGCGCCGGTGCGCCTTGTTGACGCCGCACGGGCAAGCGCAGCCGATACCGATCGCAAGACGGCCATGAGAAGCCGTTGTCTGGGCGCTTAAAAATCATATCCATTGGAGGAGACCCATGTTTCAACAAATCTACGATCCGGTGAACGGATCGCTGTTCGCGTCGGCCCTGTTTGCCATGCTGCCGCTATTGTCGATGTTCGTGATGCTGGGCTGGCTACGCATTTCTCCGCACTTGTCGGCGGCGATTTCGTTGCTCATTTGCGGGCTGGTTGCGGGGGGGGGGGTGTACCGCATGCCGCTGGAGGTGGTATTCAATGTCGGCGCGTATGGCGCGGTGTTTTCCGTGCTGACGGTGTTGTGGATCATCGTCAACGCGATCTGGCTGTATAACCTCACCGTGAAATCGGGCCACTTCGCGGTGCTGCGCGACAGCTTTGCGCTGATCAGCGACGACCCGCGCATCCAGGCTATCCTGATCGCGTTCAGCTTCGGCGCGCTGATCGAGGCGCTGGCTGGCGCCGGCACGCCGGTGGCGATCGCCGGCGCGATGCTGGTGGCGATCGGCTTGCATCCGCTGAAGGCGGCCGTGATCGCTCTGGTGGCCGATACCGCGCCGGTGGCCTTCGGCGCCCTGGCGGTGCCGATCACCACGCTGGCGCAGGTGACGGGCATCCCATTTGAAGAGCTGGGCCGTCATGTGGGCCACCAGACGCCGGTGGTGGCCGCTTTCGTACCGCTGGTGCTGATCTGGATCATGGACGGCAAGCGCGGCTTGAGCCAGACCTGGATCGCGGCCGTTACCGCAGGATTTTCCTTTGGCATTGCGCAGTGGGCCAGTGCGAGTTTCTTCTCGGTGGTGCTGGCCGATGTGGTGGGGGCGCTGGCCTCGGCCGCGGCGGTGGTGGTGCTGCTGAAATTCTGGCGTCCGGTGAAGCTGCCGGCCGGCGCCTTCCAGAACGACGTGACCAGGAATGCCGGCAATCTTGCCGCCGGCCATTCGCGCAAGCAGATGCTGCTGGCCTATGCGCCCTATGCGCTGATCATCGCGATCTTCACCATGGTGCAGTTCGGCGTGGTGCAGAAATGGCTGAGCCTGGGTACCTTCAAGTTCGCCTGGCCGGGGCTGGCCATCAGCGCGCAGGATGGCAAGGCGGTGGGTACGATGTTTACGCTCAATACCTTGTCGGCTGCTGGTTCGCTATTGCTGCTGGCCGGCGCCATCACGGCGATGATGCTCAAGGTGTCGGCGTCGCAGGCGCTGGAGACTTACGGCAAGACCCTGGTGCAGATGCGTTGGGCAGTGCCCACGGTGCTGTGCGTGATGGCGCTGGCGTTTATCATGAATTACTCCGGCCAGACAGGCACCCTGGGGCGTTGGCTGGCCGGCACCGGATCGGCTTTCGCCTTCCTGTCGCCGGTGATCGGCTGGATCGGCGTGGCGGTGACGGGATCGGATAATTCCGCCAATGCCCTGTTCGGCGCGCTGCAGGTGGCGGCGGCGCATGAGACCGGATTGTCGCCGGCGCTGCTGGCTGCGGCCAATGCCTCGGGCGGCGTGCTGGGCAAGATGATTTCGCCGCAGAGCTTGGCCGTGGGCGCGGCGGCAGTCGGCATTATCGGGCAGGAAGGCTTGATCTTCCGCAAGGTGATCGGCTGGAGCCTGTCGCTGCTGCTGGTGATGGCGGTGTTGGTTTATCTGCAATCCACGTCGGTGCTGTCGTGGATGCTGTGAACGGGATCACGCAATAATCGCAGTTGATGTTTAACCGAAGCGGCCGATGCCGGCAAACGTTGGCGCACCGGCCGCTTCATCGATGGGAGCAATTCATGCAGGACTACAAGAAACTGTTCGACCTCGGCGGCAAGTCGGCGGTGGTAATCGGCGCCGCTTCGGGGATCGGCCGCGCTTCGGCTGAAGCCATCGCCAGCCTGGGCGCGCGCGTGATATGCGCTGATGCCGACCTGGCCGGCGCACAAAGCGCGGCGGCTGATATCGTCGCCATCGGCGGCCAGGCCGAAGCCTGGCAAATCAACGCGGCCGATGGCGCCGAGATCGAGGCGCTGGCGCAGCACGCGCTCAAGGCAGCCGGCAAGATCGACATCGCGGTCAGCACGCCGGCGCTGAACATTCGCAAGCTCATCGTCGATTACACCGAGGAGGAGTACGACCGAGTGATGAACCTGAACATGAAGGGCGCGTTCAATTTCTTCCGCAGCTTCGGCCGCCCGATGATGAAGCAGGGTTTCGGCAGCATCGTCGCTTGCTCGTCGATGCGTGCGGTGACCATCGAGCCGGGCCTGGGCGTGTATGCCGCGTCCAAGGCCGGGATCGCCCAACTGGTGAAAGCCTTCGCCGCCGAGATGGGGCCGTATAACGTGCGCGTGAACGCCGTCATGCCGAGCATCATCGAAACGCGCCTGACCGCGCCGCTGAAGGAACGTGCGGACATCTTCAGGACTTATGCCGGCCATACCGTATTGAACCGCTGGGGCCAGCCTTCCGAAGTCGGTTCGGCAGTGGCTTTCCTGGCATCGGATGCAGCCAGCTACATCTCGGGGAGTTCACTGTCGGTGGATGGCGGCTGGACCGCGATCGATGGCCCGCCGACGGGGTTGACCTCGACCCGGCCGTCGGAGTAAGCGCGTTTCCGGCAGGCGTAAAAAAGCCACGCGATGAAGCGTGGCTTTTTTGTGCCTGGAAAGGCGGCGCCGGTTACGCGAAGTTCTTGGCGACGAAGTCCCAGTTGATGATGCCCCAGAACGCTTCCACGTACTTGGCGCGGGCGTTGCGGTAGTCGATGTAGTAGGCGTGTTCCCACACGTCCACGGTCAGCAGTGCTTTGCTGTCGGTGGTCAGCGGGGTGCCGGCGCCGGTGGTGTTGACGATGTCCAGCGAACCGTCGGCCTTCTTGACCAGCCAGGTCCAGCCGGAACCGAAGTTGGCCAGGCCTTGCTTGGTGAACTCGGCCTTGAAGGCGTCGAACGAACCCCACTTGGCGTTGATGGCGTCAGCCAGCGCGCCGCTCGGAGCGCCTTGGCCCTTCGGGGTCAGGCCGTTCCAGTAGAAGGTGTGGTTCCAGATCTGGGCCGCGTTGTTGAAGATGCCGCCGGAGGACTTCTTGATGATGTCTTCCAGGGACAGGTTTTCGAATTCGGTGCCCGGAATCAGGTTGTTCAGGTTGGTCACATAGGTCTGGTGGTGCTTGCCATAGTGGTATTCCAGGGTCTCTTTGGAGATCGTGGGCGCCAGCGCGTCCAGGGCGTAAGGCAGTGCCGGAAGGGTATGTGCCATGGTGAATCCTTTCAGTCTTGTTGGTGTATCGGGTATTACCGAGGGTCTATTCCGAACCTGTGATTCTAAAGCGGATAAAGATTCTTTGCACTCGGTCAATTGCCTGCAAATCCGCGCCGGCGCTGGATACCTTGTAAATAAGAATCGTTATTGTTATTGCGGCGGCGACGGCGGCGGCAGCGAATCCGGTAGATGCCCCGTGCGGCCGGACGTTCCAGCCCATCCATGAAAATAAATGGCTCCGGATGGCCGCGCCGGCATTGCGCCGGCCGGAAAAAGCTTATGAGAAAAAAGTCGAATGGCCGGGTTTGTTGATTCAGTCCAGTCGCGGCTGCACGCCGGCGATATCGACCTCGGCGCTGCCTTGCGCCAGCCTGACGGTAATCTGGCTGCGCGCCGACAGCTCGGCGGGCGAGTGCAGCACCCGGCCCTGGCGGTCGGTGACGATGGCATAGCCGCGTTCCAGCGTGCGCTGCGGGTTGAGCAGTTCGAGCTGGGCATTCAGGCCGGCCAGCGCCTGGCGCTGGCGCAACTGCTGTGCGGCCAGTGCGCCATGCAGGCGGCGCGCCAGGTCGCAGACGTCGCGCCGCGCGTGGGCGGTATCGGGCAACTGGTGCGCCAGGCGGCTGGACAACTGCTGCAGGCGATGGCGCATCTGCGTCAGCGGCACACGGGTGGCGTGCGAGAGGCGGGTCTGCAGCGCCAGCAGCTTGACGCGCTCATGCTGGATGTAGGCAGCCGGATTGACCAGCCGGCGCGACATCCAGTCGACTGTCTGGGCTTTTTCCGTGAGCCCTCGGCGCAGCGCGCGCGTGAGGTCCTGGGCGTGGGCGCGCAGTTCGGCCAGCCAGTCTTCCCGCGCCGTCGCGGCCAGCTCGGCGGCGGCGGTCGGGGTGGGGGCGCGCAAGTCGGCGGCGAAGTCGGCGATGGTGAAGTCGGTTTCGTGGCCGACGCCCGAGATGACCGGCATCGAACAGCCGGCGATGGCGCGCGCCACCACCTCTTCGTTGAACGACCACAGGTCTTCGATGCTGCCGCCGCCGCGACAGACCAGCAGCAGGTCGCATTCGGCGCGCGCGGAGGCGCTGTCGATGGCGGCGGCGATGCGCCGGGCCGAGCCATCGCCTTGCACCGGGGTCGGATAAAGGATGATCTCCACATGCGGCGCGCGGCGGCGCAGCGTGGTCAGCACGTCGCGCAGCGCCGCCGCCTGCGGGCTGGTGACGATGCCGATGCGGCGCGGGAAGGTCGGCAGCGGCCGCTTGGCGGCGCGGTCGAACAGGCCTTCGCGCTCCAGTTTTTCTTTCAGTTGCAGGAAGGCCGCGTACAGGTCGCCCACGCCGGAGCGGCGGATCGCTTCCACGTTGAGCTGGTAGTCGCCGCGCGGTGCGTACAGCGTGACCAGGGTGCGCACCTCGACCTTGTCGCCCTCGCGCGGGGTGAAGCCGGCGTACTGGGCGCGGCCCTTGAACATGACGGCGCGTACCTGGGCGCCGTCGTCCTTGAGGTTGAAATACCAGTGGCCGGAGGCGGCGCGGGTGAAGTTGGAAATCTCGCCCGCGACCCAGATCAGCGGGAAGGTGCGTTCCAGCACGCGCGCCACCGACTGGTTCAGGGCCGACACCGTCAGCACCGGCGGGCCGGAGTCGCCGGCGGCGGGCTGGGCGGGGCGGAAGGGGGGATACTTGTCGGCGGGCATGGCGGGCGGCTATTTATATAGGGCGATAAAATGTCTCCCGCATTGTAAAGCCTGCATAAGGCCGGCGTAACGTCTGCGTAATGCCTGCGGCTGCCGGGTTGCGCTTGCCCCTAGCGCCGCAACAGGCTACATTCTGCACCCGTATCCGTTTTCTTCCCCCTACAGGAGTTCGTTTTGCTCGCCATCATCCTCGCCGCCGGCTGGCCGATCTGGCCCTTGCTGATCGCATCCATCATCGGCCTGGCGCTGATCATCGAACGGATGGTCTACCTGCGCCGCGCCCGGATCCTGCCGCCGGAGTTGCTGGGCGATGTGGTGCGCGTCTACCAGAGCGGCCGCGTCAACGACGACGTAATCGACAAGCTGGAGCAGAATTCCCCGCTGGGCCAGGTGCTTGCCGCCGGTCTGCGCAATGTCGATGCTCCGCGCGACGTGATGAAGGAAGCCATCGAAGAGGCCGGCCAGGCCGCCGCGCACCGGCTGGAGCGCTTCCTCACCACGCTGGGCACGATCGCCTCGCTGGCGCCATTGATGGGTTTGTTCGGCACGGTGGTCGGCATGATCGAGATTTTCGCGTCGCAAAACGCCGCCGGCACCAATCCGGCGCAACTGGCGCACGGCATTTCCATTGCGCTGTACAACACCGGTTTCGGCCTGGCCATCGCCATGCCGGCGCTGGTGTTCTACCGCCATTTCCGCGCGCTGGTCGACGGTTTCGTGGTCGACATGGAGCAGCAGGCGGTCAAGTTCGTCGACATCGTGCACGACGTGCGCCGCTAAGAGGCCGCCATGAATTTCCGCAAAGGCCGCCCCCGCGAAGACCTGGAGATCAACCTGATCCCGTTCATCGACGTGCTGCTGGTGATCGTGATCTTCCTGATGGTGACCACCACCTATAGCAAGTTCACCGCGCTGCAGATCACGTTGCCCACCGCCGATGCGCAAAAAGCGCTGGAGCAGCCGTTCGAGATCAATGTCGCGGTGGATGCGCAGGGCCGCTACGCCATCAACAACCACCGTATTTCGGCGCGCGACGCGCAGGGCCTGGCCGATGAAATGCAGGCCGCGCTCAAGGGCAGCGGCAAGGGCGATCCGGTGGTCATCATCAACGCCGATGCGCTGGCCACGCACCAGACCGTGATCAATGTGTTGGAGGCGGCGCGCATCGCCGGCTTCCCCAAGGTGACGTTCACCGCGCAGTCCAGCAATAAATAATAAGTAAGAAGTAAGAAATAAGCGTGCGACGCGGCGCCTGCCGCGATCATCAAACTCATCGAATATGGCCGACTCCAACCGCAATGCCGAAGCCATCCTGACCCGCGCTTGGCAAAGCCGCGGGCCGCTGGCTTGCCTGTTGTGGCCGCTGTCGCTGCTGTTCGGCGCGCTGGCGGCGTTGCGGCGCGCGTTGTTCGCGTTGGGGCTCAAACGGGTCGAACGCCTGCCGGTGCCGGTCATCGTGGTGGGCAATGTGTTTGTCGGCGGCACCGGCAAGACGCCGTTCGCCATCTGGCTGATCGAAGCCTTGCGCGCCGCCGGCTACACGCCGGGCGTGGTGTCGCGCGGCTATGGCGCCGGCGGCGCCGGGGCAGTGGCGCAAGTATTGGCAGGCTCGGCCGCGGCGCAGGTGGGCGACGAGCCGCTCCTGATCGTGCAGCGCACCGGCGTGCCGCTGGTGGTCGGGCGGCGCCGGGCGGCGGCGGGGCGGGCCTTGCTGGCAGCGCACCCGGAGGTGGATGTGCTGGTGTCCGACGATGGCTTGCAGCACTATGCGCTGGCGCGCGACATCGAGATCGTGCTGTCGGATGCGCGCGGCGCCGGCAATGGCTGGCTGTTGCCGGCCGGCCCGCTGCGCGAGCCGGCTTCGCGCCGCCGGGATTTTTCGGTCGCCAACCTGCCGGCCGGCAGCGCGGCGCCCGCCGGCAGTTACGCGATGCGGCTGGAAGCCGGCGAGGCCGTGCAGCTGGCCGCGCCGTCCGTGCGCCGTCCGCTGGCGGACATCGGCGCAGGCGGGGCGCATACCGTGCGTATCGCCGCGGTGGCCGGCATCGGCAATCCCGGCCGTTTCTTCGCCACCCTGCGCGGCGCCGGCCTGGCGTTTGCCGAGCATCCGTTGCCGGACCATTATGACTTCTCCGCCAATCCTTTCGCCGGCCTGCAGGCCGATGTCATCCTGGTGACGGAGAAGGATGCAGTAAAATGCAGGGCTATCGAGGCCATCCAAAACGACCCGCGCATCTGGGTCGTGCCCGTATCGGCGCGCATCGACGGCGCGCTGGCTGAACATATAGTGGAGAAACTCCGTGAACGCCCGACTGCTTGATATCCTGGTTTGCCCGATCTGCAAGGGCCCGTTGGACTACGACAAGAAAGCGCAGGAACTGATCTGCAAAGGCGACAAGCTGGCCTACCCGATCCGCGACGGCATTCCCATCATGTGGGCCGATGAAGCGCGCGACATCAATGCCGCTCCGATATCGCCTGCCGCCTGAACCGGTCCGGCCGCCTGCTGTGCGCCTCTGAAGTCGCCAACAATACGTTCCAAGCCCATGTCCTTCACCGTCATCATCCCGGCGCGCCTGGCATCGACGCGCCTGCCCAACAAGCCGCTGGCCGACCTCGGCGGCAAGCCGATGATCGTGCGCGTGGCCGAGCGCGCCGCGCTGTCGGGCGCCGCGCGCATCATCGTCGCCACCGACCACCACGATATCCATGCCGCCTGCCGGCAGCACGGTGTGGACGTGGCGATGACGCGCGCCGACCATCCTTCCGGGACCGACCGCATCGCGGAGGTGGCCGCTGCGCTGGACCTGGCCGATGATGCGGTGGTGGTCAACGTGCAGGGCGACGAGCCGCTGATCGATCCCGGCCTGATCGCCGCCACTGCCGGCCATATCAAGGCCGGCGTGCCGATGGCGACCGCCGCCCATGCCATCGAGACGGCCGCCGATGCCTTCAATCCCAACGTGGTGAAAGTGGTCTTGAACAAGGACGGCTGCGCCATGTATTTCTCGCGCGCGACGATTCCCTGGCACCGCGATGCCTTCGCCAGGTCGCGCGAAGTGCTGCCCGAGGCGCATGGCGCCGACCATGCCAACGATTACGCGCCGCTGCGCCATATCGGCCTGTACGCGTACAGCAACAAGTTCTTGCAACTGTACCCGACGCTGTCGGCCTCGCCGGTGGAGCGCATCGAGGCGCTGGAGCAATTGCGCGTGCTGTGGCACGGCCATTCGATCGCGGTGCATGTGACCTCGGTGGTGCCGGAAGCGGGCGTGGATACGCCGGAAGATTTGTTGCGTGTACGCAAACATTTCGAGGCGCCGCCGGACAGTCCGCTGGTGAAGACCATTTCCTCCCTGTAGTGTGCGCGAGGCCGAAAACGACTGCCGAGGAAAGTCTTGGCGGGCGGGTGTTTTGTAAGTTTTTTGTCAAACTTGCGCGACACAATCACAGGCTGGAGACTGCTTAAAAATCGGGCGTTTGTCATGGTTCGGTAAGATTTTGTGGTAAGTTTCGTCCAGAGCTGATGCAAACGGCGCCACAAAAAGAGACATAACCGCCCAGACGGTTGGTATCGACCGCCATCCCATCGCAAAAGAATTCAAGCATTCAATATTTCAGAAACCTCAATTTAGGAAACGATATGCGCCTCATCCTTTTAGGAGCGCCTGGTGCCGGTAAAGGTACGCAAGCCACTTTTATCAAGGAAAAATTCAACATCCCGCAAATCTCCACCGGCGACATGCTGCGCGCCGCTGTGGCTGCTGGAACTGAACTGGGCATCGCCGCCAAGAAGGTGATGGACGCAGGCGGATTGGTTTCGGATGACATCATCATCGGGCTGGTCAAGGATCGCCTGCAGCAGCCCGACTGCGCCAACGGTTACCTGTTCGACGGCTTCCCGCGCACCACGCGCCAGGCCGACGCCATGAAGGAAGCCGGCGTGGCCATCGACTACGTGCTGGAAATCGACGTGCCCGACAGCGCCATCGTCGAGCGCATGAGCGGCCGCCGCGTGCACCCGGGTTCGGGCCGCACCTACCACGTCAAGTTCAACCCGCCCAAGGCCGAGGGCAAGGACGACGCCACCGGCGAAGCCCTGATCCAGCGCGACGACGACAAGGAAGAAACCGTCAAGAAGCGCCTGGCGGTGTACCACGAGCAGACCGAAGTGCTGCTCGGCTACTATGGCGACTGGGCCAAGTCCGGCCAGCCGGGCGCGCCGAAGTATCGCAAGATCGCCGGCGTAGGCCCGGTCGAAGAAATCAGGGATCGTGCATTTGCCGCCCTGGCGGAGTAAAGTAAAGCGGACTGCGGTCCGCTTTTTTTATGCCCGCGCGGCGAACCAGCCGCGATAGTGGCAAGGCAGGCAAGATCAGTGATGGACTGAATTTTTCAACCGCTACCGTGCAGGTTCATGCGCGGCGGCGGCAGCCCCGGTAGAACCATAAGAAATCCAAGAAAAAGGGCGACACAATTTGCAGGCGCAGTATCGGCGGCGGTTGCCGGCAACAGGCATGTTCCTGTACCGGCGGCAGCGGCGGATGTTCGTGATTGTTGATGAGTCGTGATAATAAAGGAGACATGCATGGCTACAGCCCTTTGGTTTGCCATTGCCTGCGGCGTCGTCGCAGTGATCTATGGCCTCGTATCCCGTAGTTGGATTCTCAAGCAGGACCCCGGCAACGAACGCATGCAGGATATCGCCAGTGCGATCCAGCAGGGCGCGTCCGCCTATCTGGCGCGGCAATACCGCACCATCGCCATGGTCGGGGTGGTGCTGCTGGTGGTGATCGCACTCATTCCCGGACTGGGCTGGCCGACCGCGCTCGGGTTCCTGCTGGGGGCGGTGCTGTCGGGCGCCTGCGGTTTCATCGGCATGAACGTGTCGGTGCGGGCCAACGTGCGCACCGCGCAAGCCGCCACGCGCGGCATGAACGAGGCGCTCAATGTGGCCTTTCGCGGCGGGGCGATCACCGGCATGCTGGTGGTCGGGCTGGGCCTGCTGGGCGTGACGCTGTTCTTCTGGTTCCTGTTCGGATACGGGCAGGGGCGCGCGCCCAGCCTGCATGACGCCATCAAGCCCTTGATCGGGCTGGCCTTCGGCGCTTCGCTGATCTCCATCTTCGCGCGTCTGGGCGGCGGCATCTTCACCAAGGGCGCCGATGTCGGCGCCGACCTGGTGGGCAAGGTCGAGGCCGGCATTCCCGAGGACGATCCGCGCAATCCGGCGGTGATCGCCGACAACGTGGGCGACAACGTCGGCGACTGCGCCGGCATGGCGGCCGACCTGTTCGAGACCTATGTGGTCACGCTGGTGGCGACCATGCTGCTGGGCAGCCTGATGCTGAAAGGCATGGAAGTGCTGGCCATCCTTTATCCGCTGGTGCTGGGCGGGGTGTCGATCCTGGCGTCCATCGTCGGCTGCTCGATGGTCAAGGCTTCGCCCGGCAAGAAAATCATGTCGGCGCTCTATACCGGGCTATGGTGGTCGGCCGGCCTTTCGCTGGTCGGCTTCGTGATCGCCAGCTGGTTGATGCTGCCGCCCGAGCTGCGCCTGCCGCTGATCGGCTCGGCGGTGGTGGGCATCGTGCTGACAGGACTGATGGTCTACATCACCGAGTACTACACCGGCACCGATTTCAAGCCGGTGCGCCACATCGCCCAGGCATCGACCACCGGCCACGGCACCAACATCATCGCCGGCCTCGGCGTATCGATGAAGTCCACCGCATATCCGGTGTTGGCGGTGTGCGTGGCCATCATCGCCGCCTACTGGCTGGCCGGCTTGTACGGCATCGCCATCGCGGCCACCTCGATGTTGTCGATGGCCGGCATCATCGTCGCGCTGGATGCGTACGGGCCCATCACCGACAATGCCGGCGGCATCGCGGAGATGTCGGGCATGCCGGACTCGGTGCGCGCCATCACCGATCCGCTCGATGCGGTGGGCAACACCACCAAGGCCGTCACCAAAGGCTATGCGATCGGTTCGGCCGGGCTGGCGGCGCTGGTGCTGTTCGCCGACTATACCCATGCGCTCGACAGCGTCGGCAAGAGCACTTCCTTCGACTTGTCCAGCCCGGCGGTGATCGTCGGCCTGTTCATCGGCGGCCTGATCCCTTACCTGTTCGGCGCCATGGCGATGGAAGCGGTGGGCCGCGCGGCCGGCGCGGTGGTGGTCGAAGTGCGGCGCCAGTTCAGCGAGATCCCGGGCATCATGGATGGCACCGGCCGGCCGCAATACGACCGCGCGGTGGACATGCTGACCTCGTCGGCCATCCGCGAGATGATCCTGCCTTCGTTGCTGCCGGTGATCGTGCCTGTCGTGGTCGGCATGCTGCTGGGTCCGGCGGCGTTGGGCGGGCTGCTGATGGGAACCATCGTGACCGGCCTGTTCGTGGCGATTTCGATGACCACCGGCGGCGGCGCCTGGGACAATGCCAAGAAATACATCGAGGATGGCCACCACGGCGGCAAGGGCTCGGACGCGCACAAGGCGGCCGTGACCGGCGACACCGTGGGCGACCCGTACAAGGACACCGCCGGGCCGGCCATCAATCCGCTGATCAAGATCATCAACATCGTGGCCTTGCTGCTGGTGCCGCTGCTGCCGGCGTTGCCGACCTGAGCCGGGGGGCGCCACATCGTGTGGGATTGATTCAGCGCTGCCCCGATTGTCACTGCCCCGATTGTCGCTGCGCGGATAGTCGGCCGCGCGGCGTCTGCTGCATAATCTCCAAACGCAACCATTTGGAAAAATAAAGCGAGGAGACGCAATGCGTATCGAAGGAAATGTTTTCATCGTGACCGGCGCCGCGTCGGGGCTGGGCGCGGCGACCGTGCGCATGATCGCGGCCGCAGGCGGCAAGCCGGTGCTGGCCGACCTGAATGAAGAGGTTGGCAGCAAGCTGGCGCAGGAATTGAACGGCGTGTTCGTGCGCTGCGACGTCAGCGCCGAGGAAGATGCGCAGGCGGTGGTGCGCGCCGCCCAGCAACTGGGCACCGTGCGCGGGCTCATCAACTGCGCCGGCATCGCGCCGGCCGAGAAGCTGATCGGCAAGAGCGGGCCGCACACCATGGCGCTGTTCATGAAGACGCTCAACATCAACCTGGTGGGCAGTTTCAACATGGCGCGCTTTGCCGCCGACGCGATGGCCAGGACGGAACCGGCGCAAGAAGGCGAGCGCGGCGTGATCATCAATACCGCCTCGGTGGCCGCCTACGATGGCCAGATCGGCCAGACCGCCTATGCCGCATCCAAGGGCGCCATCGTCGCCATGACGCTGCCGATGGCGCGCGACCTGTCGCGCAGCGGCATTCGCGTCATGACCATCGCTCCCGGCATTTTCGAAACGCCGATGATGCTGGCCATGCCGCAGGAGGTGCTCGACTCGCTGGGCCAGGCCGTGCCTTTCCCGCCGCGCCTGGGCCGGGCGACCGAGTACGCGCAACTGGCCAGGAGCATCATCGAGAACGTGATGCTCAACGGCGAAACCATCCGCCTGGACGGCGCCATCCGCATGGCGCCCAAATAGTGCGGGGGGGGGGGGGCAAATGATGAACCGTCATTTGTGCATCGCATCCCAACATTTTTCGCCACCGGCGCGGGGCTGCTGCTAAGCTGTTGGCATGGAGTCAACGGAACATAAAACAGGACTGATCCTGACCGGAGGGGGCGCGCGGGCGGCTTATCAAGTGGGCGTGCTCAACGCCTTGTCGTTGATCTTGCTGGAGTCCGGCTGGCCGGTGCACAGCAATCCCTTTCCCATCATCTGCGGCACGTCGGCGGGGGCCATCAATGCCACCGCGCTGGCTTGCCGCGCCGACGATTTCGGCGAGGCGGTGCGCGAGCTGATGGCGGTCTGGGCCAATTTCAAGGTCGAGCAGGTCTACCGCGCCGATTCGCTGGGGATCTTGCGCTCGGGGGCGCGCTGGCTGTCGCTGTTTTCTTTCGGCTGGTTGTTGCGCAAATGGCGCGCCCATCCGCCCAACTCGCTGCTGGACAACACGCCGCTGGTGAGCATGCTGCACCGCCTGCTCGACCTGCCGCGGCTGGATGAGGCGATGGCCGAGGGCAAGCTGCATGCGCTGGCGGTGACGGCATCTTCCTACACCAGCGGCCAGCACGTCACGTTTTACCAGTGCCAGGACGAGATCGAGCCGTGGCGCCGCACGCAGCGGCTGGCCATCCGCGACCAGATCGGCATCGACCATCTGTTGGCGTCGTCGGCCATTCCGTTCATCTTCCCGGCCATCCCGGTCTATATCAACGGCCGCTGCGAATATTGCGGCGACGGCTCGATGCGCCAGATCGCGCCGATTTCGCCGGCCATTCACCTGGGCGCGTCCAAGGTGCTGGTGATCGGCGCCGGGCGCATGGGCGAGGAGGGCGAAAATGCGCCCACCAACACGCCGCAATATCCCAGCCTGGCGCAAGTGGCGGGCCATGCGATGTCGAGCATCTTCCTCGACGGTTTGTCGGCCGATATCGAGCGCACTAACCGCGTCAACCAGACGCTGTCGGTGCTGACCCCCGAGCAGCGCGCCCGCACGCCGTTGAAGCCGATCGAGACGCTGGTGATTTCGCCGTCGCAGCGCATCGACAGCATCGCCAGCCGCCATGTGGCCAGTTTGCCCAGGCCGATCCGCACCTTGCTGGGCGGCATCGGCGCCACCGAGGCGCGCGGTTCGGCGCTGGCATCGTATCTGCTGTTCGAGAAAAGCTTCACGCGTGAGCTGATTGCGCTGGGCGAGAGCGATACCTACGGCAAGCGCGATGAAGTACTGGCGTTTTTTGAACCGGAAACGGCGCGGGCGCTCCAAGCCTGAGCTTGGGGCGGACCGCCCGGATGTTCTTATTTAACCCGTCGGTGAGAAAAACGCCTGAGGCCGGATTGCGAGGGGATGCCGCGCCGTGGGTTCGCTCCGGGGTGAAGAAACCGTGAATGTCATGGTTGCTTAGCCGAAAGCAAAACGTTAATCTACGATGTCGTATTGCTGAAAATTAATATTATTGCAATCATTAAAATGCGAGCCCGAATCATTTCATCCTTTTTCCTGAAGTACTGGCTGGTTCTCCTGGCCGCACTGGTCCTGGCTGCGCCGGTCCAGGCGCGCGGCCCGCAGCCGGGCGGCATCGCCGATGTCTCGCTCGACCAGCTGCCGCGCGAAGCCCAGCAGACCATGGGGCTGATCCGCCAGGGCGGGCCCTTCCCATACGCCAAGGATGGTGCGGTTTTCGGCAATTATGAGGGGGTTTTACCCAAGCAAAAGCGTGGGTATTATCACGAATTCACCGTCAAAACCCCGCGTGCGCGCAATCGCGGGGCCCGCAGGATCATCAGCGGCGGCGATCCTGCAACATCCGGCGAATACTATTACACGAGCGACCATTACAAGACGTTCAGCCGGATTCGCGACTGATCGGAATGCGGTCCGATCGCAATTCGGGCAACACAAGCAGGCTGGGCCGGCAAGCCCGGCTGCCAGCCAGGGATGTAACCACACCACCTCGTCATGGATAGGAAGGGACAATGAGTTTGTTTAAAACGGTGCCGCCAAATATAGTGCAGTCGATCCGCGCCTTCCGCGTGACCGAGTTGCAGGAAGAGGCCGCTCGTCTTGAGCAGCACTTTCTCTATGCCTATTGCGCCGAGGCAACCACCAAGCAGCAAGTGCTGACCGCCATCGCCAGCGCCTTCCACTTCCCGAGACATTTCGGCAAGAATTTCGATGCGCTGGCCGATTGCCTGACCGACCTGACGCACAAGGCCGGCAAGCAGCCCGGCTTTGTCGTGGTGCTGGAACAACTCCCCAATACCCAGAAGTTCGACAAGGAGGCCCGCGAAACCTTGCTCGACGTCTTCCGCGACGCGGCCGACTACTGGGCCGAAAAGAAAATCGCGTTCCGGGTTTTTTATTCCTTCCAGTAAAGCCGGATCAATCATTTTCGCCACGGCCGCCGCCGGGCCGCGCGGACATCGGCGGCCGGCCGCACCCGTCCCCGGCGGCGTCGCAAATCCTGCGGTTTGCGCCTAGCCAGAATGGCAAATCCACCGGGTTTATCGGTTCTGCCAGGCGTGCAACGCGACACTAGCAGGTACAATGCGCACACCATGAGAAGCATTGTCATCCTGATTTCCGGACGAGGCAGCAATATGGAAGCCATCGTCCGCGCCGCCCAGGCCGAAAAATGGCCTGCCAGAATTTCCGCCGTCATCAGTAACCGCGCCGACGCCAGCGGCCTGGAGTTCGCCGCGGCGCACGGTATTCCGACCGAGGTCATTCCCAGCCGCGATTACGCCGCGCGCGACCAGTTCGATGCCGCCCTGCGCGCCAGCATCGACGCCTATGCGCCCGACCTGGTGGTGCTGGCCGGCTTCATGCGCATCCTGACCGCGCCTTTTGTGGATCATTACAGGGGGCGCATGCTCAATATCCATCCGTCGCTGCTGCCCAGTTTCCCCGGGCTGGCGACGCACCGCCAGGCCTTGGCCGCCGGGGTGAAGCTGCATGGCGCGACCGTGCATTTCGTCACGCCCGACCTGGACCATGGCCCCATCGTGGCCCAGGCTTGCGTACCGGTGCTGGAGGGCGACAGCGAAGAAGCGCTGGCCGAGCGCGTGCTGGAACAGGAACATGTCATCTACCCACGCGCCGTGAACTGGTTCGTCCAAGGGCGTCTTGTGCTGGAAGGCGCCCGCGTGCGTTTGGCGCCGGCCGCCGTCGGCGCGGCCGACGCCGCATCCGTTATTGCAATCTGAGCCGTTGCAAGCCTACCCATTTTAGAATCTGAAGGACCGAGCATGAGATTGCCTCCCGCGATCATTCCCCATACCGAAGAACTGCTGCGCGAGGTGCTGCGCTTCACCGGCCCGGCCGATGTGACGCTGTCGCGTTATTTCCGCGACCACCCCAAGCTGGGCAGCCGCGAACGCGGCGTGATCGCCGAGGCGGTCTACGGCCTGTTGCGCAACAAGACGGTGCTGACCAACTTCGCCGAATCCGGCGTGGGGCCGATGATGCGCCGCATGGCGCTGCTGGGCCTGGCCGACGCCGTCGGCGCCGAGTCGTTGGGCGGCTTGCAGGAAGGCGAGGGCGAATGGCTGGCGCGCGTGGCGCAGATCGACCGCAGCCAGCTGGCGCCGCAGATGCGCAGCAACCTGCCGCCCTGGCTGTACGACAAGCTGGTGGCGCGCGTGGGCGAAGCCGCCACGCTGGAGCTGGCCGATGCCATGAACCGTCCGGCGCCGCTGGACTTGCGCGTCAACGCGCTCAAGGCCGACCGCGATAGCGTCATCGAAGAACTGGCCAAGGCGCCGGTGGCTTGCGAACCCACGCCTTATTCGCCGCTGGGCCTGCGCGTGCTGAAAAAGCCGGCGCTGCAGAACCTGCCGTTGTTCAAGGATGGCGCGATCGAAGTGCAGGATGAGGGCAGCCAGTTGCTGGCCCAGATCGTCGGCGCCAAGCGCGGCGAAATGGTGGTGGACTTCTGTGCCGGCGCCGGCGGCAAGACGCTGGCGCTGGGCGCCTTGATGCGCAATACCGGCCGCCTGTACGCCTTCGACGTGTCCGAGAAACGCCTGGCCAAGCTCAAGCCGCGCCTGGCGCGCAGCGGCCTGTCCAATGTGCATCCGGTGGTGATCGCCCACGAGAACGACGCCAAGGTCAAGCGCCTGGCCGGCAAGATCGACCGCGTGCTGGTCGATGCGCCTTGCAGCGGCCTGGGCACGCTGCGCCGCAATCCTGACATGAAATGGCGCCAGAGCGTGGACACCCTGACCGAGATGCGCGCCAAGCAGGGCAGCATCCTGGCCAGCGCCGCGCGCCTGGTGCGTCCGGGCGGGCGCCTGGTGTACGGCACCTGCAGCTTCCTGGAAGAGGAAAACGACGAGGTGATCGCCGAGTTCCTGCAAGCGCACCCCGATTTCATGCTGCGTCCCATGAGCGAGGTGCTGGCCGAGCAGAAGGTCGTGCTGGAGATGGGCGACTATCTGAAGCTGCTGCCGCACCTGCACCAGACCGACGGTTTCTTCGCCGCCGTGCTGGAGCGCCGCGCTTGATCCTGGCATTTGATCGCCTGTGCCGGCAGGCGGCGCCGTTTTTGCTGGCTGGCCTGCTGGCGGCTCCGTCCGCCCTGGCCAGGCAGGCGGCGGCGCCGGCCATGGCCGCGCAAGGCACGCAGCAGGCCGCTTTCGCGCCGTGGGACGATATCGAAGGCCTGATCGTCGGCCAACTGGCCAAGGCGCGCCGGCAGGTGCTGGTGCAGGCGTACCTGTTGACCAACCGGCCCATTACGGATGCGCTGGTGGCGGCCCGCCAGCGCGGCGTCGACGTGCGCGTGCTGATGGATGGCGGCCAGCTCGACAAGAATTCCAGCGGGCGCCTGCAGCAATTGCGCAGCGCCGGCGTGCCGGTCTGGCTGGAGACGCGTTATCGCAACGCCCACAACAAGGTGATCGTGATCGATGCCGCCTTGCCATCGGCGACGGTGATTACCGGCAGTTTCAATTTCACCTGGTCGGCGCAGCACAAGAACGCCGAGAACATCCTGGTGCTGGGCAAGAATCCGCCGCTGGCCGCGCGTTACGCCGCCAACTGGGAGCGCCACCGCCAGGATGCCGAGCCGGCGCCGTGAGTACGGTGATGCCGATGATGACCCGATTTCATATTGTCCTTTCCTGAACGAGCCGGCCAGCCATGACCGACCATTTCCTTTCCCTTTTCACCGACTACCAGCCGCAGGACGTGCTGCGCCAACTGGCTGTCATCCTGTTGTGTGTGCTGGGCGGGATCGCGCTGTCGCGCTGGCTGCGCAAGATCCTGGGGCTGGAGCGCGGCGACGAGCAGTCGCGGATGATGCAGATCGGCGTCAAGAGCTTTTCCCGCGTGCTGTCGCCGCTGCTGGCGCTGGGCTTGCTGGCGGCCGCGTATGTCTGCCTCAAACGCATCGGCCATCCGGTATCGCTGTGGGAAATCATGTTTCCGCTGGCCATTGCCCAGGTCGCGATGCGCTTCGTGTTCTATGTGTTGCGCAGCATCTTCGTCAAGGACGCCACCGTCGGGGCCTTGCTGCACCTGTCGGAAAAAGCCATCGCGACGCTGGTGTGGATCTGCGTATGGCTTTACATCACCGGCTT
Organism: Herbaspirillum sp. SJZ099; assembly: GCF_007828355.1. Taxonomy (NCBI): domain Bacteria; kingdom Pseudomonadati; phylum Pseudomonadota; class Betaproteobacteria; order Burkholderiales; family Oxalobacteraceae; genus Herbaspirillum; species Herbaspirillum sp. SJZ099. The sequence continues at coordinate 6,020 of NZ_VIUO01000005.1, read as the reverse complement.
GTGGCCGGACTTTATCGACTATCTCGACCGCACCGAACTGCCCCTGGGGCGCCACAAGGCATCGCTGTTGACGATTTTGCAAGCCGGCGCTTCGGTGCTGGTGACCCTGATCATTGCCTTGTGGATCGGCGCGGTGCTGGAAAACCGGCTGATGAAGGTCAGCACCATGCATTCCTCGCTGCGCACGGTGGTGGCGCGCCTGACCAAGGCGGTGCTGATCCTGGTCGCGTTCCTGGTCAGCCTGTCGCTGGTGGGGATCGACCTGACCGTGCTGTCGGTATTTGGCGGCGCGCTTGGGGTGGGTATCGGCCTGGGCTTGCAAAAGATCGCCAGCAGCTACGTGTCCGGCTTCGTGATCTTGCTGGAACGCAGCATGGTGATCGGCGACATGGTTGCCGTGGATACCTATTTCGGCAAGGTCACTCAGATCAATACCCGGTATACGATCCTGGAAGGGCTGGACGGCATCGAATCGGTGTTGCCCAATGAAATGTTTGTGGCCAATCCGGTACAGAACTATTCCTTGACCCACCGCATTATACGTTTGTACACACAGCTTACAATTTTGTACCAGGACGATGTGGAAACTGTCTTGTCTATCATGGAGCAGGCCGCACTTGGGGTGCAGCGGGTATCTCAACAGACCGCGCCGCAGGCCCTGCTGATCAAGATCGGGGCCGATGGCCTGGAGCTGGAGCTGGGTTTTTGGATCACCGATCCGGAAAACGGCCGCCTGAATGTGCTTTCCGACGTCAACCGGGCCATCTGGAAGGCATTCAAGGAGCACGGAATCCAGGTCGCGCACGCCAAGCGCGACATCCGGATCATGGACGAACGCAGTTTCCGCCAGAGCGACGCGACTGTTGTTCCGCCATCGCCAGATAGCCCAGACGAGAAGAATTCGCGTACAATGCAGCAAAATTAAAAGAAAATAAAAACATTTTCACGGAACAAGTTCGTTATCCGATAGCGGTTTCTAATTTTGGAGCAGTGATGACCTTAGATGCGATCCTCGACTTTGTTGCCAACGGCTTGCTGCACGCGAGCGGTTGGCAGATTGTCATTTACACATTGGTGATGACCCATATCACGATTGTGGGCGTGACACTCTACCTGCATCGTTGCCAGGCGCATCGTGCGCTCGAATTGCACGCGATCCCCAGCCACTTCTTCCGCCTGTGGCTGTGGATGACCACCGGCATGGTGACCAAGGAATGGGCCGCCATTCACCGCAAGCACCATGCGAAGTGCGAAACCGAAGAGGATCCGCACAGCCCGCAGACCCGCGGCATCAAGAAGGTGATGTGGGAAGGCGCTGAACTCTATCGCGACGAAGCCAAGAACGCCGAGACCATGGAAAAGTTCGGCCACGGCACCCCCGACGACTGGATCGAGCGCAACATCTACAGCAAGTACAGCTGGCAGGGCGTGGGCATCATGCTGATCATCAACGTGCTGCTGTTCGGCGCCATCGGCCTGGCCATCTGGGCCATCCAGATGGCGTGGATCCCGTTCTGGGCCGCCGGCGTGGTCAATGGCATCGGCCACTACTGGGGTTACCGCAACTACGACTGCAACGACGCCGCGACCAACCTGTTTCCGATCGGCATCATCATCGGCGGCGAAGAAATGCACAACAACCACCACACCTTCGGCACCTCGGCCAAGTTCTCGTCCAAGTGGTATGAGTTCGATATCGGCTGGATGTATATCCGCATCCTCGAAACCTTTGGCCTGGCCAAGGTGAAGAAAGTGGCTCCGGTGCCCAAGTTCGACAGCAAGAAGGCCGCGGTCGACTTCGACACGCTGCAGTCGGTCATCGCCAACCGCTACGACGTCACCGCCAAGTACGCCCGTTCCCTCAAGCATGCCTGGAAGGACGAGCTGGACCACCTGATTGAAAAGGCCAAGCTGGAATCGCGCTTCCTGAAGTCTTCCAAGAAGCTGCTGCAACGTGAGCCGGCCAAGCTGGAAGACGGCCAGAAGCAACAGTTGTCCGAGTTGTTCACGCACAGCAAGGCGCTGCAGACGATGCATGAAATGCGCATCGAACTGGGCGCGATCTGGGAACGTTCGCACTCGACCCGCGAGCAGCTGCTGCAGCAATTGCAGGATTGGTGCGCCCGCGCCGAAGCATCCGGCATCAAGGCACTGCGCGAATTCGCATTGCGCCTGCGCAGCTACGCGTGATCCGACCCTGAGGGCGGGCAAGCCTGACGGCTTGCGCCTCTGAAAATAAAACCCCCGCCGACGCAAGTCCGCGGGGGTTTTGTTTTGGGGCGCTTGCCGCGCTGCCCGGGGAGGGTCAGGGTGTATGCGCGAGGGCGGCGGCAGGCAATAAAAAACCCCGCCTTGGCGGGGTTCTTCATCAAGAGAGGACGATCAATTACTTGATCTTGGTCTCTTTGTACTCGACGTGCTTGCGCGCCTTGGGATCGAACTTCATGATCGTGATCTTTTCGGGCGTAGTACGCTTGTTCTTGGTGGTGGTGTAGAAGTGACCGGTACCTGCGGTCGACTCCAGTTTGATTTTGTCGCGGCCGGATTTCGCCATGATAGATTTCCTTTACTCTGCTAGTTAGACTTTTTCGCCGCGAGCACGCAGATCGGCCAGAACGGCATCGATGCCGATCTTGTCGATCACGCGCAGGCCGGCGTTGGACAAACGCAGGGAAACCCAGCGGTTTTCGGATTCGACGAAAATGCGGCGGTTCTGCAGGTTGGGCAGGAAGCGACGCTTAGTCTTGTTGTTTGCATGGGAAACGTTGTTGCCGACCATCGGCCCCTTCCCGGTGACTTGGCAGACACGTGCCATGTTGATGCTCCTTAAAAATTTCCGAATTTGGGAAAAACGTGAGTATAAGGAAAAAACATTGATTTTTCAATGACTTGCGGAAAACAATTGTGTCTATTGTAAATTAATTTATTTAACAATTTGTTGGCCTGTAGTCGCCAGCGGCATCGCCTTCAGTCATAACCCATTGATCGGTAAGGGGTTGTGCAAGGAAAAAGCCTTTGGAAATTCATATCTGCCCATGCTCGGCAAAGGAATGGGGGCGTGTTCCCGCCACCACGAAATGGTCCAGCACCCGCACATCGACCAGCGCCAGCGCGTCTTTCAATGCCCGGGTGAGCGCCAGGTCGGCCTGGCTGGGTTCCGGATCGCCGGAAGGATGGTTGTGCGCCAGTATGACTGAGGCGGCGTTGTGCCCAAGCGCCGCCTTCACCACTTCGCGCGGATAGACGCTGGCCTGGTTCAGCGTGCCGCGAAACAGTTCTTCCACCGCGATCAGGCGGTTGCGGATGTCGACAAACAACACCACGAACGATTCATGGGCCTTGTTCTTGAACAGGAGCCGCAGATACTGGCCTACTGCCTGGGTCGAGTTCAGCAGGGCGCCATCCTCCAGTTCCTCGCCCAGCGCCCGCTTGGCGAGCTCCATGACCGCCTGCAACTGGGCATACTTGGCCGGGCCCAGGCCGTTGATCCGGGAAAAGTCATTCAGCCCGGCGCCAAACAGCGCATCCAGCGAGCCGAAATGCTGGAGCATCTCGCGCGCCAGGTCGACCGCGCTTTTGCCGGCCACGCCCACGCGCAGGAACACCGCCAGCAATTCCGCGTCCGACAGGGCCGCCGCACCCTGGCGGATCAGCCGTTCTCGCGGCCGCTGGTCTTCGGGCCAATCAGTTATTGCCATCTTTGAAACCAACAAAACAGGGGACAGGGGCCGGCGCCCGCGGCGGACTAACGCTGTGCGGCGGCGGCGCTGGAAGCAAACGTGGCTTACAATAACGGGTTCTCAAGCATCTCTGATTTCCTTTCATGTCCAGCCCATCTGTCCCGGTCGTCACCGACAACGCCTACCTCACCCTGCATTACCGCCTGGCTTCGCTGGATGGCGACGATATCGTCAGCACCTTCAATGAAAATCCGGCGACGCTGCAGTTCGGCCAGGGGCAATTGGCGCCATTCCTGGAAGCCTGCCTGCTGGGCCTGCCGGAAGGCGCGCACCAGACTTTCGAGCTGGCGCCCGAGCAAGCTTTCGGCGAGCGCAGCGACGAGCTGATCCAGCGTATCTCGCGCGCCACGCTGGAAGAAAACTCGGCGATGGGCGAGGATTACCGCATCGGCGACCTGGTCGATTTCGCCGCACCCGGCGGCGGCCGTTTTGCCGGTATCCTGCGCGCGATCGACGATGATGGGGCCGTCTTCGATTTCAATCATCCGCTGGCCGGTCAAACGCTGAAATTTGAAGTGAAAATCATTGGAGTTCTGTAAGAACCTCTTCAAAATTTCGACGAGAGTTGAAGCGCTGACCAGGTTCCGGGCCGAAGCCAACATCGGCTCTATCGCCGTAGACAAGTTTTGAATCAAGGAAGCCACCATGGATAAAGCGGAATCCGAAATCCTGCTCGCACAGCCGCGCGGTTTTTGCGCCGGCGTCGACCGTGCGATCGAAATCGTCGAACGCGCGCTGCAGCAGTTCGGCGCGCCCATCTACGTGCGCCACGAGATCGTCCACAACGCCTATGTGGTGGCGGACCTGCGCGCCAAGGGCGCGGTGTTCATCGAAGAGCTGGCCGATGTCCCGGCCGGCAGTACCGTGATCTTCTCCGCCCACGGCGTGCCCAAGGTGGTCCAGGCCGAAGCCGCCGAGCGCGGACTGGCCGTGTTCGACGCCACTTGCCCGCTGGTCACCAAGGTTCACATGGAAGTGGCCAAGATGCGCCGCGAAGGCCGCGAGATCATCATGATCGGCCACGCCGGCCACCCCGAGGTGGAAGGCACCATGGGCCAGACCGAAGCAGGCATGCACCTGGTGGAAACCGTGGAAGACGTGAGGCGCCTGCAGGTGGCCGATCCGGAACTGCTGGCTTACGTCTCGCAGACCACGCTGTCGGTGGACGACACCGCCGACATCATCGCGGCGCTGCGCGAGCGTTTCCCGGCGATCACCGAACCCAAGAAGGGCGACATCTGCTACGCCACCACCAACCGCCAGGAAGCCGTGAAGTTCATGGCGCCCCAGGTCGATGTGGTGATCGTGGTCGGCAGTCCCAACAGTTCCAACTCCAACCGCCTGCGCGAACTGGCCGAGAAGAAGGGCGTGCCCGCCTTCATGGTCGATGACGCCGCGCTGATCCAGCCCGAGTGGGTCCAAGGCAAGTTGCGCATCGGCGTGACGGCCGGGGCCTCGGCGCCCGAGGTGCTGGTGCGGGCCGTGATCGAACGCATCAAGGAGATTGGCGCGCGCAGCGTGCGCGTGCTGGAAGGCATCGAGGAAAACGTCACCTTCCCGCTGCCCAAGGGACTGAGCGCGCGCAAGACGCCTGCGGCGGAAAGCGCCTGAGCGGCGCGGCAATGAAAGAACCGGAAAAAGGCTTGCTGATGCAAGCCTTTTTCATTTTGATGATATTTCCTGCATCAAAATGATGGAGTTTACTGGTCTTACCGGGATTTCTTATGTAACAGCGCCGTTTTTTGACTGGATTGTGCGCAGGTTCTGCGTATAATTCCGCACCAATATCGACGGGCCACCCAACAGGCAGGCTCGCGCAAGGCCCCCCCAACAGGCTGGGCACGACGCCAAACAATGGCGCAAACAGGAGACAAGGGAGACCCCACCATGCATATCCATATGCCCGTCGGCATGCGCCGACGCATCCGGCATTCCAGGCAACGCCGAAGCCCGCGCATCCGAAGCGGCAGCGGCTGAGCCCGACCCAATCATCCCCCGCGCAAAGAATTCAGCGTCCACAACAGCGGCAGGCGCCGGCGTTTTTATGAAGGCCGCACCGCCTTGTGCACAGACGCATGCATTTCACTCGGCAAGCGGGAACGGATTTTGCTCATCCGCATGCTTTTGCGACGTGCCGGCAATCTCGTCGGCATGTGCGTTTTTCGTTATTTCAGATTAAAGAGTTATTCATGGACATATTCATCCAGCAGATCATCAACGGTTTGGTGCTAGGGAGCATGTATGCGCTGATCGCGTTGGGTTACACGATGGTGTACGGGG